>NZ_CBFHKW010000006.1:64442-81256 GCF_965656515.1 Celeribacter marinus
GTTCGGGCCGCGAGGCATGTCCGAGATGTGGCCCATTGTGAACGCCCTGCGTGTATTGGCGTCTCTTGCGGGGCAACCTGTGAAACACGCGCAGATCACCGATGGCAGGGCCGAGCTATGTGTGGGAGAGGTCACGATCATCGCCAATCTCACACCACATCCACAGGGCGACCTGGGGCCGTTTGGTTGGAGTGACGGGCGGTAGGCTCGTCAGTGCACGTATTGTAATGCGCCTATTGTCACCGCGCTCATGTGCAAAGCGGGCAGGGATGGGCGGTGCTATCGGCACCAGTGTTTAAGGCCCCCCCGCGCCGATAGGTACGCAACGCGGGGAGGGTGGTTTTACTTATGCCAGTTGATCAAAGCGATCAGCGTTCATGACTTTGGTCCAAGCGGCGACAAAATCGTTCACGAACTTCTCGGCATTGTCATCTTGCGCATAGACTTCGGCGTAAGACCGCAGGATCGAGTTTGAGCCAAACACCAAATCCATCCGTGTTGCTGTCCATTTTACCGCGCCTGATGTGCGGTCGCGGACTTCGTAGGTCGTGCGGTCGACAGGGTGCCACGAGTTGGACATATCGGTCAGGTTGACAAAGAAATCATTGGTCAACGCGCCGACCCGATCGGTGAACACGCCATGCTGTGTTCCGCCGTGGTTGGTGCCCATTGCCCGCATACCGCCCACAAGGACAGTCATCTCAACAGCCGTCAAACCCATCAATTGCGTGCGATCAAGCATCAGCTCCTCAGGGCTCACAACATAGTCTTTCTTCAACCAGTTGCGGTAGCCGTCTGCCAAAGGCTCAAGCGGATCAAAAGATGCGGCATCTGTCATCTCGTCTGTCGCGTCTCCACGTCCGGGCATGAACGGAACAGTGACGTCAAAACCTGCCGCTTTGGCTGCGTTTTCGACGCCGAGGTTGCCGGCCAGAACGATCACATCAGCCACGCTTGCACCCGTCTCGGAGGCGATGCCTTCCAAAACGTTCAGGACTTTGGCCAATTGTGCCGGCTCGTTGCCCTCCCAATCTTTTTGAGGTGCAAGACGGATGCGCGCGCCATTGGCACCGCCGCGCATGTCAGATCCGCGATAGGTGCGCGCACTGTCCCAAGCTGTCGACACCATCTCGGCCAGTGTCAGACCACTGTTGGCGATCCGTGCCTTTACATCGGCCACGTCATAAGACGTGCTGCCTGCGGGGATCGGATCTTGCCAGATCAGATCCTCTTGCGGCACATCGGGGCCAATGTAGCGGGATTTTGGCCCCATATCGCGGTGGGTCAGTTTGAACCACGCACGTGCGAACGTGTCGGAGAAATAGTCAAAGTCCGCCATGAACTTTTCACAAATCTCGCGGTAGATCGGGTCGATCTTCATCGCCATGTCGGCATCGGTCATGATTGGGTTGTGGCGGATAGACGGGTCAGAGGCGTCGACGGGTTTGTCTTCTTCCTTGATGTCGATCGGCTCCCACTGCCACGCGCCGGCGGGGCTTTTCTTGAGCTCCCACTCGTAGCCGAACAGCAATTTGAAATAGCCCATGTCCCATTGGGTCGGGTTCGTGGTCCATGCGCCTTCGATACCGCTGCTGATGGCGTCACTGGCTTTCTTGGTGCCTTTTGGATTGCTCCAGCCAAAACCTTGCTCTTCGATAGCGCCGGCCTCGGGTTCGGCACCCAAAGTGGACGCATCGCCATTGCCGTGACATTTGCCAACGGTGTGACCGCCAACCGTCAATGCCACGGTCTCTTCGTCGTTCATTGCCATGCGGGCAAAGGTTTCACGCACGTGCAACGCGGTTTTCAGCGGATCAGGCTTACCGTTCACGCCCTCGGGGTTCACGTAGATCAGACCCATCTGCACCGCAGCGAGCGGGTTTTCCATCGTCGCAGGGTTTTCCAGATCGCCGTAGCGCCCATCGCTGTCGGCAAGCCATTCTTTTTCGGCACCCCAATAAGTGTCGATTTCAGGATGCCAGACATCCGTACGACCAAAGGCGAACCCGAACGTTTTGAGACCCATTGATTCATAGGCAATGTTGCCCGCGAGGATCATCAGGTCTGCCCAGCTTAGCTTGTTACCGTATTTCTTTTTGATCGGCCAAAGCAAACGGCGCGCTTTATCAAGGCTGACGTTATCAGGCCATGAGTTCAGCGGCGCAAAGCGTTGCGTGCCGGTTCCGCCGCCCCCGCGACCGTCCTCAAGGCGGTAAGTTCCCGCCGAGTGCCACGCCATCCGGATCATAAAGCCACCATAGTGACCCCAATCGGCGGGCCACCAGTCCTGACTGTCGGTCATCAGCGCGTGCAGGTCCGCTTTCACGGCGGCAACATCAAGGCTTTCGACCTCTTTGCGGTAATCAAAATCTGCGCCAAGCGGATTGGTTTTGGTATCATGCTGGTGCAGGATGTCGAGGTTCAGCGCATTCGGCCACCATGCCATCACAGATGAGCTTGTCGCGGTATTTCCGCCGTGCATCACCGGACACTTGCCGCCTGTCCCTGTATCATTTCCGTCCATCTGTATCTCCCATCAAGGTTTCGCGTGTCTATCTGTGTCGATCTGCCGCCCTGTCCGTTCATGTTCAGGACATGCCCGCGTCACCTCGGGACAAGAGCCACAGCACTCGACGTTACTCTGCGCACCGTCTATCCGATTCACACTATAAATAAAAATTGCATTTTTTAATGAGCGTGATAACCAAGGACTATGATTGATATCACGATCAAGCACCTGCGCTACTTCGAGGCTTTGGCCAGACACCGCCATTTTGGCCGCGCCGCAGATGATTGTGGTATTTCGCAACCTGCGCTGTCGGTGCAGATCAAAACACTTGAGGACATGCTCGGAACGCCACTTGTCGAACGCGGACCAAAGCAGCTCCGCCTGACGGGCTATGGCGAGGTATTTCTTGAGCGTGCGCGCGAAATTCTTCAATCTGTGAACGAGCTTGGCGATCTCGCCCGCGCGTCACATAGCCCACTAATCGGCAGGTTGCGGTTTGGCGTCATTCCAACCGTTGCGCCATATTTTTTACCGCAGTTCATTAAATGCCTCGCCAAAGACTACGCAGGGCTCGACCCGCGCCCTCGCGAAGCAAAGACGTCAAAGCTCATCGACGGTCTTTTGGGCGGCCAACTCGATACCGCGATTGTCGCCTTGCCTGTGTCTGAGCCGTCCTTGCACGAGGAAACGTTATTCGCAGAGGATTTCGTTTTGGTCAGACCACTGAGCGATGCGGACAAGCCTGTGCCCAATGCCAAGCTGTTGCGCGAAATGCGGCTGCTTTTGTTGGAGGAGGGGCATTGCTTTCGCGATCAGGCGCTGTCGTTTTGTACCGCGTCATCGACATTGCCACGCGACTTGATGGAGGGCAGTTCCTTGTCCACACTGGTCCAGATGGTCGGCGCCGGAATTGGCGTCACCTTGATCCCCGATATGGCCGTCCCGATAGAAACCCGCTCCGCGTCCGTGTCTGTCGCGCGCTTGGAGCATCCTCGTCCGTCACGCACAATCGGGATGGTCTGGCGCAAGACGACACCCTTGTCTGATCAACTCAAACACATCGCACAAACCGTCCGCGACTCTCTATAAGTTGCAGTCGGTATTGCGCGGGATCGGGCGTTTGCTCAGCGCGAGTTACGCAAAGTTGGAGAGCCAACCATAGAGAATTAAAAAGAAAATAACAGGTTGTGCAACTGGCTGTGTAACCGCCTGTGCAACCAAACCGCCAAATAACCTCGAAGACCATCGGACCCATATTGGTAATCCGATACATTTGAGTATCTTAGAGGAAATTGGCTCCGGCGGTAGGGATCGAACCTACGACCAATTGATTAACAGTCAACTGCTCTACCGCTGAGCTACGCCGGAATTGAGGGCTGTATAACTATGGGTTTCGTGGCCTGCAAGGGGGTTTTATGACAAAAGGTCAAAAACTTTTCGCCTCGGGTATTTGGCGTGAAAACACCGCGGTTTCCGAGAGCTTTGGTGTGCACGCAACCTTCTTTTGCTCAACCAAATCAATGAGGTGGGCAAACGTGTTGCGGGCGGCGTAGGGGAGGGCCTGTGCGGGCAGGTCGGTGTAGATTGCTGCGGTAAGAGCCGTGAGATCAAGCGGACGTATGGTCAACTGTGCAAGGATTTGTGCCTCGCGGTGTGCGCGGTGCGCCAACAGTTCCGCGATCCGCTCAGCGGGCGCATCAATTGGCGCGCCGTGGCCCGGTAAAAAGCGCGTAAACCCGAACTGCAAAAGGCGCTCGCAACTGTCGCGGTACGCGCGCGCGTCTCCGTCAGGGGGTGAGATCAGCGACGAGGACCATCCCATCACGAGATCGCCTGTAAAACAGGTCTCCCCCCATACAAAGGCAAGGTGATTGCCCATATGTCCGGGCGTATGCAGGGCGGTGATCTGCGCACCGTCCACGCGGATCGTCTCGCCATCTTCCACAATGATATCGGGTGTGAACGCCGCATCCACGCCTTCGCCACCCTGCGCCAATTCACCCTTGGCAAGGTGCGCCATCACGCGTGAGCGTCCCGCATCCGCGGTCCCGAAGGCGTAAACAGGCGCGCCCGTGGCGTGGGCCAAATCCTTTGCCCCCGCACTATGATCAAGATGGGCGTGCGTTATGGCAATGGCGGCAATGCGCGCCCCCTTGGGAAGTGCCGACAAAACCGCCTCATGGTAGGCACGGTCACGCGGTCCTGCGTCGATCAAAATACGCTCGGCACCTGTGCCCAGCAGATAGCAATTCGTGCCCCAATGGGTCATGGGGGAAGGGTTGGGGGCAAGGATGCGCACAACGCCGTGGCCTAACGCTGTGATCACTTGTGGTCTGTCGCGCATGATTTGGCCTTTCCCTTTGCCCTATGACAAGGCTACCAATAGCCATGTTGTTTACTTGGCTCAAAACGTTTTCACCACGCGGCATCTATGGGCGCGCGGCTTTGATCATTCTGGTGCCCATTGTGGTGCTGCAAATGGTCGTGCTTGTCGCGTTCTCGAAGCGTTATTTCGATGACATCACAGAGCAGCTGATGACGGGGGTTGTGGCCGAGGTCGCCCTTTACGAAGTAGCGGTTGAGGGGCTAGAGCCGCGTGATGCGGCGTCCGTTATGGCGGATCTGGATGCACGGTTGAACATCGTGTCTACCTTCGGCGCCGATGCGGTGGCTGTGGAGCCCTACCGACCATGGTATGACATTTCGGGACGTACCATCGAGCGGGTATTGACGGCGGCATTTCCCACGTTGGACGGGGTGAATTTTGTCCAAGGAAATAGCAGCTTTGCGTTCTCATACATGACCGATGCAGGGCGGTTACACCTTGAGGTCAACCGGCGGCGGGCGTCCGCCAGCAATCCCCACCAGTTGATCGTCCTGACGTTTTTCACCGGACTTGTGATGACGGCGATTTCCATCATATTTTTACGCAATCAAATGCGCCCGATCAAACAGTTGGCGCGGGTGGCGGATGCGTTTGGACGCGGGGAAACGCTGCCCTACAGGTTGAGCGGGGCCACCGAAGTGCGCTCGGCGGGCGCTGCGTTTTTGAGTATGCGCGCACGGATCGAGCGGCAAATTGATCAACGTACCTTGATGTTGTCGGGGGTCTCGCATGATTTACGCACGCCGCTGACACGGATGCGGTTGACGGTCTCGCTATTGGAAGCCGAAGGCGCTCCAAAAGAGGACATCGCCGCGCTCAAGGATGATATGTCGGAGATGGAGCGGTTGCTTGATGCGTTTTTGGCCTTTGCGCGGGCCGATGCTGCCGAAGAAACTGCGCCTGTGAACCTTGGGGCTTTGGTCGAGGCGGCTGTGGCACGGGCCAAACGGGCAGGGGGGGATGTTACGCTTGTCGATATGCCCGTGGGGGATGTCCTGATCTCGGCGCGCCCCGATGCTGTGGCGCGCGCGCTCGACAATTTGATCGGCAATGCGATGCGCTACGCCACGCACGCCTATGTGTCGTGTCATGCGCTCGACAGATCGGTGGTTTTGAGTGTTGAGGACGATGGAGCGGGCATTGCAGAAGCAGACCGCGAACGCGCCTTGCACCCATTCGTGCGACTGGACAGTGCGCGCAATCAAAACAACGGCTCTGGCGTGGGCCTTGGCCTATCGATTGCTGTGGATATCGCGCGGCGCCACGGTGGGTCTCTAAGGCTGAGCGAAAGTGCGACCCATGGCGGCTTGCGCGCGGATATCGTGTTGCCGCGCGGGCCTAAGACGAGCGAAACCACTGCGGACCGCCGCCCGTCCTGAGGCAGCCACCAGACGTAAAACGACGACCCGACTTAAATCTGGTAGTAATCGCGGTACCAGTCGACAAAGGACGCCACCCCGTCTTTGACATCGGTCTGTGGCGCATATCCTGTGAGGGTGTTGAGTAAAGAGGCATCCGCCCATGTTGCAGGCACATCCCCCGCTTGCATGGGCATCAGATTGCGCATCGCGGTCTTGCCCGTTGCCGTCTCGATTGCGGCAATGAAATCCGTGAGTTGAACGGCATTTGAGTTGCCAATGTTGACAACACGAAACGGGGCCACAGGCGAAAGGCTATCGCCCACGGGCACATCACACCCCTCAGGGCGCACAGGAGCCGCGTCGATCAAAAGGCGAATGGCGTGCACCAAATCCTCGACATAGGTGAAATCGCGTTTCATATCGCCGTGGTTGTAGACATCGATTGGAGTGTCTTCGAGAATGGCTTTGGTGAATTTGAACAGCGCCATGTCGGGGCGTCCCCATGGGCCATAGACCGTGAAAAACCGGAACATGGTGACAGGCAATCCGAACAGATGCGCATAGGAATGCGCCATGTTTTCGGTCGATTTTTTGGTGGCCGCATAGAACGACATTTGATGATCGGCTTTGTCCGTCTCGCAATACGGCATATCCTCGTTGGCGCCATAAGCCGAGGAGGTCGAGGCGAGCAGCATATGTTTAGGCGGATGCGCGCGGGCCGCCTCTAGCAATTCGAACGTGCCGACAATGTTGCTTTCGAGATATGCACGCGGGTTTTCGATGGAATAGCGCACGCCCGCTTGGGCGGCGAGATGGATGACCACATCGGGCTTTTCCTCGTCAAACAAGGACATGAGCAAACCAGGGGTCTCAACCATATCGTGCACCGAGCGGTAGTGCTCGGACTGCATGAGCATAGCCTCACGGCGCTCTTTTAGGGTCACATCGTAGTAATCGGACATGCAATCCACACCGATCACACGCCACCCTTCGTCGAGCAGTTTGCGGCAAACAAATGAGCCAATAAATCCGGCCGCGCCGGTTACCAATGCTGTGGGCATATCAACGTCCTTAAATAATATCTCTAGTCCGCACCGAACAGGTCGCGGGTAAACACCTTGTCGACCACGTCCGCAATATCGTCAGTGATGCGGTTGGCAATGATCAGATCTGCCTCGGCTTTAAACGCACCGAGATCTCGGATCACGCGGGAATTAAAGAACTCACTGTCCTCCATCACCGGTTCGTAAACGATGACTTCAACGCCCTTGGCCTTGATCCGTTTCATGATGCCTTGGATCGAGGATTGTCTGAAATTGTCGCTGCCTGCCTTCATCACGAGGCGGTAGACGCCCACGACCTTGGGGCGTTTCGCGATGATCTGATCGGACAAGAAATCCTTGCGGGTGCGGTTGGCATCGACAATCGCGCGGATCAGGTTTTGCGGCACCTCGGAATAGTTGGCCAAAAGTTGCTTGGTGTCTTTGGGCAGGCAATAGCCGCCGTAGCCAAACGATGGATTGTTGTAATGAGACCCAATGCGCGGGTCCAACCCCACGCCCTCGATGACCTGTCGGCTATCCATGCCCGCAGCCATTGCGTAGCTGTCCAATTCGTTGAAAAACGCCACCCGCATGGCGAGATAGGTGTTTGCAAAAAGCTTGATCGCTTCGGCTTCGCGAGAGTCCGTGAACAACACCTCCACGTCTTGTTTGATCGCCCCCGCCAACAGCAGGTTGGCAAACACACCCGCACGATCCGAGCGCTCTCCCACGATGATGCGCGAGGGATGCAAATTGTCATAAAGCGCGCGCCCTTCACGTAAAAATTCGGGCGAAAACAGAATGTTGCGCGATCCAGTTCGCGCTCGAATATCATCGATAAATCCCACGGGAATCGTTGACTTTATGACGATGACGGCCGTGGAATTGACGGCCATAACGGCCTCCACAACGGCTTCGACGGATGAGGTGTCAAAATAATTCGATTGCGCGTCATAATTGGTGGGTGTTGCCACAATCACAAAATCCGCATCTGTGTAGGCGCTGGCGGCGTCCGTGGTTGCCGTGAGATCCAAATCTTTATGGGCGAGAAACTCTTCCAATTCCGCGTCAATGATCGGGCTTTGTCGCGCATTCACCAACGCCACACGCTCGGCGCTCACGTCGACCGCAACAACCATATTGTGCTGCGCCAAAAGAACGGCATTCGACATGCCAACGTACCCGATACCTGCAACGGCAATTTTCATCTCAATATTCACACTCTATGGCACATATATATGCGGCGAACTTAAGGGATATGTGCCAACGGGTGCAATGGGTGCAATGCGTGTTGCCGTAAAAATCAGGTATCTTGACGTTTTGTAGCTGTGTGGTCATCAACGGCGCGTTGATGACAGCTCAGGAGAGATCACGACATTAGATTAGAGCAACCCGTAGTTTGCATACAGTCGTGACGTGTTCTTGACGGACGCCACGCCATATCACCGCGCAGTGCTGACGCCTTTGATCAAACTGGTCGTCAGGAATGTGAGGGCCGCCACGCAAACAATCGTAGGGGCGGCTGGTGTATCGAACACAAAGGCGGCGCGCAGGCCGACGATTGCGGACACAGTACCTATGATGGCTGCTGCAATCGCCATGCCCTCGGGAGTGCGCGATAGGGGGCGTGCGGCGGCCGCGGGTATAATCAGCATGGCGGCAATCAACAAAACCCCGACGACCTTAATGGCCACGGCCACGGTGATGGCCAATGCAAACGTAAGGACCAGTTGTTCGCGTTTCGGGTTGATCCCGCTGGCATGGGCCAGATCTTCGTTCAGGGTTGATGTGAGCAAGGCCGCCCAACGCCACCCGATCAGGGCCACAACCAGCCCAGCACCGGCCCAAATGACGCCAAGATCGCCCACCGAGACCGCGAGGATATCACCAAAGAGATAGGCCATCAGGTCGATCCGTACACCCTGAATGAATGACACCGCGACAAGACCAAAAGCCAGTGCGGAATGTGCCAGAACCCCCAATAAGGTATCCATCGCATAGCCGCGACCGGACAACACGCTGACTGTCAGCGCCATAAGCAACGCAATCGTTAAAGCACCGACAAAGATCGACATCGAAAACGCCAGTGACAAAGCCACGCCCAAGATCGCGGCATGTGCGGTTGCATCGCCGAAATAAGCCATACGCCGCCAGACAACGAAACATCCCAACGGGGCCGCAGCAATGGCTACTCCGACGCCCGCGAGCGCGGCACGCACCATAAAATCATCTAGCATTACTCTGCGGCCTCTGTGTGCGTGTGTTCGCAATTGTCATGGTCGTGACCATGATCGTGTTCATGTCGGTAAAGCGCGAGAGCGCCGCCCGTTCCTGTGCCAAACAATGCGCGATATTCTGGGGCGGAGGCAACAACAGCTGGGGTGCCTTCACAACAGACATGACCATTGAGGCAGATGACGCGGTCGGAGGCGCTCATCACCACGTGTAATTCGTGACTGATCATCAGCACAGCACAGCCCGTGTTCTGTCGGACCTGTTCGATCTGTTGATAAAACGATGCAGACCCGCGCTGGTCAAGGCCCTGTGTCGCCTCATCCAAGAGTAAGACGTCGGGCGTCCCGATCAGAGCGCGTGCCAGCAAGACGCGTTGGAATTGACCGCCCGATAGTTGTGAAAGCTGTGCGTTACCTAAGTCTGGCACACCCGCTTGTGTCAGCGCCAGTTCGATCTGCGAGGCGGTCGCGCCACATGGCAACTTTAGGAACCGTTTCACTGTGATGGGCAGGGTCCCGTCGATATGCAGCTTTTGCGGTACGTAGCCGATTTTCACGCCATTGCTGCGCAAGACCGTCCCCCGAGCGGGTTTGACCGCGCCAATGAGTGCCCGCAGCAGGCTGGTTTTTCCCGATCCGTTTGGGCCGACAATTGTGACGATCTCGCCCGCGTCGATGCGCATGGAGACGCGCGACAAGACGGTCCGCGCGCCATAGCAAACACTTAGGTCATTGACTTCGATCAGGCTCATGCGTCAGCCCTATCTACACAGTCGGGGCAGACGCCTTCTGCCTCAACAACGGTCCGTTCAATCCGAAATCCGGTTGCGCGGGCAGCATCGCCCAAGGCACCACGGGCGGGGAACGAATGCGTTTCGGCCACAGCGTCGCACAGGCGACAAATCATAAATGCGGGGGTGTGCGCATGGCTAGGATCCACACAGGCGGTAAAGGCGTTCAGCCGTTCAATTTTATGAGCCAGACCATTCGCCACAAGGAAATCCAAGGCGCGATAGGCGACGGGGGGCTGTGATCCGAACCCGTCCTCGCGCAATCTGTCCAAAATGGCATAGGCACCAAGGGCGCGGTGTTCTTGCAGCAATATTTCCAACACTTTGCGCCGGACAGGCGTAAACCGAAGACCACCCTGTGCGCAACGCGTCTCGGCCGCAGCAAGTGTGTCGCTTACACAGACACCGTGGTCATGCTGCGCGAACCCGAGGGGGCCAGGTGCAGAAGCTTGTTTCGCGTTGTCACTTGTCATGTTATTACATTTCGGATAATTGCAGATTAATGTTATATAATCACATGGAGCCCCCGATGTCTAGAAACCTTCTCACCCTCTCGCTGACTGCCACCCTACTGACCGGCGCGGCATATGCCGATGTTCCTCAGGTCGCGGCAGATATCGCGCCCGTTCATTCGTTGATCGCGCGGGTCATGGACGGTATCGGCGAGCCTGACCTGATCATCCAACAGGGTGCGAGCCCGCATGAGTACAGCCTGCGCCCGTCAGAAGCGCAGGCATTGCAGGACGCAGATCTGGTGTTTTGGGTGAGCGCGGGCCTGTCTCCTTGGCTTGAGGACGCAATCGCAACCCTCGCCTCCGATGCGGACGCGACCGAATTGATGGAGTCCTCTGGCACGATCGAACTGGAGTCTCGCAACAGCGCACTTTTCGAAAAACATAAGCACGCCGAAGACGAAGCGCACGATGATCACGCCGAAGACGAAGGGCACGATGACCACGCACATGGTGCGCATGATCCGCATGCTTGGCTGTCGCCCAACAACGCTATGACATGGTTGAACGTTATCGCGGGTCAGCTTTCCGCGGCGGATCCAGAGAATGCGGGCGTGTATTTCGCCAATGCCGCTGCAGGCCGCGCCGAAATCGAATCTGCGGTTGCGGATGCCATGCAAACCCTCGCACCCGTGCGCGGTGGTGATTTCGTCGTTTTCCACGATGCCTATCAGTATTTCGAGAACGATTTTGATTTCTATGCCGCGGGTGCAATTTCACTGAGCGATGCATCTGATCCTAGCCCCGCACGGATCGCAGAAATTCAGGCACGCATTGCCGCCGAAGGCATAGATTGCGTGTTTACAGAACCGCAGTTCAACCCTGGCCTCGTCGCGACCGTTCTAGACGGCACTGACGCAAAAACTGGGGTCGTGGATCCGCTTGGCGCTGATCTAGAGCTTGGCGCGGCATTCTATCCGCAGCTGATCCGCAACCTCTCGTCGTCCCTCGCGGGCTGCCTGTAATCACATCGGCCTGAAAAGACGTCGAAAAGACCCAAGTCGTTGTGTTCGATGTGCCTTGGCAGTTTCGCCAAGGCACATCTTTGGCACCGGTAGACCCTTGGATCCCAACCCACGCCTCACGGGCTGACGGCTCACATCGAGGTACAAACGTCCGAAGTCTATATAAAGCACATCGAGCGCACCGAACGATCAGCTCGTGCAATTGCAAAGATGTCTTCCATTGATTTCGAGAATGTGCACCACGCCGACTGAACCGTGGTCCAGAGGTGACCTCAAACACAAATAAAACAGTGTGAATGAATAGGCAGTGGTAGGCCCGGCAGGACTTGAACCCGCAACCAAAGCGTTATGAGCGCTCTGCTCTAACCAGTTGAGCTACAGGCCCGCCTGTGCCCTGATTATGGTGAGGGCGCGGCGGGGTCAAGGGGGACAAGGCGCAATTCAGATCCAAATTGTGCGCAAAAGTGCGCCCTTAGGTCACGCTGGTCTTTCCTTTAAGGGGCAGGTGTCGTATCTGGGCGGAAAATCAACCCATACCAAGGAGTCGCGCGCTATGGCACAGGGTAAAAAAGGTCTCACGTACGCTGATGCGGGTGTCGATATCGACGCGGGCAATGCACTTGTCGAGCGGATAAAGCCCGCAGCCAAGAAAACAGCACGTTCTGGTGTCATGTCGGGCCTTGGCGGCTTTGGCGCGATGTTCGACCTCAAAGGCGCGGGCTATAGCGATCCGATCCTCGTGGCGGCCACGGATGGTGTTGGCACCAAATTGCGCATCGCGATTGACACAGACAACGTTGCAACCGTTGGCATCGATCTGGTCGCGATGTGCGTCAACGATCTGGTGTGTCAGGGTGCCGAGCCGTTGTTCTTTCTCGATTATTTCGCAACGGGCAAACTCAAAATCGACAACGCCGCCTCAATCATCGAAGGCATCGCTAAGGGCTGTGAGCTATCGGGTTGTGCGCTGATCGGCGGCGAGACGGCGGAAATGCCAGGCATGTATGAAGACGGCGATTTCGACCTCGCGGGCTTTGCTGTGGGCGCAATGGAGCGCGGCAGCGATCTACCGTCCGGTGTGAAAGCGGGCAATGTGTTGCTTGGCCTCGCGTCTGACGGGGTGCATTCCAACGGCTACTCGCTTGTGCGCAAGACCGTTGATCTCTCGGGATTTAAATGGAGCGATATTGCGCCGTTCTCCGATGACACCCTTGGCAACGCGCTGCTCAAACCGACGCGTTTGTATGTGAAATCCGTTCTTGCCGCGATCCGTTCGGGTGGCGTGCATGCGCTGGCGCACATCACAGGTGGCGGCCTCACCGAAAACCTGCCGCGCGTGCTGCCCGAGGGTCTAGGTGCCAATATCGATCTGACCGCATGGACATTACCGCCCGTGTTTAAGTGGCTGTCGGAGACGGCACAATTGTCACAGCACGAGTTGCTCAAAACCTTTAACTCCGGAATCGGCATGATCGTTGTTGCAGACGCCGCACAGGCGGATGCGCTCAAAGCGTTGTTGGAGGGTGAGGGCGAGACGGTTTACACGCTCGGCACCGTGACAACAGGCGGCGGCGTCACCTACGAGGGCGCACTGGTTTGACCAAACGCGTTGCTATCTTGATCTCGGGGAGCGGCTCCAACATGGTGACGCTCGCCCAATCCATGACGGGTGATCATCCCGCGCGTCCCTGTCTGGTGCTTTCAAATGTGCCGGATGCGGGTGGACTGGCCAAAGCCGCGGCCATGGGTATTCCTACAGCGGTCGTGAACCATAAAGACTACAAAGGCGACCGTGAGGCGTTTGACGCCGCTGTGATGGCGGCGATAGATGCCCACGCGCCCGATTACATCGCTCTTGCAGGGTTCATGCGCATTCTGACGCCCGCCTTTATCACGCATTATGCGGGCCGTATGCTCAATATCCATCCCTCGCTGTTGCCCAAATACAAAGGTCTGCACACCCATGCCCGCGCCATTGAGGCGGGGGATGCAGAAGCTGGCTGTAGTGTCCACGAAGTGACGGCAGAACTGGACGGTGGGCCGATTTTGACCCAAGCCCGCGTTCCTGTGTTGGCGGGCGACACCGCCGATGATTTGGCCGCACGGGTCTTGCCCAAAGAGCACTTGATCTACCCCGCAACGCTGCGCCGCTTTATCGAAGGAGACCGTGCGCGCGTTGATCTATAATTGGCGCAGACGTCTCGAAGGGGCAACATGCTTTCCTTTTGCGGTGAACCTGCGTAGAACCTTTCAACGATACGCGGGATGACCCCGTAGCGCAGCAAGAAGAAATAAGAATGATCACAGTTAAAACGACCGAAGGCTTGCAAGCTTTCTGCGATCGTGCCAAGGCGCATGATTACGTCACCGTAGACACCGAATTTTTGCGTGAACGGACGTATTATTCCAAACTTTGCCTCGTTCAGCTTGCTGTCCCTGGGGACGCCGAAGAAGACGCTGTGTTGGTCGATCCGCTGGCCAATGGCATTGACCTTGCGCCGCTTTACGAGCTCTTCAAAGACGAAAGCGTGGTCAAAGTGTTCCACGCCGCACGTCAGGATCTCGAAATTTTCTATATCCAAGGGCAGGTTATCCCAAAGCCATTGTTCGACACGCAAGTGGCAGCGATGGTGTGCGGGTTTGGCGAACAGGTGGGCTATGAGACCCTTGTGCGCAAAATTGCCAAAGAGAGCCTTGATAAAACCTCGCGGTTCACTGATTGGTCGCGCCGCCCGTTGACGGCGGCCCAAGAAACCTATGCCTTGGCTGACGTGACGCATTTGCGGGTGATTTACGAATACCTCGACAAAGAGATTAAACGCACAGGCCGCCAGAAATGGGTGGAAGAGGAAGAAGAGATTTTGACCTCGCCGTCCACCTATGTGGTGCATCCGGATGAGGCGTGGAAACGGGTGAAAACCCGCACCAATTCCGGCAAGTTTCTGGCCGCGGTAAAAGAGCTGGCCGCGTTTCGTGAATCCTATGCGCAATCGCGCGATATCCCGCGCAGCCGTGTCTACAAAGACGATGCGATGTTGGAGCTGGCCTCGACCAAACCGCAAACGCCCGAAGACCTGTCGCGCTCGCGTTTGTTGCTACGCGAAGCACGCCGTGGCGATATCGCGGACGGTATTTTCGCAGCGATTGCGGCCGCCGCTAAATACGGTGCCAATGATATGCCGATTGCGGATCGTAGCAACGAAAAGTTGCAGGTCAATCCCGCACTGGCCGACATGCTACGCGTCCTTTTGAAAGCAAAATCAGACAATTACAACGTAGCGGCTAAAATGATTGCCTCGGCCTCCGACCTTGACCGTATTGCGGCGGGCGAGCGCGATGTTACGGCTCTTCGGGGTTGGCGGCGTGAGGTGTTTGGCGATGATGCGTTGCGCTTGTGTGAGGGTAAAATTGGCCTCGCGGTTAAGGGTCAAAAGGTTGATGTGATCGCGCTCTAATCGAGCTTGCAACCACATCTGAAGCGGCGGAGAGGGAGGAGCTCCGCCGCTTTTTTATGGCTCACTGTTGTGCGATCCCTTTAGGCCACGGCCATTGAAAACCGCTGTCCGGTCATTGGCACAGGTACAAATCCACACGCGACATAGGCCTTTTGCGCGGCGATATTCGTGGTCATTGTGCCGACTGTTATGCGGCCACATCCCAATGTTCGCGCCAGATCGTGAGACGCATTGATCAGCGCACGACCGATCCCACTGCCACGGTGGGCCTCGTCGACAAACAGATGATGCAGGTCCATCACCCGCTCACCAAACTGAAGGCGCATCCCGCCCGTGACACCCGCGTACCCCACCAAATGGCCATCTTGCTCCGCCACAAGCAGCTTTAACCACGGCATATCCGCCTTAAGCAGATGCACCAAAGCGGGCAAATCCAGTGTCGCCGCTTCGCCGTGATGGCGCGACAGATCACCAATCATCGCAAGTAATCGGGACTTATCAGCCCAAAGGGCAGGGCGAATGGTTATGGTGGACGGTGTATGCAGGGTCTGGGTGTTCATTGTACTCTCCTATGTGCGCCACAGGGAGTTTGAAAAACAAAAAAGCCGCCCTGCGGCGACCTTTCATTCTTCCATGACGATTGGCCGCTCTCTATATGAGGTCGGTCCAATAATACGCTGTCATGATCATGTTGTGTTTCATGCGGCGAACGTGACGAACTGGCGGGTCTGTGTCAATTCACAAAATAACATTTTACGCACAAGAGGTGGAATTTCGTACGACCTACGGGTGTGAAATCGCATTAAGAGAAATACATAATAGTCTGTTTTAAAACAAAACCCCCGCCCAAAATCACATCAGGGCGGGGGGCTAATTTCGCGTACACAAGACGCAAAGTTTTAGGGCTATGCAGCGTTTAGCCGTCGTAATCGACCTCTTCGGTGAGGCGCAACGCATCCGCGCGGTGGGCTGCAATCTCCATCAGGTTGATCGTGTCAGAGGCAAACGTGCCCCAACTTGCGACCAGATCGGAAGCCGTAGAGCCGGGCGCAATCGGGTATTCGGAATTGGCGCTGGCGTAGACCTCTTGGGCTTCGGGCGATGTCAGATACTCAATGAATTGTACGGCTTCATCACGGTTTTTGGAGGCCTTTGTGAGCGCCACGCCGGAGATATTGACGTGCGTGCCGCCATTCTCGAACACAGGGAAATCAAGGCGTACACTGTCCGCCCATTCCTTTTGCTCGGGGTCTGCCAACATTTCGCCCATGTAATAGGTGTTGCCGAGCGAAATATCGCATTCGCCTGCCCAGATTGCTTTGACTTGAGCGCGGTCATTGCCCTGTGGTTTGCGCGCAAGGTTCGATTTCACACCCTCTAACCACGTCTTTGTTGCCTCTTCGCCGTGGTGGGCGAGATAGGCGGAGGTCAGGCCGATCATATAGGTGTGCGTGCCCGAGCGCGTGCAAATGCGGCCCTGCCATTTGGGGTCTGCAAGACCTTCGTAGGTTGTCACATCGCCCTCGGCCACGCGGTCGCGCGAGGCGTATACGATGCG
>NZ_CBFHKW010000007.1:0-44321 GCF_965656515.1 Celeribacter marinus
TTGCCGATCTGACACTTGCATCCGGTTCTACCGCATTGATGGAAATTGATACGGCAGGGGCCAGCGCAATCGCAGGCACGGACTATGACCGCGTGAATATCTCTACGGGTGGCACGCTTACCATCACCGATGATGCTGTTCTCAATCTGGTCGAAAACGATGCATCTGCGCTTGGTGAAACCACACATATCTTTGACTTCGATGATTTCGCGATCGACGGTATGTTTGGAACGGCCACGACGACGGGCACCAACGATGTGATCATGAACCTTGCGACAGGGAATGTTGTCGGTCTTGGCACCACAACCCTGTCCGAGCTTGAGGCCCTTGCCCTCACAGCTAATCACGCGGCTATCTACGATGGCTTGATGGTGAATGACGCGGGCGGTGTCGCTCAGTTCTATGGCGGTGAATTTGTCGAAGCGCTGACACAAACTTTGGCCGCCAGTGGGGATACGTCCGCGGTCTTCCGCAAGGCGTCACCTGAAGCCTACGCAAGCCTAGGATCAGCCGCCGAAGCGGCAGCCGTGAACGCCATGCCAAACTGGATCGCAGGGTTTGCGGGATATGAGGGTCAAAAGCACTCGTTCTTCAACGCCTCTAACGCCCACTTTGACACAGCCGAAGTGATGGCCGAAAACACTGCGTTCGGTGTCGATGTGACAACAAGTTCAACAGGCTTTGGTCAAACCATGCAGGGCGCGACCGTGTTGTTCTCACTGGGCACAGTGTCCTCAAGTGTGAACAGCGACCTGATGACCGGTAGCGGCTCCGGCAATCACTTTGGTGCAACTGTTCTGGGTGAAATCGCAGGATCCAATGGCGCGTTCTGGACCATGGGTGTGAGCCATACAAACGTCACACTTGACGGGACACGCCTTGCCAATGGCGGCACGGTCGACTTTGACAATGTGCGCTCGTCCGCGACACAAATGAGCTTTGGTCTTGAGTACCAACATGCAACGGCCCTGACGAACCTAGGCCTGCGTGCTGGCGCAGTCTTTGGCACCTCGTCGTCGGATGCGTTCATGGAGACAACCGAGGGATCTAACACCTTGGATGTCATGGCTGTTGATAAAGTATCGTCAAGCTATGCGCGCTTGGAGCTGGGCACCAAGCTGGCAGTTAATGTTGGCAACAAGACACAGTTGTCAGGGGCGTTGGATCTATCTGCGCCGTTCGGTGGCGACACCATGGTGGACGGCAGTTATGACAACGGCCAAGGCGCGTTCTCGGTCGGGTCCGTTGGCCTCAACCGTGCGAACATGTCCGCGCGGGTTGGTGTGACGCATGCGATCACCGATACGGGCACCGTGTCGTTTGATCTGGGCGCAGACAACGCTTGGGGCGATGACGCGGATGTCACCGCAAGCCTTGAGGCGCGCTTTAGCTTCTAAGTCTGCCGCGATCTTCATCGCCAAACAAAATAGGCCGTCCCACGTGATATCGTGGGGCGGCTTTTTCGTGTTTGCGCCTGTTAGAGGGGGTGTGGGTAGGGCTGGGGTTTCGAGCGGGACGGAGAGTGCCACAAGGCGGCCCTGTGCTCGCCACGCAGCCACACACGGAGCGCTAGGGGGAGGGTTTGGGCAGAGTCGGGTACGCCACGCCGTTGAGGGTCTTTCCCTGGCGCAGTCATAACTTTTTATGGGGTGGTTGTGAGGCCGTTGCGGATGCGCATCACGACCCGAATGTCTCAAGACGCGACGAGGTAGATATTACCTGACGCGCGTCACAACATGGAGCGTATCAATGCCCGCTATAATGATCAGGCTCGCGAGGCAAATCGTTAAACCGATATTATATATCAATGATTTGGGGGGTAATGGTGGGCGACCCTGGAATCGAACCAGGCGTGGGTCTCCCCGGCGGAGTTACAGTCCGCTGCCGCACCTTGCAGCCCGTCGCCCATCAGGATGTTTCCATCCGTCTGTGAAGCGGGGGATACCGTTCCCTGTTTGGGGCGTCAACAGGAAAATGGCTTGAACTTGGACATTGTGCGCGGCATGGAAGGGGAGGACGCCCGCGATAGGTCATGCGCGGGGCACGCTCGGGGTAAACTCGGGGCAAAAGCGAAAGAAGAGATATGAAAAAGCCACAGTGGGTCGTTGAAAAGGAACAGGGCAAGCGCAAGGCCGCCAATGAAACGGTGTGGCTGTTTGGCCTTCATGCGGTGCGTGATGCGCTGCGTAATCCTGCGCGTGAAAAACTGCGGCTCGTTGTGACGCTCAATGCGTTCAATAAGCTAGAAGAGGACGTGGCATTTGCGGGTATCGAACCCGAAATGACCGATCCGCGCAAATTCAACGTGCCGATTGATGCGCAATCCGTCCACCAAGGAGCTGCCTTGGAGGTCAAGCCGCTTAAGTGGGGGCCGCTTACCGAGGTTTGTCTGGGCGCGGGCGAGGGACAGCCCACAGTTGTTCTGCTCGATCGTGTGACCGACCCGCATAACGTAGGCGCTGTGCTGCGCTCTGCCGAAGTGTTTGGCGCCGAGGCCGTGATCGCCACCGCCCGCAATTCTGCGCCCGAAACGGGGGCATTGGCCAAGACCGCCTCTGGCGCGCTTGAGCGTCAGCCATATTTACGCGTGCGCAACCTGTCTGACACGATTTTGCAGCTCCAAGAAATGGGGTTTGTGGTGTTGGGTCTGGACGGTGAGGCAGAGACCGACCTTGATGAGGCTCTTGCGGACGCGTCAGGGCGCGCTGTCGCACTCGTGATGGGGGCCGAGGGGCCGGGCTTGCGCGAAAAGACCAAAGAGACCGTAGACAAGCTGGTTAAAATTCCGTTCGCGCGGGGCTTTGGGTCTCTCAACGTGTCCAACGCCACCGCAATCGCGCTTTATGCCGCGTCTAAACGCTAGGGTGGTGCCACGCACCGTTAACGACGACATCACAAAACCGCGAGAGGGGCTTTTGTCCGCGCTGTGAGACCCTATGTCTATTCACGAGCCGCGCAGTCGGAACCCGCGCGGAGGTCTCACTGTCCCTCGTTCCAAAACTTTTGCCCGAGCCTTGTGCTCGGGCTTTTTTCTTGTGAATGCGGCCCTATCTATAGTGCATGAGCATTCTTCATCAGCCCAGCGATGCACAAATCGCCACCATCCTGACCGAGACCCGCGTGATCGCCCTTGTGGGGGCCTCCGCCAATCCCAAACGCCCCTCGAATGAGGTCGGGCACTACCTCGCCGCGCGCGGGTACAAGGTGATCCCCGTTAATCCGGGGCAAGCGGGCAAGGAGCTATTTGGTCAGACCTGTGTGGCGACACTTGCCGATATCGACGAGCCTGTGGATATGGTGGATATCTTCCGCCGCTCCGAGGAGGTTTTGGGCGTGGTCGAGGACGCGCTCGCCCATCTGCGCGGTCTCAAAACCGTCTGGATGCAAATCGGCGTCATCAACGAAAAAGCCGCCGCTCTGGCCGTGGCCCAAGGCGCAAACGTGGTCATGGACCGCTGCCCCGCGATCGAGATCCCACGGTTGGGCGTGGGGGCTGTGGGGTAGGGATGTGTGGCGAAGGTCCGGTTTGAGCGCAGAGTGGCTGGTGCTGCGACATGTACGAATAGCAGCATTTTGCGCCGAGAGCGACGGTCCTAAGAATTCAGCTACCCGCGTTTTGAAGACACGAGTTACACATTTCAGATCATCAAAACGGCTTAAAGGAGCTCAGTTCGGCTTGTGTTTGAAAAGCAGCTGCTGAACTCGTATGGATCAAGAAACTCAATATTTAAATGCCCAAAAAGTTCTGAGAGGATATATGCGCAGAAAGCCAACAGCAAAAGAAGTGGGTTTCGATCATTACTTCGGAAAGCTACGTGAAAACATCGTTTATGCCGAACTTGCATTGATGCAACTCGTGGCGGTTACGAAACGTTTGGACGGGCGGGACAAACTCGAAGACGATTTACGTATAAATTTGGAAGTACAAGAGCAAGCTTTGAAGGACATGGTTGTTCTGGTTATTGCCCGACTGTTTGATCGAAAAGGACAAAAAGGCGACCAGCTTTCTATTCCAAACATTCGTGAGAGCGAAGCGATCACCCTTAACGAAGATCAAGAATATAAGATTCAACGAATTGGTTCATTACCAACAGTGAAACTTATCCGATCCATTCGAGATAATATGGTAGCGCACTCACTTTCGCATGCTTCCGATGCGACATTCACCGCCGCTGATCTATTGCCCATTATAAATGGTTCCTACGAAATTCTCGCGGAAATTTACCAGTACAACAGACCTTCTCAAGCTCTCCAACGAGCTGATATTTCAGCATTTTCAGAAAAATGGAGCGAAATGACCAAAGATTGGTGTTAGTTTCAGACAATAATATCGAAGCCAATTAACACTTGCGGTGAACAGCGGTTACTCAAATTTCTGCGGCAAAAGGCAGGCACGTTCCGCATAACAGTCATTCCTGCCGACCAGAATCCCTACCGTCCCGCCTTTTCCTCAATCCCCGACACGCCTTGGCGCCGTGCGAGTTGCGCTAGCACGTCCTCGAGCGCCACCAGATCTTCGGATGCAGGGTCCTGAAGTGGCGCCCGCACAAGTGATGGGGTAGTGGTGCAATCGACGTGGAGCAGCCTCTTTACGAGCTCGACTTCGCCGGAATCGGCAACCACGACTGTCATTTGTCTGAGTTGCTCGAGCACGTTTTGCACTGCATCTCTCATGCTTTCGTCCGTTCGATTTGGGCACAAATTTCTGTCGGCCTGCGGTGGCCTTGGAAATTGATCAGCTTTGCCCAAGTCGCGTCGCCCTGTTCAACTGCGCGCCACTTGTCTTGCAAGGGATTGCAATTGTTCGAACACCTTGAACCGAGTGTCGTGAAGCTGTCGCACTGGCCCCGACTGTGGTTGGTATCGCGAGGAAAATGTAGACATTTTCTCCATCGCGCGGTGGATGTCTGGATGGATACCACCCGCGACGCTGCTAAGAATTGCCGAACCTAGGAGGACTGGTTCCTCGGCGGAAGGTGCCGCAATTTCCACGCCGGTCGTATCCGCTAGAAGTTGTCGGATCATATCGCTGCGGCCCGCGCCGCCACTGATCACGATGCGTTCAACAGGGGCCCCTGCTTTGGCCTGCGCCTCTACGATCTGGCGCAAGCCGTATCCGATCCCGCAAAGCCCTGCGACGTAAAGAGCGATGAGGCTATCGAGGTCACGCTCCATGCCAAGGCCCACGATGACGGCCCGCGTATGCGGGTCGGCATGCGGCGCACGATTGCCGAGAAACTCAGGTACGACATGGATGTTACCTGCGAGCACGCCAGCGTCTTGAACATCCCCAAGACGCATTTCGACGCGCTCGGCAAGCCAGGCCGGCAAGGATTGTTCGTCCCGCGCGGCTTTTGCATGAGCCTCGGAGGCATGTGGATGGAATTCGAGCAGGTGATCAATCGCTGCACCGGCAGCGGACTGACCGCCCTCGTTCAGCCAAAGTCCGGGCACCATCGCGGAAAAATACGGCCCCCAGACGCCAGGGACAAAAACGGGGTCTGTCGTGGACGTCATGGTGCATGACGATGTGCCAAAGACGTAAGCCAGATTGGTCTCCGCTCCGCCACCACCCTTCGCCCCGACCGAACCGATGCCCCCCGCGTGAGCGTCGATCAAACCGGCTGCGACGGGTGTGCCCGCCAGCAAGCCGAATTCATCGGCGGCTTGTTGGGTCAGCCCCGCTCCCAATGCAGATCCTGCGGGAACGATATTCGTACCGATCCGTTTGAACCCCTCATCGACCAGTTCATCGAGACCAATGGTTTTGAAGTAGTCGGCGTCCCAACTGTCTTCATGGGCGATATAGGTCCATTTACACGTTACCGTGCAAACCGAGCGCGCAAGATCGCCCGATGCCCGCCACGTCAGAAAATCAGTGAGGTCCATAAACTGCCAAGCCTCGGCGAATACGTCGGGCCGGTTCTCCTTGAGCCAGAGCAGTTTCGGTGTTTCCATTTCCGGAGAAATGCGGCCGCCCACGTAATCAAGGACACGGTGACCGGTCGCATTTATCCGTTCGGCCTGCTCCAGCGCCCGATGGTCCATCCAGACGATGATATTACGTTCGGGATGGTTTGGGTCACCAACTGGCAGAGACTCTCCATTGTCGCCTAATACGACCAGAGAGCAGGTTGCATCAAAACCGATACCCTTTATCTGCTCGGGTGGCACGCATGATGCGGCGATCGCCCCGCGTACTGACTTGACCACAGCCTGCCATATATCCGCGCTTGATTGTTCAACAACTGTCCCGCCTTCACGAAAAATCCGTGTCGGGTATTTGTCGGCCCCCACCATTCGCCCCTCCGCTGTAAAGACACCGGCGCGGGCACTTCCCGTTCCGACGTCAATACCAAGGACATAGGTTTCCGCTGCGCTTGAATTGGTCATACTCCGCGTCCTTTCTCGGCGTTCAAAGGTCGACGCTGTTGGGCAAAATCACCATATCGCGGATCACCACCCCACGCGGCCGTGTCAGCATGAACAAAACAGCTTCGGCAACTTCGCGTGGCTGCATGAGCGATCCGTTCGCAAGCGCTTCTTCCATCTTCTCTTTGGGCCAGTCGTCGAGCAATGCGGTGACAACTGGCCCTGGGAGGACGGCACCCATTCGGATGCCGTATTGCGAAACCTGGCGGCGGGTTGCGTGAAGAAACGCCTGAACCGCAAATTTGGACGCCGTGTAAATCGGCTCCCAGACCACGGGCACAACGCCGGCGACTGAACTGGTAAAGATGATGTCACCAGTCTTTCGTTCGATCATGTGTGGCAAGACGGCCTGAACGCTTCGAAAGGCCGCGTTGATGTTGAGATTTAGCATCCGGTCCCATTCATCCGGGTTTCCCTCTGCCGCCGCCCCGCCAACATATGCGCCCGCATTCGCATGGAATATGTCCAGTGGGCCCACCAGGTCTTCGATCTTGGGCAACATGCCCGAGACCTGAGGCCCGTCCAGCAGATCGACTACCAATGGCTTGGCATTATCGCCCAACTCCTCGCACAGCGTAGTCAGCCGGTCCTCAGCCCTGTCGATCAATACGACCTGCGCACCCTCTTCGATCAGGATGCGGGCGCATTCGAGCCCAATCCCAGATGCCGCACCGGTTATCGCAGCTGTCTTTCCGTCCATCTTGTTAGTCATTTCCCGCTCCTTTGATGGTTTATGCGCGACCGTGGCTTGCACGCGAGCGGCGAGCGAGCGAGTCGACGATGACAGCGATAGCAAGAACCGCGCCGGTGATCATGTAGCGCAACGACGAGCTGAGATTAAGCAGAGTCAGGCCATTAGAGATCGCCATGATGACCAACACACCTAAGAGTGCAGACCACGCCGATCCGCGTCCGCCAAACAAAGACGTGCCGCCGATAACCGCCGCCGCGATTGCGTTAAGGTTCACGTCACCCGTGCCGGCCTGTTGACTAGCTGACGCAAGCCGAGCCGCAGCAAAGACCCCGCCCAACGCGGCAAAGGTGGAGCATACGACGAACGCAGACAAGCGAATGCGTTGAACATTGATACCCGAGCGGCGCGCGGCTTCGGCGTTACCGCCGACGGCGAACATTGAACGGCCCCATTTCGTACGGGTCAAAGCATAGTTCAGGATCACGACAAACAACACGAACACCCCGAACATCCACGGCACACCACGCCCTTGCTCAAGGTAAAACACTGCAAATACCAGCGCGACTGTTAAAGCTGCCGCTTTCACGACCGCAACGCTCATTCCGCCCGATGACAAGTTCGCCGCACTACGCTGTGCGTTGGTGCGCATTGCGCCCACAAAGATCAAGATGCCGGGAACAATAGCGGCAATATATGCCAGCCAAGCAGGCATGATCAGGATTTGACCGAAACGCACCAAGGGTGACGTAAACGGCATGTTAATCGATCCGGTTGGCCCAAGAATGTAAAGTTGAAGGCCCAGCAGCGCGAGCAATCCCGCAAGGGTCGCAACGAAGCTGGGCATTTCGAATTTATTGCGCAGGAAGCCGAAAAGTAGGCCGACACAGGCACCCGTCAGCATTACCGCGATAATGGCAAGAGGCAGTGAAACACCTGAATTGACCCAAAGAACACCTGTCATCGCAGAGCCGAGACCACTCATCGAGCCAATAGAAAGATCAATTTCGCCAAGCAACAACACACAGACCACGCCAAGTGCGATCAGGCCTACGGCTGCGGCATCAAACAGCAGGTTTACGAGATTATTGGGGGCAAGGAACACAGGGTTCAGGGACGTGAAGACGATTGAAATTAGAAGCAGGCCGAGGACAACCGGCAGCATGCCCAAATCGCCCGACTTGATCTGGTCGACGAAGCCGCGCACTGCGCCCGCCAGCCCTGCATCGTGACGCACTCGGGTATCTGCGCGGTCAAGCTGAGGGGACGATGGTTTAGTTTGGGTCTCTTGGGTCATTGGTCTTCCCCTACTTCTTCGAGTTTGCGCGCAGCACGGCGAGACACGGAGTTCTCGCTGGCGCCGGTGATCGCTGACACGAGTTCCTGATGCGATGTTTCGGCGGTGAAGACGCCGTTGTTGGCGCCAAGCCGCAGAACGACGATGCGGTCGGCAACGGCGCGCACGTCCTCCATGTTGTGTGAGATCAGGATGACGCCATGCCCACGTTCGCGGACGCGTTCAATAAGATTGAGAACTTCGGCCGTTTGAGCGACGCCCAAAGCGGCGGTGGGCTCATCCAGCATAATTATTTTCGGGTCCAGCAGCAGCGAACGTGCGATCGCGACCGTCTGGCGCTGACCGCCCGATAGCGAAGCAATGGGTTCACGCACGGATGGGATACGTGCGGCAAGCTCCTGCAACAACGTCCAAGCGCGCACTTCCATTTGCACCTCATCCATCCGCCATGGCGAAACCTCATGACCAAGGAAAAGATTGGCTACCACATCAAGGTTTTCACATAGCGCAAGATCCTGAAACACCGTAGCGATGCCCATTTCGAGCGCAGTCGCCGGCGTATCCAGCGTCACTTGTTCGCCCAAATATTCAATGGTGCCAGACGTGGGCTGATGTACACCTGCCAGAACTTTGACCAGCGTGGATTTTCCGGCACCGTTGTCCCCCACCAAGGCGACGACTTCTCCGGCGTGGACATCAAGGTCAATATTATCCAATGCGGTGACAGCGCCGAATTGCTTTCCAACGCCGCGCAACTTGAGGATAACCTCACCCTTCGTTGGAAACTTTTTTTCTTGCGACACGGTATTCTCCTCCCAAAAGTACGTGATGCGGCACCGCATTGGCGGTGCCGCATTCTAGATGTTACTGAATTCCCAGTGCGACACAGGCCTGTGCATATTCAGCTGTGCAAACCTCTTCAGCAGATTGAATCCCGGCATCAAAGATCTCAGCCTTGATGTTTTCCTGAGTCACAACCGCAGGTACGAACAGCTGAGAAGGGGTATTGTAAAGCGACGAGGTCGCCTCGGGAGTCTCACCATTCAGGAGCATGACAGCAACCTCTGCGGCGGCGGCAGCCACGATTTCAGATGGTTTGGAGATCGTGTTATACTGATCACCGGCAATGATCAGTTGCAGTGCCGCAATCGTTGCATCATTGCCTGTGACGGGCGGCAAAGGATCAGCACCCGCAGCTTTCAAAGCGGCAATCGCGCCACCACCGGTGCCGTCATTCGCCGCGACGATCCCCATGATGTCACCACCAAACCGAGTGATCTGACCAGCAGCCCATTCCTGCGCCTTGGGTGGAGCCCAGTCAGGTGTGTCGAATTCGGACAGTGTCACATATGGCGACGCATCAAGCGCGCGATCAATACCATCACGGATCAGGCCTGCTGCCGCATCGGTTGGCGAGCCGTTGATCTGAAGAACGCCTGAACCCTCCGGAACGCCTTCGGCTTGCAAATGCTCGACCAGAGATTGAGCAATGGCGAAACCGATACCTTCGTTGTCGAATGAGACATAGAAGTCTGCCGGTGAGTCTGGAATAGGACGATCATAGGCGATGATCTTCACGTTCTGTGAACGCGCAATTTCGACCAGCCCAGCGGCGGCCGCGGAATCAACAGGGTCCAGAACAACGACACTCGCGCCTTGGGCAATAACCGAGTTGAATTGTTGCTGTTGCAAGGCTACGTCGCCATTGCCGTTTTGGTAGATCAGGGTGCAATCAGCGCACAGCTCTCCCATTGCCGCCTGGAAGCCGGGCCAGTCGTGATTTTCATAACGTGTAGATGCCTGATCCGGCATCAGGAACGCCACAGTTTCTGCGGCTGCAGTCGTGGCGAAAAGTGTGGCGACTAGCGTTGATGCCGCCGCAAGGGATGTGGTCGATCTCATGATTTTATCTCCTCCATGTCAATTTTGCGCCCCGCTCCCACGGAATGTAACGTTTGAAAGGACCACAAGAACCACGAACACCCCGCAAATGAGTGCCAAAGGTCCGGATTAAGCTCCTCCCAACGCATTACATCGAATGCGCAATCGATCGCGCTATTTGCTCCATCGATTGCGCAACATTGCTCCATCGATTGTTTTGAGTCAATATGCTTTGAAGAAATGTGCGTTGATTATCTGGAGTCCTGGCGAAACATGGAAAAAGGAACAAAGAGAACAACGATCTACGATCTCGCTAAACTTGCAGATGCATCGCCCAGTGCGGTGAGCTCCGTCCTCAACGGCACGTGGAAAAAGCGTCGAATCAGTAAAAAGCTCGCTGAGCGTGTGATGGCTATCGCAGAAGCCCAAGGCTACTCGGTAAATGTTCAAGCCAGCCTTTTGCGCCGCGAACGATCCAATATTGTTGGTATGATCGTCCCAAAATACGACAACCGATACTTTGGCGAAATTGCGGAACAGTTCGAGATGATGGCTCGCGCGCGGGGCTATTTTCCGGTTGTTACCTGTACGCAGCGGGATCCCGAGCTTGAATTCGAAGCCGCCAAAGAACTTATTTCATATCAGGCAGAATGCCTGATTTCGACCGGAGCAACAGATCCAGATCGGATATCAGCCTTTTGCAGCGCATCTGGCGTTCAGTCCATCAACTTGGACTTGCCGGGGAATGATGCGCCCTCGGTGATCTCTGATAACTATACAGCCGCCAAAGACCTGACGAATCTCATTCTCGATCGCTGTGAAACAGAACTGGGTTGGCGCGGCCCGTTGCGGTTCGTCGGCGGGCGCCTCACCGACCACAATACCGCTACACGACTGAAGGGTTTTATATCCGCACAAAAAGAGCGTTCGATAGGCGTGCCCGACACCCACATCATGGCAACAGGCTACTCGGCACAAAAGGCGGCACAGGCATTGGTGAGTTTCCGCCCCGATGGCCCCGCTGGCCTATTTGTAAATTCGACAATTTCTTTGGAAGGCGTAGTGGGCTGGCACAGTAAACTTGAAAGTGGCGCCGATCAGATCCGATACGGGTGCTTTGACTGGGACCCCTTTGGATCGTTCCTGCCCGGGAATGTAGGAATGGTAGAGCAAGATGTCAGTAGCATGCTCAACAGGGCTTTTGAACTGATCGGCAAACCCGCCACGTCAAATGAGCCTGTATTAGTTCCCTGCAAACTAAGGGCATTCCACCCAAATTCGTAAATATCCCAGTTTATGCTGCGAATTAGAACCATCTACGACGATGGTGGATAACGGCCATTGTTATCCAATGAAGCCTTTGTTCTAGCTTCGTGAATTGAGTTTGGTGACATCCCACCATACCAAAGAAATGCCGAAAATCTGTTAGCGGTCCCTTTTTGCTGCTGTAATCACGGGGTTTAAGCGGCCAATGAAGTCAGAAGCTCCCCAGTAGCTTCCTCTTGCGTCTCGAGTATTGGGAAAGCAGGCCTCGAAACGATGATTTGAAATCTGTCGAGATCAGTATCATAAAATGGCCGCTCTGAAGATACTGGCCTCGCCGCAGCGAAAAACTTACCAAAAATCGCGAGCAAATTCTGCGTCAGCAATAGCTGCAAGTGCAAAAGGCAGGCACGTCCCGCATAACAGTCATTCCTGCCAACTAGAATACCTACCGTCCCGCCTTTTCCTCAATCCCTGACACGCCTTGGCGCCGTGCGAGTTCATCCAGAACGTCTTCGAGCGCCACATCGCGGGCGGCGAGCATGACGAGCAGGTGGTAGAGCACGTCCGCCGCCTCATAGGTCAGGTTCTCGCGGTCGTCTTTGGCGGCGGCGATGATGGCCTCGATGGCCTCTTCGCCAAACTTCTCCGCACATTTTTCCGGCCCCTTGGACAGCAGTTTTGCGGTCCATGAGCTATCGGGGTCGGCCCCTTTGCGTGACTGGATTGTGATGGCGAGGTCTTTGAGAATGTCGGACATATCGCGTTCCTTGGATGGGGCGCTCAATTGAGCCGCATGGGGATGCCTTGGGACGCCATATATTCCTTGGCCTCCTGAATGGTGTAGTCGCCAAAGTGAAAGATCGAGGCGGCCAGAACGGCGCTTGCGTGGCCTTTGGTGACGCCCTCAACGAGGTGATCAAGGGTGCCGACGCCGCCGCTCGCGATCACGGGGATTTTCACCGCGTCCGCGATGGTGCGCGTCATGGCGAGGTTGAACCCCGCCCGCGTGCCGTCACGATCCATCGAGGTGAGTAAAATTTCACCCGCACCTTTGGCCTCTATCAGCTTGGCGAACTCCACCGCATCAATCGGCGTGCCATCCGCATCAAGTGCCGCTTTGCGTCCGCCGTGGGTAAAGATGGTCCATTTGGTCGGCGCGCCATCCGCGTCCCATTCGGTGGTTTTCGCATCAATCGCACAGACGATGCATTGCGATCCAAACCGGTCGGCGGCGCGGGCGATCACATCGGGATCGGCTACGGCCGCTGAGTTGAACGAGACTTTATCCGCGCCCGCGAGCAACAGATTTCGCACGTCCTCGGTGGTGCGCACCCCGCCGCCGATGGTGAGCGGCATGAAACATTGCTCGGCCGTGCGCGTGGCCAGATCATACATGGTGCCACGGTTTTCATGGGTGGCGTGAATGTCGAGAAAACACAACTCGTCCGCGCCCGCCAAATCATAGGCCCGCGCACTTTCCACGGGGTCGCCTGCGTCGATCAAATCGACAAAGTTGACGCCTTTGACCACGCGGCCATCGGCCACGTCGAGACAGGGGATGATACGGGTTTTGAGCATGGGGGTCGCGCCTATGGTGTTGCTTGGGTTTGTCTTTAGCGGGCAGGGCGCGGTGATGCAATGACGGGGGCGATAACTCCAATCAAGCTACTGAAACAAAGCAGTGAATAAATTTGGAATGTCGTGGTGGGAGAGCAATGCGACACCAGTCGCTGCCCCGAGGTCTTTCGCGCTGCTAGTATAGCCTGCATTTGTAATAACTGCTACTGCGTCCAAACCATAATAAACTTTGCCAGAATGGGCTTCTTGAATGGCTTTGTTTCCGACAGCTTGGCTATAGAGTTTGCACTGTATGCCGATACTCTTGCCGTCTTTCTTTGCGATAACGTCAATGCCCTGATCCCCTGATCCTTTGGTCACCTCCGCAGTCCACCCAAAGCCAACAAGGGCTTCACTCACCCACTCTTCGAAGGCGTGACCGTCAAAGGGTAGGTCTAGAGGATCGAAGCCACTTTCTGCGTCTTCCATTCTGCGAAATTCAAGCTGTTCGAAGACGATTTGTTTTGCGTGCTCAACATCCAAAACCGTTTCATCCAAATCAATGCTTGCAAAAAACTCGTATACGGCTTCGTCGGTTTCGTCCTTCTCGATGCGCCCGTAGTCATTTTTCTTAACTGCGCGGATCAGGTTGCGGTTAAGCGCTGCCCGATGGGTATCCACCGCATCAATGAGTCGATTGCGCTCTAGGAAACGACGACGCAAGAAATCTTTTTCGGTCGCTTCAGCCGCTTCGCTTTCCAGTCTTTTATCGCGTTGCTTTCCAAGTCTTCGGATTGGTAGCCAAATTACGAAGAGAGCTAAAGCCGGAGATAGGAAAAACAGCACCATGCCAAAGGTCGAAAGCTTTCCCATGGTCGCGGCATCTGACGAGGCGTCGACGACAGCCAGAATAACGCCACAAAATGCAAGCCCGATAGTTAGGCCAATGAACTTTAGAACGTTCTTAATCATTAACGATCAACCTTATGATTTACGATACAGGTCGAACGATAGGCCGATTGGACCTAACCTTTCAAGACCTTCAGGGCCTCGCTCAGATCAATCGCACCGTCATAGAGCGCGCGGCCCGAGATGGCACCGTCGAGTGCTGCGCCGCAGGATTTGAGGGCTTGCAGATCGGCAATCGACGACACGCCGCCCGATGCGATCACGGGGATGGATACAGCGCGGGCGAGGGCGGCGGTCTCTTCGATGTTCGGGCCTTGCATCGCGCCGTCGCGGTTGATGTCGGTGTAGATGATCGCGGCCACGCCGGCGTCCTCGAATGATTTCGCTAGATCGGTGGCGGTTACGTTGGTTTCCTCTGCCCATCCTTTGGTCGCGACCATGCCTTTGCGCGCATCTATTCCCACGGCCACATGACCGGGAAAGGCCCGTGCGGCTTCGCGCACCAGATCGGGGTTTTCAACGGCTACGGTGCCAAGGATCACGCGTTGCAATCCCTTGTCGAGCCAGCGCTCAATCGTGGCCATGTCGCGGATGCCGCCGCCAAGTTGTGCGGGCACTTTGCACTGCTTCAAGATCTCTTCAACGGGTGCGGCGTTCACGGGCTCGCCCGCGAATGCGCCGTTCAAATCGACAAGGTGCAGCCACTCGCACCCCGCATTGACGAACTCCATCGCTTGGGCGGCAGGGTTGTCGTTGAACACCGTTGCTTGATCCATTTCGCCCTTATAGAGCCGCACGGCGTTACCATCTTTGAGGTCGATTGCAGGGTAGAGGATCATCGGGTGGTTTCCTTGTCGATAGAGATGTGCATCCTTTGCCATGATTGGTAGCCAATTGCAAAGACAGGGTGCGTCTTTGGCGCGCATATTAATCGTGTGCTCATCTTTTGGCGTTTAGATGTGCCCCAACGTTATTGTTGCCACGCCACCCGATGCGCTCACAGGATAGGCACAGGGATTAAAGGGAGAACTCTCGATGAAAATACTACTAGCATCCGCCGTTATGGCACTTGGACTTGCGGCGCCGACAGTTGCGGCTGACGCGGTCGAGGGCACGTGGCAAACGCAAGTTGACGATGGCGCCTATGCCTATGTCACAATCGCGCCGTGTGGGTCGAACTTTTGCGGGACAATTTCGCGCACGTTTGATTCCAACGGCGAATATTCATCGCCTAATAAAGGGAAACAGATTGTCCGCGATATGGCTCCCATAGGCGACGGCAAGTTCGAGGGCAAAGTGTGGCGTCCGTCCAATGACAAAATATACATCGGCAAGCTGGATCTGTCCGGCGACAGGATCAAGCTCAAGGGCTGTGTGGCCGGCGGCATGCTATGTTCGTCGCAAACATGGGCGCGTGTTCAATAAAGCGCGCAACAAAATGCAAAACAAAAGGGGGCCTTGTGGCCCCTTTTTCTTGGCCTAAATATCCAAATACTACGGTGCCCAACCGAGGAAGTTGGAGATGATGCGCAATCCTGCCCGCTGGCTTTTCTCGGGATGAAATTGAAATCCGATCATAGTATCACGCCCGACGATCGCGGTTATATCGCCCGCGTAATCAACATGCGCCAGTCGCTCGGTGTCGTTGGTCACTTTGAAATGGTAGGAATGCACGAAATAGGCGTGATCGCCTGTCTCCACACCGTCTAAAACAGCATGCGGATGATCGATCATCAGGTCGTTCCAACCCATGTGCGGAACTTTGAGCGTTGCGTCTGATGGCGCGATTTTCACCACATCGCCGCCAATCCAGTCGAATCCTGCGGTCTGGGTGTATTCATGGCCGCGAGTTGCCATCATCTGCATGCCGATACAAATCCCCATAAAGGGGCGGGCCTTGACCGTCACAGCTTCTTCGATGGCTTCAAACAGGCCTGAGCGGTCAAACAGATGCGTTTTACATGCGGGAAACGCGCCATCACCAGGCAGAACAATGCGGTCTGCCTTGGCCACAACATCGGCCTCGGACGTCACAACAATTGTACCCGCACCACGCTCATTCGCCATGCGCTCGAACGCCTTATGCGCCGAGTGCAGGTTTCCGCTGTCGTAATCTACAAGGGCCGTAAGCATGGGGGGCGCTTTCTATTGGCAAGTGGTGTGGGGCGCATCCCGCAGGTGCGCCTCGTTTGGGATCTGTGGCCGCATCAGAGGCTATAGCTTGCCCTTGGTCGAGGGCAGGGCGTGCGCCATGCGTGGATCTGTCTCGACCGCCATACGCAACGCGCGGGCAACCGATTTGAATGCCGCTTCAGCGATGTGGTGGCTGTTGAGGCCATGCACGCGGTCGATATGCAGTGTGATGCCGCCATGGGTCGATAGCGCTTGAAAGAATTCGCGGACCAATTCCGTGTCGAATGTTCCGATTTTGGCCGATGGAAAATCGACATTCCATACCAAAAACGGGCGCGCGGACAAATCGAGCGCGGATGAGACCTGTGTGTCGTCCATCGCCAAAGAAAAGTGACCGTAACGGCAAATGCCTTTCTTATCGCCAAGTGCCGCGACAAGCGCCTGACCCAGTGCGATACCGGTATCCTCTACCGTGTGATGGTCGTCGATGTGATAGTCGCCTTTGGCACGCACGGTCATGTCGATCAAGGAGTGGCGCGACAACTGATCGAGCATGTGGTCGAAGAACCCCACGCCCGTCTGGTTGTCGTAAATGCCTGTGCCGTCGAGATTGATATCAACGGTGATCTCCGTTTCCGCAGTGGTACGGGTGATGGATGCGGTGCGCATGCGGCTAATCCTCTTTGGTTTGGGGCGGTTATACGCGTGTCTTTGCATGTTTGCCAAGTCGCTGCTGGTCGGGTTGGCGCAGCCCTGTGGCGCGCGGGGCACGTCCGTGATCGGGCTGAGCGACACGTCTGTCCTGTGCCATACGGCGGATATGGGTTCGTTTTAGCATTTAGGCGAGGGTGCTTAATCGGCGTTAATACTTAATTCACAAAAGTTTAAGAAACTAAAGTCGACCCTGTGTGATCTTATGCAGGATTTTATACCCAAAAGGGGCGTCATGCGTGTTTTGATTTTGAACAGTGAGAGTGAAGCATCCGGACAGTGGGCCCGCGCGCTCGGCGCACGGGGGCATTCGGTTTCCGTCTGCTATATCCCCGAAGATGCAATGCAGATGTTGCGCAACGAATGCTTTGATCTGTTGATCTTTGACATCCTTGTTGGCGAAGGCAGTGGATTGGGTGTGGCGCTTTTGGCCGAGTTTCATCAGCCGAACTGTGCCGCAATGCTTGTCTCCAACTTCGTCCCTGCGTTTCAACAAGAACTGTTTTCGCGTTTGTCGCGCCTCAAGGTCGTGATTGGGCGCGGCTCCCCCGTCGACGATTTGGTGATGTTTGCGGAAAGCTGCGTCGATGAGGATGCGCGCATCTCGCTTGGCGCTGCGTAAGCCCGTTTGTCGAGGTCTGCCGCCAGAGCACAATACATCGAGCAGATAAACGCAAACACGATCCGGAGATGTGTCGCGTTTCTATCGGTTCTTGGAGAAAATGGAGCGGGCGAGGCGATTCGAACGCCCGACCCTAACCTTGGCAAGGTTATGCTCTACCCCTGAGCTACGCCCGCTCGGCGTGTCACCTGTTACGTCGGTGTCTAGAACGTTTCCTTTGAACGACATGCTTAGGTTTCGCATGTCAACCAATCCTAAGACTGGAGGAAAATTGGAGCGGGCGAGGCGATTCGAACGCCCGACCCTAACCTTGGCAAGGTTATGCTCTACCCCTGAGCTACGCCCGCTTCCTTGGGTGAGGGGGATTTAGGACGTCACGCGCTTGGCCGCAAGGGGAAAAATGGGACAAGTGCCGATTTTTTCATTTTGCCCTTAGAACACAGCATGCCCGAGCACGGCCACGGACAAAATCAAAAGCAAAAGATAGGTCAGGATCGCCCCGTAGTAGCGCAACCGATACCCCGTGGAGGTCGTCATGCCGATGAAGTTCGCGGCCCGCGTCGCCAATAGCACAAGGCCCGCGCCGTGGATGACGCTGGCGGGTGCGCCTTGCGCTTCGGTCATGGCGATCAAGATGAGCGTGATGGGGGCATATTCGGCGAAATTGCCGTGCGCTCGAATACGCTTGGACATCTCGTCGCTGCCGCCATCCCCGACCGAGACTTTGAGCTTGTTGCGTCCGAGCGATACGTTGAGGGAGACATAGGTGTAAAACAGGCCAACAAGGCCCGCGTAGATGGCGGTGATGTGAAACATGGGTCTTTCCTTGCGTGCGTGTGTGCGCAGACCTTCGCGGGAACGGCGGCCTGTGTCCACAGCAAAGTGAACGGGATGGTTTAGTTTTTGGTGCACCACTGTCGCCCCAACGAAAAGGGCGCCGCATGGTGCGACGCCCTCTCCAAATCCAATCCCTGTGGCCGCTATTCTAATTCGACCAACAGGTCTTTCGCGTCGATCTGTGCGCCGGGTGTCACATGCACCGCTTTGATGGTGCCATCTGCGTCGGCCGTGATCGAGGTCTCCATCTTCATCGCCTCGATCGTCAAAAGCACATCGCCCTGTTTCACCTCTTGGCCCGCGGCCACGGCGACCGTCGCCACAACGCCGGGCATCGGGGCGCCGATATGGGCGGCATTTCCAATCGTGGCTTTGGGGCGAGCGACTTTTGTAGCGGCCACGGATCGGTCCGCCACGCGCACGGTGCGCGGTTGGCCGTTGAGTTCAAAGAACACTTTGACCTCGCCCTCTTCATTGGCCTCCGACATCGCCTGACAGCGGATTTCGAGCGTCACGCCCTCGTCGATGGAGACCGAGATCTCCTCGCCGGGGATCATGCCGTAAAAGAAGTTCTGTGTCGGCAAGGTACGCACAGGGCCGTAGGTTTCGTGGCGCGCGCGGTAGTCGGTGTAGACTTTCGGGTACATCAGGTAGCCGTTGAGGTCCTCGTTATCGATCTCGTCGCACTCGAATTTGGTACAAAGCTCGGCGCGGGTCGCCTCAAGGTCTACAGGCGCGAGGTGCTTGCCGGGGCGCTCGGTGTTGGGTTTTTCGCCCTTGAGCACCTTTTTGACGATGCTGTCGGGGAAGCCACCGGGGGGCTGTCCAAGATTTCCGCGCATCATGTCCATGACGCTATCGGGGAAGGACACTTCGGTCTTGGGGTCTTCGACGTCTTTGCGGGTCAATCCTTGACTGACCATCATCAATGCCATGTCGCCGACCACTTTGGAACTTGGCGTCACTTTGACGATGTCGCCGAACACCTGGTTGGCGTCGGCATAGGCCTGCGCCACTTCGTGCCAACGCTCCTCAAGTCCGAGCGAGCGGGCCTGTGCTTTGAGGTTGGTGAACTGACCGCCGGGCATTTCGTGCAGATAGACCTCTGAGGCTGGGGCGGGGATGCCTGCCTCGAAGGCGGCGTATTGGCCGCGCACCGCTTCCCAGTAGTTGGACATCTCGCGGATCGCGGAAATATCCAGCCCTGTGTTGCGGTCGGTAAAGCGCATGGCCTCGACGATGGAGCCAAGGCACGGCTGAGATGTCCCGCCCGAGAAGGCATCCATTGCTGCGTCCACGGCATCCACACCTGCCTCGGCAGCGGCAAGGATCGTAGCCCCTGCCACGCCCGAAGTGTCGTGCGTGTGGAAGTGGATCGGCAGTCCGACCTCTTCCTTGAGCGCCTTGACCAGCATGGCGGCTTGTGTCGGTTTCAAAAGCCCCGCCATGTCTTTGAGGCCAAGGACATGCGCCCCTGCGGCTTTCAGGTCCTGACCCATTTGAACGTAGTATTTCAGGTCGTATTTTGGACGGGTCGGGTCAAGCAGGTCGCCCGTGTAGCAAATTGTCCCCTCACAGACCTTGCCGCTGTCGATCACGGCATCCATCGCCACGCGCATGTTCTCGACCCAGTTGAGGCTGTCGAACACACGAAAGACATCGACGCCCGTCTCGGAGGCTTGTTTCACAAACGATTGCACCACGTTGTCTGGGTAGTTGGTATATCCGACGCCGTTTGACGCGCGCAGCAACATCTGTGTCATGATGTTGGGCATCTTTTCGCGAATGTCGCGCAGGCGCTGCCACGGACATTCCTGCAAGAAGCGGTAGGCCACATCGAATGTCGCGCCCCCCCAGCACTCGACCGAGAACAGCGGCGAGAGGTTTGCGGCATAGGCAGGGGCGGCATTGATCATATCGATCGAGCGCATCCGCGTGGCCAAAAGCGACTGGTGCCCGTCGCGCATGGTCGTGTCGGTGACGAGCAGTTGTTTCTGCGCGAGCATCCAGTCGGCCACAGCCTGCGGTCCTTTGGTCTCGAGCAACTGACGCGTGCCCTCGGTTGGCGCTTCGTTGCGCGGTGCGGGGGCGACGGGTTTGCGTGCATCTGCAGGCGGCTTGGCGCGGCCTTGGGTTTCGGGGTGACCGTTCACAGAGATGTCCGCGAGATAGGTCAGGATTTTGGTCGCACGGTCGCGGCGCGGTTTGAAGTCAAACAGCGCGGGCGTCTCGTCGATGAATTTGGTGGTGTATTCATTGTTGAGGAAGGTCGGATGTTTAAGCAGGTTTTCTACAAACGCGATGTTGGTCGACACGCCGCGAATACGAAACTCGCGCAGCGCACGGTCCATACGCGCAATCGCGGCCTCCGGCGTGCGCGCCCATGCGGTCACCTTGGTCAGTAAGCTGTCGTAAAAGCGCGTGATCACCGCGCCCGAATAGGCGGTGCCGCCGTCAAGGCGGATGCCCATGCCCGTAGCCGAGCGGTAGGTGGTGATGCGGCCGTAGTCGGGAATAAAGTTGTTGGTGGGGTCTTCGGTTGTCACGCGGCATTGGATCGCGTGGCCGTCGAGTTTCACGTCATACTGCGAAGCAACTCCCGTGGCGGCGGTGAGCGATTTGCCCTCAGCAATCAGGATCTGGGCGCGCACGATGTCGATACCCGTGACTTCCTCGGTGATAGTGTGTTCGACTTGGACGCGCGGGTTCACTTCGATGAAGTAGAACTTGCCGTCATCCATATCCATCAAGAACTCGACCGTCCCCGCGCACTCGTAGTTGACGTGCTCACAGATGCGTTTGCCAAGGGCGCAAATCTCTTCGCGTTGGGTTTCGGACAGGTAGGGGGCGGGGGCGCGTTCGACCACTTTTTGATTGCGGCGCTGCACGGAGCAATCGCGCTCGTAGAGGTGATAAATGTTGCCATGGCTGTCACCGAGGATTTGAACCTCGACGTGACGCGCCCGCACGATCATTTTTTCGAGATAGCCCTCGCCATTGCCAAATGCGGCTTCGGCTTCGCGGCGGCCTTCCTTGACCTTTTCTTCCAACTCTTCGGCGTTGAACACCGGACGCATACCGCGTCCGCCGCCGCCCCACGAGGCTTTGAGCATCAACGGGAACCCGACCTCTTCGGCCTCTTTTCTGATGGCGTCGAAATCATCTCCAAGCACTTCGGTGGCGGGAATAACAGGCACGCCCGCCTCTATCGCCACTTTGCGTGCAGAGGCCTTATCACCAAGCTCGCGCATGGTTTTGGCTTTCGGTCCGATAAAGGTGATGCCCGCATCCGTACAGGCGTCTACAAAGTCGGGGTTTTCCGACAAGAGACCGTAGCCCGGGTGGATCGCATCGGCGCCGCACGCCTTGGCCACGCGGATGATGTCCTCAATAGACAAATACGCCGCGACTGGCCCCATGCCTTCACCGATTTTATAGGCTTCGTCGGCCTTAAAGCGGTGCAAGGATAGTTTATCCTCTTCGGCGTAGATCGCCACTGTTCGTTTCCCTAGCTCGTTGGCCGCGCGCATAATTCGAATAGCGATCTCGCCGCGGTTGGCGATCAGGACCTTTTTGAAGTCGGGCATAGGGACAGTCTCCATCGTGAGTAGGGTGTTAACTTTACGGCAGCCTAGGGTTTTCTGCGCTGCAGTAAATCCCCAAAACTCATCTATGGGCCCAATGAATACTGTTAACGCTAACAAATGAAAAGGGCGGCCATGAAAACCGCCCCTTCAAAGGGTCATCTGGATTGCATAATGTCTATGCGGGGTCGGGTTTGCGCGGCGTATCGCGCAGTTCAAGAGGAATTTCATCCAATGGGAATACAAACAAAAGACTAAAGGTGGCGAGAATTGCTGCGCTTGCATAACCGACGCCGCAGTGCCGAGGGCACGCGTTGCGCGACCAAGGTTTGGGTCTCAGCGGACATCGCGGCAGGCTCGTTAGGCCAAGCTCCGCGATGGAGCTAAGCCCTTCGACCTCCATACCGTTGATTTGGGCGGGGAAGGGGGTAAAATCGGAGTTGCTGCGCGTTCTCCAGAAAGAGAAGGGCGGCATTGACCGCGCCGAAAAGCGCCATAGGGCAAGTGGCATGCGGATCCGGCCACTCAAAGTGCGTGCCCTCCTGTGACGTCAAAAGTATAACGTACCTGAGGATGACATCGAAATGTTTGCACGCCTTGTTCGGCGCTATGTTGATGGGCTGAACGCGGTTTTGCAGTCGGATGGGCCCTAAACGCCGATAACGCGTGGTGTTTTTCATGCGAACAATTGCAGAACATGCTTTTCCTTAGCGCCGCATGGTTGTAGTCTCGCGCCCATGAGCAGTTTCAGTGAAGATGATGCCTTTGAGGCCGCAGCCCCACCCGCGAACCGACCCTCTTTGAGCCAAATGGCGATGGGGGCGCGGCCAACGCCGTATCTTGAGGGATTGAACCCCGCACAGCGCGAGGCCGTCGAGGCGATGGATGGTCCCGTCTTGATGCTTGCAGGGGCGGGCACGGGCAAAACCAAAGCGCTGACCTGCCGCATTGCGCATCTGCTCAACACGGGGCGTGCGCGGCCCAATGAAATCCTCGCCGTGACCTTTACCAATAAAGCGGCCCGCGAGATGAAGGACCGCGTGGGTGCGCTCATGGGGCAATCTGTTGACGGGGTGCGTTGGCTCGGTACGTTTCACGCGATCTGCGTTAAACAGTTGCGCCGCCACGCCGAATTGGTCGGCCTAAAAAGCAATTTCACCATTTTGGACACTGACGATCAAATCCGTCTGCTCAAACAGTTGATCCGTGCCGCAGGGATGGACGACAAACGATGGCCTGCGCGTCAGCTTGCGGGATTGATCGACGGGTGGAAGAACAAGGCGCTAACGCCCGCCAAATTAGGCGCGGCGGATGAGGCGGCGTTCGATGATCGGGGTAAGGCGCTTTATGCGCAGTACCAGCACCGCCTCAAAGAGTTGAACGCTTGCGATTTTGGCGATTTGTTGCTGCATATGGTCACGATTTTTCAAAATCATCCCGACCTGTTGGAGCAGTATCAGCGGTGGTACAAATACATTCTCGTAGACGAGTATCAGGACACGAACGTGGCGCAGTACATGTGGCTACGATTGTTGGCGCAGGGGCATCGCAATATCTGTTGTGTCGGCGATGATGATCAGTCGATCTACGGATGGCGCGGGGCCGAAGTTGGCAATATCTTGCGGTTTGAAAAGGATTTTCCGGGGGCTACGGTTGTACGCCTAGAGCAAAACTATCGCTCGACCCCCCATATCCTCGCCGCGGCGTCGAGCGTGATTGCCGCCAACTCGGGTCGTTTGGGCAAAGACCTTTGGACGGCTGAGCAAGACGGTGAAAAGGTGCGCTTGATCGGTCATTGGGATGGCGAAGAGGAGGCGCGTTGGGTCGGCGAAGAGATAGAAGCGATGCACAGTGGCACGCGGGCGCGGTTGCGTAAATTCTCTCTCGATGATCAGGCGATTCTTGTGCGGGCCTCACATCAGATGCGGGCGTTTGAGGACCGGTTTTTGACCATTGGATTGCCTTACCGCGTCATTGGCGGGCCACGGTTCTACGAGCGCTTGGAAATCCGTGACGCTATGGCCTATTTTCGCGTAGTTATCTCGCCCGAAGATGATCTGGCGTTTGAGCGCATAATCAACGTGCCCAAGCGGGGCGTGGGTGACAAGGCGATGACCGATATTCAGGTCACCGCGCGCACCAACGGCGTGTCGCTCAAAGAGGGCGCGCGGATTGCGGTGCAAGACGGCTTGCTCAAGGGCAAAGCCAAGTCTGGTGTTGCACAGTTGATTGCCCAATTGGACCTGTGGAGATACCTGTATTCAAATCGGGGGAATGACGATGTCATTTCCGACTATGACGCTGAGATTTCGGAACTCGCTTCCAAGTTAGGAGTCGTAGAGGCTGAGCTGGCTCTTATGACAAGTAAAGGGATGAATGTTAATGAAGATTGTGCTGAGTTGCTTCTATTGGCAGAGCAACTCAAATCACAAATCAAAATACTGCAATCTTATGTAGAGTATTTGAGATCTGATAATGACGTTGTCTTAGCCGAAATCATTCTCGACGAGAGCGGCTACACCACGATGTGGCAAAACGACAAGAACCCAGATTCTCCGGGCCGTCTTGAAAACCTCAAGGAACTCGTCAAGGCTCTGGACGCCTTTGATAATCTCGGCGGGTTCCTCGAGCACGTGTCCCTGATTATGGACAACAGCAGCGAAGAGCACGGCGAAATGGTCACGATCATGACGCTGCACGGCGCCAAGGGGCTCGAGTTTCCCGTGGTGTTTTTACCGGGATGGGAGGAGGGGTTGTTCCCCTCTCAGCGCTCTATGGACGAAAGTGGTCAACAGGGTCTCGAAGAGGAGCGGCGTCTGGCCTATGTGGGCATCACGCGCGCGGAGGAAGTTTGTACAATTTCGTTTGCGGGCAATCGCCGCGTTTATGGCCAATGGCAAAGCCAACTGCCCTCGCGCTTTATCGATGAACTTCCCCAAGATCACGTTGATATTCTCACCCCGCCCGGTCTGTACGGCGGTGGATATGGCGCGGCGCAATCGGGGGGCTTTACGAGTGAGACCTCAGGCGCAGGAATGTCAGCCGCCTTTGAGACCCGCGTTGAAAAGGCAGATGTCTATAATTCCCCAGGGTGGAAGCGCTTGCAACAGCGCAGCCAACGAAGCGGGGCAGCCACCAATGTGCGCTCTGGTAAGGGCGGCCATATGACGATCGATGCGAAAGCGGCGCTGGTCTTTACGGTTGGGGACCGCGTGTTTCACCAAAAGTTCGGCTATGGTCAGGTGTTGGAGATCGAGGGCGACAAGCTTGCGATTGATTTTGACCATTCGGGTGAGAAAAAACTCGTGGCCAGCTTCGTGACGCCCGCTGAAAAGGCTGGCGACGTCCCGTTTTGAGTGTGTCAGCTCGGAGGGCGCGCCCCTCTAGGCGTATACCTATGATGCGCGCCATATTCGGGTGCGCTGGCAGAGTGCCCCGCATGTGATGGCACGCAAATTTCGTGCAAATTATCCCTAAAAAATGATCATTTCCGATCTCGGCGCTGCGGCGTCTTGGTTGCGCGTGCGCGCGGCGCATGTGCCGTCTGTCTTGCAGACATAAAAAAGCGGTGATGTCAGGGAGGAGGAGAGACATCACCGCTTTTTAGCACACGATCTCTCAGGGAGGAGGAGAGAGAGACCGATCTATGTTGGAGCATGCAGGCTCCGAATTAGGTGCGGCGATGCAGGGAGGAGGAGAGCATCGCCGCTCTGGTCTTTAAGGCTCTAAGGGAGGAGGAAGAGCCTTAAATTCCGGTTGTTTGTGCGGCAACGTCAGGGAGGAGGAGAGACGTTGCCGCTTCGATCAGAACCCTAGGGAGGAGGAGAAGGGTCCGATTTCGAAATTCTTAGTTGCCGTAGGCTGCTTCAAAAGCAACGGACTTGATTGTGGAGCGTGCGAGGCCCAGATCGGCAAGATCACGGTCGCTCAATTCGCTCAGCTCGTTCATCGTTTCGCGGTACACATTGTAACGTGCGTAGCGCTCGGACAGACCAGCGAAGAAAGATGTGATACCTGCGAAACCAGGTGCAGCTGTGCGGACGTTGTTTACATAAGCCATTGCGTTCTTACCTTAATGTGCTGCGAGCCTTGCGCCCTGCGGTGTCTTGGGTGACGAGTTGGACCGTCGTGGTGTGCCCTGTTCGTCTTGTTGATCCTAAGATGGAGGAATTGCTGCGCATGCACAACTCACCGTCTCGTCATTGCCGCTATGCAGAAAATGCATGACCAATACTGACCTAATTTGAAGGCGCTTTGGGTAATTTCATCCAAATGGACAATAAATACAGGGCTATGGAGTGGAAAAGGCCCCGTAAAAGGCTTAACTGCACAGTGAATAGGGAAAAAGGGATGACCAATATGCCCGCGTTACATGACACTATTATGACGGTTTTAGACGGGATTGCGCTGCCCGATGGAACGAGCCTCGCCTCAGGGGAGCGAATTCGAGCGCTCACTGTTGACGCGGGCGTGGTGCGATTCGTGATTGAGGCACCTGACGCGACTGCTGCGCGCGCATGGAGTGGTGCGCAAGCCAAAGCAAAGGCTGATATTGAGGCGCTTGAGGGGGTTGAATCCGTCTCTATAATTATGACGGCTCATAGCTCTACCGGAAGCGCTCCCCCCGCGCCGGCACAGGCGGGTGGGCAGGCGGGCGAGCCGCCCAGTCTTAAGATTGGCCGTCACCCAACGCCACAGCAAGGCAAGTCAAAGCCGTCAGGGATCAAGAGTATCATCGCGGTCGCCTCCGGTAAGGGGGGTGTGGGTAAATCCACCGTCTCCGCCAACCTCGCAGTCGCGTTGGCGCGGCAGGGTCGCAAAGTGGGTCTGTTAGATGCCGATATATATGGCCCAAGCCAGCCGCGCATGATGGGCGTGACAAAGCGTCCGGCGTCACCCGATGGCGAGACGATCGAACCGTTGCATGCGCATGGTGTCACGATGATGTCGATTGGCCTGATGATCAAGGACGGTGAGGCGGTCGTGTGGCGCGGGCCGATGTTGATGGGCGCGATGCAGCAAATGCTGGGTCAGGTTGTGTGGGGTGAATTGGATGTCTTGTTGATTGATATGCCGCCCGGCACAGGGGATGTGCAGCTCACCCTGTGCCAGAAAACCGAATTGACGGGCGCATTGGTTGTGTCGACGCCACAAGATGTGGCTTTGATCGATGCGCGGCGCGGTATCTCGATGTTTGAAAAGCTCAAGGTTCCCGTTTTGGGTCTCATTGAGAATATGTCGACATATGTATGTCCGAGTTGCGGGCATGAGGCGCATTTGTTCGGGCATGGCGGCGTCAAGGATGAGGCCGAGAAAATGGGTGTGCCGTTCCTGGCTCAGCTCCCATTGGCGCTCGATACCCGCGTGGCGGGCGACGAAGGTGTGCCGATTGCGGCGACAGATAGTCCCCTTGGTGTCCCTTATATGCAGTTGGCCGAGCGATTGATTGCGGGTGGCATCGCCTAAAGGCCGCGCTTTCGGGGTGTGACCTTGCATTTGTAACAAGACGCCGCGCGGGGGATCTGCCTCGCGCGGCTTTTTCGTCTGCGATGTGGCATGTCCAAAACTTTTGGTGGGCATTGGCGCATGGGAATTCATGGTGTGCATGGGATTTCATGGCACACATGGGATTTTATGGGTGATAAGCGGCTTTTAAAGGCAGGGTTCGGCGTGCTTTATCTCGTTTCGAATCACTTTCCTGTGGATAACTCGGTGGAAACTTGTGGGTGAGCCTGCGTTTTGAAAGTTTTTTCGACTTTTTGGAGTTGCGTGGGGGCGAGGATTTTCTGCACAACATATAGTTGATACTTCTGTCTTCACGTCAATTTGTGGTAAATATAATGTGAATTCGAGGTGCTATTACTGGTGCGCTCCTCCCGTCAAACCCCATATGTGGTGTCCTGTGCACAATTTACCCGTTGATTACCATGAATTCCCATGGCATATTTGTGTCATCCGGTGAGACGGGAATGAGCGGCGCATACAAGACCGCAAACAAAACAAAATAAAAAGTCAGGCTTCATACAGGCATCCATCTCACCAGAACACAGAGATCCGGCGCGCGAGCGAGCAGACATCCCCCCAGGTGGCGCGCGCAGTCGGACATCCCCGGAAACGGGACGAGGGCGGCGGATAGAGCAGTGGCAGCAGCTCGGTCCGCCGTTTCCCGTTTCAGGGGCTCACAAGATTTTCGGGTCGACGGACCCGCCCGATGAGTAGAGCCAGATGGCTCGCGTGACAAGAATAGGAGCCACGATTTGGCTGGCATGTTCATAGGCGAACACACCTTTAAGGTGGACGGCAAGGGACGCGTGTCGATCCCTGCCGATTTTCGTCGTGAACTCGAAGAGGGTGATCCTCTGTCAGGTGAAACGGGCCGCCCGCGCATGGTAATCGTCTACGGACATGACGCGCAAAAACAGCTTATCGTTCATACCTATGATGGCTACAAAGCTCTCGCGGCAGATATTGCAGCACTGCCACGTGGGTCTGAAAAACGTAAAATCATGCAGCGTATGATTTTGAACCGTGCGCGTCCTACTGAGGTCGATGCGGATGGTCGTTTGGTTTTGCCGCAACCCCTTCGTGATAAAATCGGTCTCGACGGCACCGCGTATTTCGCGGGCATGGGTGAGACATTCGAGATTTGGAAGCCTGAGACCTTCGAGGTTGAAGATGCCAAAATTACGGATGGTTGGTTGGCCGAGCAGGGCGATGATTTCGACCCCCTATCTCTACTTGATGAATTAGGAGCCTAGATCATGTCTGAGGCTGCCACCTCTCCTGACGCGCCGCACATTCCGGTTTTATTGGCACCGCTTTTGCGTGAGTGCGCGCCTATCTCCGGCCGCTGGCTTGATGGCACGTTTGGCGCGGGTGGCTACACCAAGGGCTTGTTGGCTGCGGGGGCCGATCATGTCATGGGCGTGGACCGTGATCCATTAGCGCACGAATTGGCCGCAAAATGGGTCAAGGATTTTGGCGATAAGATTTCGCTTACACTTGGGACGTTTTCGCGGTTGGACGAATACGCGTCCGATTTGGACGGTGTCGTCCTTGATCTGGGTGTGTCGTCGATGCAGATCGATCTTGCCGATCGCGGGTTTTCGTTCATGAAGGACGGCCCCCTTGATATGCGCATGAGCCAAGAGGGGCCAACGGCGGCCCAGTTCGTCAATGAGGCGTCCGTAGACGAGATCGCGGATGTGCTGTTTCATTACGGCGAAGAGCGCCAGTCGCGCAAAATTGCCGCCGCTATCGTGATGGACCGCGAGAAAAAAGCTCCGTTCGAGACAACATTGCAGCTTGCCAGCCTGATTGAGCGGTTGCTGCCACGTAAAAAGCCGGGTCAAAGCCACCCTGCAACGCGTACGTTTCAGGCCATCCGTATCCACATCAATGACGAGTTTGGCGAGTTGATCGCGGGTCTTGAGGCCGCAGAGCGCGCGCTCGCGCCCGGTGGTCAGTTGGCCGTTGTGACCTTTCATTCGTTAGAGGACCGCGTTGTGAAGCGGTTCTTGCAACAGCGCGCATCAACAGGCGGTGGCGGATCGCGTTATGCGCCCGTCCAAGACCTGAAAACGCCTGGATTTGAGAAGCTTTCAAAAGCCATCGGACCAGACGAAGACGAGTTGGTCGTGAATCCGCGTGCGCGCTCGGCACGGTTGCGCGTGGCGCGCCGGACTGATGCGCCCGCCGTGGCCTCCGATCGTGCGGATCTGGGTCTGCCAAAGCCCCTCATGATGCGAGGACTGGTATAATGCGGTCGTTTTACATCACCGTATCTGCACTGGCTGTCATGGGTCTTGCGTTCTGGGCTTACAATGAGAACTACCGCACCCAAGAGGTGTTGCGCGATGTCTCGAGTCTTCAGCGTCAAATCGGTCATAAACGCGAAGAATTAGCGGTGCTCAAAGCGGAATGGGCCTATCTGAACCGTCCCGAGCGACTTCGCGATCTGGCGGCAATCAATTTTGACAGCCTTGGCCTCTTGCCGTTCTTACCTGAACAATTTGGCCGTGTTGACCAAGTAAGCTTTCCTCAAGACAATGATGTTTTGGGCCAGATTGAGGGCATATTTGACGTTGTGGGCCGGATTGAGGACGTGGAGCAATGACCATTCGTACACCACTTCGCCCTCTCGCACGTATCTTGAAAGCGCGCCAAAAGGGCGAAAACCCCGACACAATCGAGCGTGAGAACCTGCGTCTGCGCCACGAGGGTTTACGCGACAAATCCCGTCTTCGGGCTGAGGGGCGTTTGTTGCTGTTGGGCCTTGGGTTTGTGTCAGGGTTCATGGTGGTTGGCCTTCGCATGGGGCAAGTCGCCGCCACAGTTCCAGAAGAGCCACGTGCGGTCACATCTGGCACGCCGATCCTTGCGCAACGCGCCGACATTGTAGACCGCAATGGCCGTATTCTGGCGACCAACCGCACCACGCATTCGCTCTACGCGCAGCCCCATCAGATGATTGATCCGGTGAACGCGGCGCGTCAATTGGCGCGCATTTTTCCCGATCTGGACGAAGAGCGATTGATCAAGGATTTCACGGGAACACGCAAGTTCTTGTGGATCAAAAAGAAGATCGCACCAGAGCAACAACAAGCTGTCCACGACATCGGCGAACCGGGTCTGTTGTTTGGCCCGCGCGAAGAGCGCCTTTATCCAAACGGCAAACTTGCCGCGCATATTCTGGGCGGGACAAAGTTTGGCCGTGAGGGTGTGATGAGCGCCGAAATCGTGGGCCAGTCTGGGATCGAGCGCTTTCGGGATGACTATTTGCGCGATCCTGCCAATGGCGATGCGCCTTTGCAACTCTCGCTTGATCTCACGGTGCAATCCACCGTCCGCGAAGTGCTTTATGGTGGCATGCGGATGCTTGATGCCAAGGGGGCCGCTGCCGTCATGATGGACGCGCATACGGGCGAAATTATCTCGCTCGTGTCGTTGCCTGATTTCGATCCAAATTCACGCCCTGAATATTTCACCGGCAACAATCCCGCTGATAACCCACGGTTCAACCGCGCGGTTCAGGGCGTCTATGAGCTTGGTTCGACGTTCAAGATTTTTGCCGCCGCTCAAGCGATGGAGCTTGGCATTGCCAACCCGTCGACACCGATTCCCGCCACGCCGCCGTTTCGGTGGGGCAAACACCGCATCGGCGAGTTCGAGGGACACAACTACGGGCCGACACTGTCCTTGCGTGATATGATTGTGAAATCGTCCAACGTCGCCACGGCGCATGTGGCGCAACAAATTGGCGTGACGAGACAGCAAGAGTTCCTTAAATCGCTCGGCTTTTTTGACCCAACCCCCGTGGAATTGAGTGAAGCCGCAGGGGCAAAGCCACTTTTGCCGCCAAATTGGTCCGAATTGTCGACGCTGACCATTTCGTTCGGTCATGGCCTATCGGCCTCGCCGCTGCATCTGGCTGCTGCGTACTCGTCGCTTTTGAACGGCGGCACCCATGTCACGCCTACGTTGCTCAAGGCGCAGGGATTTGTCCCAAAAGGCCCGCGTGTTGTGCGCGAGGAGGTGTCTAAGGCATCGCGCGAGATGTTGCGCGCCGTGGTGTTCGAGCCTGAGGGAACCGCAAACTTTGCCGAAGTACCCGGCTACCGCGTTGGCGGCAAGACCGGCACCGCCGACAAGCCGCTCGAAAACGGGCGCGGCTATTACAAGGATAAAACGATCACCACCTTTGCGTCTGTCTATCCCGTTGATGATCCAAAATATGTGTTGATTGTTGCGCTGGACGAAGCCGTGGAAACCACGGGGCCAATTCCGCGCCGCACTGCGGGTTGGACGGCTGTGCCTGTTGCTGCCGAAATCATTCGTCGCACCTCTCCGCTGTTGGGGCTGCGACCAGAGATTGAAACTGCCGCGCAAGGTGGGGTAACACTAACCGCAACACGTTAGAACACAGCGATATTCAAAAAGGCAGGCGCGGCAATGGTGAAATCTCTTTCCGAGTTAGGGTTAACCGCGCAGGGGGGCAGGGATACCCATATCACCGGTCTTTCGGTTGATAGTCGTGATACGCTTGATGGTCATTTGTTCGCGGCCTTGCCTGGTGCGCGCATCCATGGCGGCGAGTTTGTTGAATATGCGTTGCGTATGGGGGCGCGGGTGATTTTGACGGACCCTGAGGGGGTTAAAATTGCCGCATCCGCGATTGAGGCGCATGATCCCGCCTTGGTGGTTGTCGAAGATCCACGTCAGGCGTTGTCCTACGCTGCTGCCCTATATTACGGGCGTCAACCCGACACGATGGTGGCGGTGACGGGGACAAACGGCAAAACGTCGGTGGCCAATTTCACACGACAGATATGGCAGCTCTTGGGCGCGCGCGCGATCAATATCGGGACAACGGGCGTTGAGGGTGATTGGCAAGCGCCAAGCCCGCATACCACGCCCGAGCCGATCACGTTGCACCGTTTGTTGTCACAAGCCGCACATGCGGGTGTCACACATGGCGCGATGGAGGCGTCTAGCCACGGCCTTGCGCAGCGGCGCTTGGACGGTGTGCGTCTGACCTCGGCGGCTTTTACCAATTTCACGCAAGACCACCTTGACTACCATGAAACGTTCGAGGCGTATTTTGCGGCTAAGGCGGGATTGTTCACGCGCGTTCTGCCCGATGAGGGCGTGGCCGTGATCAATATCGATGACCCCAAGGGTATGGAGTTAGAGGCGTTATGTGCAGAGCGCGGCATTGATGTGATGCGCGTTGGGCGTTCTGACGCCGCCGATTTGCGCGTGGTCGGTCAGCGGTTTGATGCGACGGGCCAAGATGTGCGTCTCGATTTTGTCGGGAATATCACTCAGGTGCGTCTTGATCTGATTGGCGGGTTTCAGGCTGATAATGTGATTGCTGCGGCGGGTCTATGCATGACAAGCGGCGCGGACCCCGACGAGGTGTTTTCGTGCCTGATGGAGCTTGAGGGCGTGCGTGGTCGAATGGAGCACGCAGCCACCCGCGACAACGGCGCGACCGTGTTTGTCGACTACGCCCATACGCCTGATGCGGTCGCCACCGCAATCAAGGCGCTGCGCCCACATGTGATGGGGCGCGTGATTGCAATCGTGGGCGCGGGGGGAGATCGTGATAAAACCAAACGCCCGTTGATGGGACAAGCCGCGCGAGAGCACGCCGATTTAGTGATCGTCACCGACGACAATCCACGCTCCGAAGATCCGGCTGCGATCCGCGCCGAAGTCATGCTAGGGGCAGGTGAGGCGATGGAGGTGGCGGACCGTGCCGAGGCGATTTTGCGCGGTATCGATGCGTTACAACCCGGTGATGCGCTTTTGATTTGTGGCAAAGGGCACGAAACGGGTCAGATCGTTGGCGATGTGGTCTATCCGTTTGATGATGTCGAACAGGCCTCGATGGCCGTTGCCGCCTTGGATGGTGCAATATGAGCGCGCTTTGGACGAGTGGCGAGGTTGCGGCTGCAACAGGTGGGCGCGCCACGCAGGACGTGGTCCTAAACGGGGTTTCCATTGATACGCGCACAATTGTTGAGGGTGATTTGTTTGTGGCCTTGCAAGCAGCGCGTGATGGACATGATTTTGTTGCAACGGCACTGGCCAATGGTGCGGGTGCGGCCCTTGTGACCCATGTGCCTGACGGGGTTGATCCAACTGCGCCGCTGATCATCGTTGACGCGGTGCTTCCTGCATTGGAGCGTTTGGGGGCAGCCGCGCGGGCACGTGTGAGCGGCAAAGTGATCGGGGTGACCGGATCGGTTGGCAAAACCTCAACCAAAGAAATGCTACGCGCGATTTTGCGCGGACAGGGCAAGGTGCACGCCGCTGAGGCCTCGTATAACAACCACTGGGGTGTGCCGCTGACCCTTGCGCGGATGCCACGGGACACTGATTTTGCAGTCATCGAGATCGGCATGAACCATCCGGGTGAGATTGCACCCCTGTCGAAAATGGCCCGCCCACATGTGGCGATGATCACCACCGTGGCCGCAGCACATATGGCCGCGTTCGAAGATCTTGAGGGCATAGCGCGGGAAAAAGCGTCGATTTGTGAGGGGCTTGAACCGGATGGTATTGCGGTCATCAACGGCGATTTGAGCGTCACCCCAACTCTGGAGGCGGCGTGGCGCGGTGATACCCTGAAGTTCGGCGAAAGTGCCAACTGCGAAGCGCGTCTCACCTCTGTGCGATTGGCTGATGACGTGACCGTGGGCGAGGCGCAGGTTGATGGCGATCTACACCTGTTTCGCTTGTCCTCTGCGGGCCGCCATTTTGCCACCAATGCCGTCGGTTGCTTGGCCGTGGTTCAGGCGCTTGGGGGGGATGTCACGATGGCCGCGCGCGATTTGGCGCTTTGGGCGCCGCCCGAGGGGCGCGGAGCGCGTGAGGTGATCTTGCTCGATCCAGTCGAGATTGATCAAACGATGGTGTTGCTTGATGATGCGTTCAACGCCAACCCGACATCGATGATTGCCAGTCTCGAAGTACTCGCCGCGGCACGGGTCACGGACGGTATTGGCCGTGTCTCAAAGGGACGGCGGGTGGCGTTTTTGGGCGATATGTTGGAATTGGGCGACACAGAGGTAACGGATCATGCAGATCTTGCCCAGCTGTCCTTTTTTGACGCGATTGATGTTGTCCACTGCGTTGGCCCGCTAATGCGCCACCTCCATGAGGCGCTTGTCCCACACAAACGCGGCCAGATTTACAGCCACGCCAATGATGCGTTGCGCGATCTCAAGGGATTGGTGGACGCGGGCGATGTGGTGTTGGTTAAAGGGTCCAAAGGCTCCAAGGTCAGCTTGCTTGTTGACGCGATCCGAAACTTGGGGCATCCGCTGCCCAACGAAGAACAAGGGATGTGATGTTTAGATGCTGTATTGGTTAACAGGGCTTTCGGATGGTGGCGATGTATTCAACTTGTTTCGCTATATCACGATGCGCGCAGGCGGGGCGTTTTTCACGGCTTTGATCTTTGGGTTTATTTTTGGGCGTCCGTTGATCGATTTGTTGCGCCGCCGCCAAGGCAAAGGCCAACCCATTCGCGAGGATGGCCCAGAAAGCCACTTTGCCAAGGCCGGAACGCCGACCATGGGCGGGCTGTTGATCTTGACTGCTTTGCTGACCTCGACCTTGCTCTGGGCGCGTCTTGATAACCCGTATGTCTGGATCGTTCTGTTTGTGACCTTTGCCTATGGGGCCATCGGGTTTGCGGATGATTATTCCAAAGTGTCAAAGGCCTCAACGGCGGGCGTCTCTGGTCGTATGCGTCTTTTGCTGGGGTTTATCATCGCGCTGATCGCCTCTGTTTGGGCGGCTTATGTGCATCCCGACGAGTTGTCCAATCAACTGGCCTTGCCTGTTTTCAAAGATGTTTTGATTGATTTCGGCATTTTCTACATTCCGTTTGCGATGTTTGTCATCGTTGGCGCGGCTAATTCCGTGAACCTGACGGATGGGTTGGACGGGTTAGCTATTATGCCGGTCATGGTCGCCTCTGGTACGCTCGGTGTGATTGCCTATGTTGTCGGACGCGTCGACTTTACCGAATATCTTGGCCTGCATTACGTGCCCGGTACGGGCGAATTGTTGATTTTCGTGGCCGCACTCATTGGCGGTGGCTTGGGCTTTTTGTGGTATAACGCCCCACCGGCTGCAGTGTTCATGGGTGATACAGGTTCCTTGGCGCTTGGCGGGGCTTTGGGTGCGATTGCGGTTGTGACCAAACACGAGATCGTTTTGGGCATTGTTGGCGGCTTGTTCGTGGTTGAGGCGCTATCGGTGATTATCCAAGTGCTGTATTTCAAACGCACGGGCAAACGCGTGTTTCTAATGGCCCCGATCCATCACCACTACGAGAAAAAGGGATGGGCAGAACCCACGATTGTGATCCGCTTTTGGATCATCTCGCTCATTCTCGCTTTGATCGGTCTGGCCACGCTAAAACTGCGCTAAACCGAAACTTTTAAGCCGCACATATCACCACTGGAGAGACTGCCATGATCCCCGTTCTCGGTTACGAAGGCCAAAAGGTTGCGGTTTTGGGGCTTGGCCGATCAGGTCTTGCCACGGCGCGCTCGCTCACTGAGGGCGGGGCACAGGCGCTATGTTGGGACGACAGCGTCGAGGCGCGCGATGCGGCGCAGGCCGAAGGGTTCGAGATCCACGACCTGAGCAAGCAAGGCGCGTTTGAGGGTGTGGCCTGTCTTGTCGTCAGTCCCGGCATCCCGCATCTGTATCCAGAACCAAACAAAGTGATTGCCCTTGCGTGGGACGCGGGCGTGCCGGTCGACAACGACATCGGTCTGTTTTTTCGCTCGCTCGGTCAGGGTGACTGGATGGAGCACGACACGCCACCGCGCGTGATTGCCGTGACGGGATCGAACGGTAAATCGACGACATCGGCGTTGATCCACCATATCCTCACCGAAAACGGCACGCCAAGCCAATTGGCGGGCAACATCGGGCGCGGCGTGTTGGACATCGACGCGCCGATTGAGGGCGAGGTGATCGTGTTGGAGCTGTCGTCCTATCAGACGGATCTGGCCCGCGCGTTGACCCCTGATGTGGCGGTGTTCACCAACCTGTCGCCTGATCATTTGGACCGTCATGGCGGCATGGGCGGATATTTCGCGGCCAAGCGGCGTTTGTTTGCCGAGGGCGGGCCAGATCGTGCCGTGGTTGGAGTGGACGAGGTTGAGGGGCAGTATTTGGCCAATCAACTCGTTGAGGGATTGGGCGATGCGCGTTTGATCCGCATTTCAGCCGAACGCAAACTCACCACGGGATGGTCCGTCTTTGCGCGCAAAGGGTTCTTGTCGGAGTGGCGCAAGGGGCGTCAAACCACATCGATTGATCTGCGCGCCATCGACGGATTGCCCGGCGCACACAATCACCAAAACGCCTGTGCAGCCTACGCCGCGTGTCGCTCGATCAACATTGCGCCAAAGACGATTGAATTGGCGCTCGTGTCCTTTAAGGGACTTCCGCACCGGTCGCAGTTGATTGGCGAAAAGGACGGTGTGAAGTTCGTCAACGACAGCAAGGCCACAAATGTTGATGCGGCCGCAAAGGCGCTTCAGGCGTTTGCGCGAATTCGTTGGATCGCGGGCGGCATGGGCAAGGACGGCGGTATCGCTGATCTGGCCCCGCATCTGGGCGCGGTGGCAAAGGCCTATCTCATCGGTTTTTCGGCGCGCGATTTTGCGCTGCAACTCGGCGACACGCCCTACGAGATTTGCGAAACGATGGATGTGGCAGTAGCGCGAGCGGCGGCGGATGCCGAGGCGGGTGATACGGTTTTGTTGGCCCCTGCGGCGGCGTCATTTGATCAATACCCCAATTTCGAACGGCGTGGCGACGATTTTGCGCAGGCGGTCGAAGCCCTATTATAACCGCGCATGACGCGATCATGCGCGGCGTCTCGCTTGGCGCGCAATCTGTGGTAGATTCGCGCCAAAAAAACCGCTAGATTGTGTTTATAGATCCGCATAAGCGGACGTTACAGTTTGAGGCAGTAGGCGGTCCCATGACAGAAATGGTTTATGGCTCGATTCCCCAAAGGGATGGTGAGCCGATTCTTCCGCGTTGGTGGCGCACCATCGACAGATGGTCCTTGGCGGCCGTGTTTGTTTTGTTCGGGATCGGGCTTTTGCTTGGTCTGGCGGCCTCGCCGCCCCTTGCGCAAAAGAACAATCTCGCAGATTTCTATTACGTGCAGCGTCAGACGTTCTTTGGCTCACTTGCTTTGATCGCGATGATGTTGATGAGCATGATGGATCCGCAAAAGGTGCGCCGCTTGGGCGTGCTGGGGTTTGTCGCGGCGTTTGTGGCGCTCATGCTATTGCCGGTGTTTGGCACTGACTTTGGTAAGGGGGCCACGCGGTGGTTCTCGCTCGGGTTCGCCTCCGTGCAGCCGTCCGAATTCCTCAAGCCGGCGTTTGTGATTACAGCCGCGTGGCTGATGGCTGCGGCGCATGATGTTGGTGGTCCTCCGGGGCGTCTGTATTCGTTCATGTTGGTGTCGGTTATTGTGGTTTTGCTCGCGCTTCAGCCCGATTTTGGACAGGCGTCGTTGATCTTGTTCAGTTGGGGTGTGATGTATTTCGTGGGCGGTGCGCCCATGATCTTGTTGCTCATACTTGCGGGCGGGATCGTGGCATTTGGCACCTTGGCCTATAACAATTCCGAACACTTTGCGCGTCGCATTGACGGTTTTCTCAATCCTGATATCGATCCTACAACCCAAATCGGTTACGCGACAAACGCGATCCGCGAGGGTGGGTTTTTCGGTGTCGGCGTGGGCGAGGGGACCGTGAAATGGTCGCTGCCCGACGCCCATACCGATTTCATTATCGCAGTGGCCGCCGAAGAATACGGTTTGATCCTTGTGATGATCATTTTGGGTCTCTACGCCACCGTCACCGTGCGTGCGCTGTGGCGTCTGATGCGCGAGCGTGACCCGTTTATCCGCCTTGCTGGCACGGGTCTGGCCTGTGCCTTTGGTGTCCAAGCCTTTATCAATATGGGTGTGGCCGTGCGGCTCTTGCCTGCCAAAGGTATGACCTTGCCGTTCGTGTCCTATGGTGGCTCGTCCGTTATCGCGTCTGGCATCGCCCTTGGTGCGCTTTTGGCGTTTACCCGTACCCGCCCCCAAGGCGAGATTGGCGATTTGCTTGTTCGTCGCGGTCGCTAGTTAATAGGTTCAAATATGATACAATCCGCTCCTCTCCTTGTGATCGCCGCTGGCGGAACAGGGGGACATATGTTCCCTGCTCAGGCATTGGCCGAAGTGATGATTGCGCGCGGGTGGCGCGTTAAACTCTCTACCGATGCACGTGGTGCGCGCTACACAGGCGGCTTTCCACAGGCCGTTGACATTGAACAACTGCCATCCGCAACCTTTGCGCGCGGTGGCGTTGTGGCCAAACTTGCGGCCCCGTTAAAAATTGCGGGGGGTGTGTTCAAGGCTTTACGCAAGTTTCGTCGTGATCGCCCCGCCGTTGTCGTAGGCTTTGGCGGCTATCCCGCTATTCCTGCCGTGGCGGCCGCAACGCTGTTTAAATTGCCGCGCATGATCCACGAGCAAAACGGTGTGCTTGGTCGCGTCAATAAGGTCTTTGCGACCCGCGTCGATCATGTCGCGTGTGGGACATGGCCCACGGATGTGCCCGAGGGTGTTGCGGGCATCCATGTCGGCAATCCCGTGCGCCGCTCTGTGATGGACAAAGCCGGTGCGCCCTATATTGCGCCGGGGGATTACCCGATGGAGATTCTGGTGATTGGTGGCTCTCAGGGCGCGCGGATCACCTCGGATTGTGTGCCGGCCGCGATTGCTGCCCTGCCTGACGCCGTAAAGGCAAATCTACGTGTGAGCCAACAGGCACGCCCCGAAGACGTGGAGCGCGTCGAGGCCTTTTATGCCCAAAGTGGTATTGGCGCGGATATTAGAACCTTCTTTGACGACATCCCAAAACGCATGAGCGAGGCGCAGCTTGTGATTGCCCGCGCAGGCGCGTCGACCGTTGCAGATATTTCCGTGATTGGCCGCCCGTCGATCCTGATACCGTTTGCCGCCGCTACGGGGGATCACCAAACGGCCAATGCGCGTGGTCTGGTCGATGCAGGAGCCGCAATTATGATCCCCGAGAGCCAAATAAGCGTGCCCACCTTGTCCGAGCAGATTGCATTGGTTATGGGCAACGCAGATGGCGCCGCACAAATGGCGCGCGCGGCCTTGTCGGTGGGCAAGCCACATGCTGCAACCGAGCTGGCCGATATGGTCGTAGAACTGGCCGCGCAATAAGCGCGCATACTGTAAGAGTGAAAGAGACGAGACGATGAACGCAACGACAAAACTTCCCACCGAAATCGGTCCTATCCATTTTGTCGGCATTGGCGGCATCGGCATGTCGGGCATTGCGGAAGTGTTGTTGAACTTTGGCTACACCGTTCAAGGGTCCGACCTGAAAGCGTCTAAGATCACCGACCGTCTGGCTGAGCTAGGTGCAGAGATTTTCGTGGGCCAAAAGGCTGAAAATCTTGAAAATGCCGAAGTTGTCGTGATTTCATCGGCCATTAAAACGGGCAACCCCGAACTGGATGCGGCGCGCCTCAAGGGGCTGCCTGTTGTACGTCGTGCGGAAATGCTTGCCGAATTGATGCGTCTCAAATCCAACATCGCCGTTGCGGGGACGCACGGCAAAACCACAACCACGACCATGGTCGCGGCCCTCTTGGATCAGGGTGGCATTGACCCCACCGTGATCAACGGCGGCGTTATCCATGCCTATGGCTCGAACGCGCGTGTGGGCGAAAGCGATTGGATGGTGGTGGAGGCCGACGAGAGTGATGGCACGTTCAACCGCCTACCCGCGACGATTGCCATTGTGACCAATATCGATCCCGAGCACATGGAGCACTGGGGCGATTTCGACACGCTGCGCAAAGGCTTTTACGACTTTGTGTCCAACATCCCGTTTTACGGTTTGGCCGTGTGCTGTACCGATCACCCCGAGGTGCAAAGCCTCGTAGGTAAGATCACTGACCGCCGCGTTGTGACCTATGGCTTTAACGCCCAAGCGGACGTGCGCGCGACCAATCTGACCTATAAAAAGGGTGTCGCGCATTTTGACATCGTTCTGGCGTCAGACGGGATTACGATCGAGGGCTGTACGCTACCGATGCCGGGCGATCACAACGTCTCCAACGCGCTGTCCGCCGTCGCCGTTGCCCGCCATCTGGGTATGAAGGCTGCCGAGATCAAACAAGCGCTTGCCGAATTCGGGGGCGTCAACCGCCGCTTTACCCGTGTGGGCGAAGTGAATGGCGTGACCATCATTGACGACTATGGCCACCACCCCGTCGAGATTGCCGCCGTACTCAAGGCCGCCCGTCAGGCTATTGGCGACGAGGGCGGTCGTGTGATCGCCGTACACCAGCCGCATCGCTATTCGCGTCTACACTCGCTGTTCGAGGATTTTTGTACCTGCTTTAACGAGGCAGATGTGGTTGGCATTGCAGATATTTATGCAGCTGGCGAAGAGCCGATTGAGGGCGCGGGCCGTGATGACCTCGTCGCGGGTCTGATCCGTCACGGTCACCGTCATGCGCGTGCGGTGACATCCGAGGACGATCTGGAGCGACTGGTACGTGAGCAAGCACGCGACGGTGATATTGTCGTGTGCCTTGGGGCAGGGACGATTTCCACATGGGCGAATGGCCTGCCTGCACGCCTGTCCAAGCCCTAGCGAGGGGGGGGGTGAGTGTCCTCATTCTCATCGTGTTTTGGGTGGTGCTGGGTCTGTGTCTGGCGTGGCGGTTTAAATACTGCCTAATGGTTTTGGGGGGCTACGCACTCATCCGCGCGGCTCTCGCCCTTGGGCTTTCGATCCCGTTTGCGGGGATGGGCGTGCGTATGGTGATCGCAATGAGCCTATATATGTGGCCGGTTGTCTTGGTCGCATTGGGCATTGGCGCGGCGCTTGGATTGCGTCTCAAGCGACTTGGGGCCACGGCCCAATAGCGCAGACTCCGCGCCATGCTTTGTTCTAGCGCACAGACGGTACTGTTTTCGTGGCATAGGGTTGGATCATGGATCAGATAAACGGCTCTCTATTGTTCAAGATTCTCATGTCTTTTGTGGCCTTGGGCGGGGTGGGCTATGTGTTCTCTCGCGCGCCGAGATGGCTGTGGATTGTCGGTGCGGTCGTGATTGTGGCGGCAATCACCGTGGGGCTGTTCACGGGACTCGTGCATGTGGAAGCCCGCCGCGAGGTCGTGTTTTATCTGATTGTCGGCTTGCCCGTGGCGCTGCCCGCGTTTGGGATTGGCGTTCTGTTTGGCATGGCAAAACGCAGACGGGAGGCGGATTATGGCTGAGGCATTAAAACGGCGCATCGGGCCGGTGCTGCTCACGGCATATGGCGTGGGCGTGATGGTTGGCGCGGGGATTTACGTCTTGGTGGGGGCTGTTGCTGCCCATGCAGGGATCTATGCGCCCCTTGCCTTTTTGCTTGCGGGACTGATCGCTGCTCCATCGGCGCTATCCTATTCCGAGCTGTCCACCCGCATTCCCCAAGCCGCAGGGGAGGCCGCTTATATTGAGGCGGGGTTTGGCTCGCGCGTGCTTGGCGTCATTGTCGGGCTTGGTATTGTGGCGGCGGGCACCGTGTCGGCGGCGGCCGTTTTGCGCGGGGGCGCGGGCTATCTCACGGGTGTGTTTGATCTGCCTTGGGATAGTGTGGTGATCGTGCTTGGGGGCGGTTTGATCACGGTCGCCCTCGTTGGAGTGCTTGAAAGCCTAGCACTTGCCGCCCTCTTTACGATGATCGAGATCGGCGGATTGGCGGTGGTGATCTGGGCCGGATGGAGCGCGCCTGTGTCGCCCGATTGGGCTGCACCTGCATCGCTCTACTTTCCCGGAATCGGCATCGCGGCCACGCTCGCGTTCTTTGCCTTCATTGGATTCGAGGACATCGTGAACATGGCTGAGGAGGTCCGCAATCCTACGCGGACCTTGCCGATTGCCATTATCGCGTCCCTTCTCATTACGACACTGCTCTATGCTGGCGTAACAACTGCGGCGGTGCGTGCCGTGCCCATTGATGCGTTGGCCCTGTCCGACCGTCCACTGGCGCTTGTGTATGAAGCGGCGCGAGGGGGCAATGGCCGTATGCTGTCGTTGATTGCTGTCGTGGCGGCGCTCAATGGCGTGCTTGCGCAAATGGTGATGGCGGCACGCGTGCTCTACGGATTGGGGCAGCGCGGCGGGGTGTTGGGGGTCTTTCACCATGCGCATGCGCGCTTTGGGACGCCCGTTTTCGCGACGCTTCTGGTCGGCGTCTGTGTGATCGCTGCGGCGCTGACGTTGCCAGTGGCGGATTTGGCGGGGGTAACCTCGTTCATTTTGTTGATCGTCTTTGCCTTGGTCAACGGCGCGTTGATTGATCTCAAACGCCGCACGCCATCCGCGCCGTTTCGTGTTCCCAACTGGGTGCCTTATCTGGGTTTGGTTTTGTCTGTTTTGGCTTTGGTCGTCTTTGGACTGGCGGGACAGGGGCTTTGATATTGGATTTGCCCAGATGCATATCGGCTCTTGCAACGCTATCCCTTGCTCCGCTACCATTAACCAACTAAGAACGGATCAGATGTGCGTCACTGCTGACGCGTTTTTGTCCGTTTGCTCACGTATCGTCGCTGCCATGTCTTTGTTTCGAACGCCCGCCATACGTTTTTTGGCACAGGTGAGACCACCAAGAGATGACAGGAGGCCGTACATGTCTATTTCCCTCATTTTGGCGTGCCTTTGGGCTATTGCCGCTAATGTCGTCGCGATGGTTCCGTCCAAAAGCAACCATTGGCGCCAAGCCTATGTGCTCATCGCCGCTGGCGTGCCGATCGTGGGCTACGTGACGTATGAGAATGGTCCGTGGATCGGATTGATCGTCTTGGCAGCTGGCGTGTCGATCCTGCGGTGGCCCGTGATTTATTTTGGTCGCTGGCTGAAGCGCACGACGATTAAAGGTCCAGCAGAGTGAGGGCGTGCGAATAGGGGATTCCCACGGTCCATCGCCCCTGATATAGCCCGACCCATGACAGTTTACCCTGATACCCGTGGCGCGCTTACGCTACAACGCCCACTTGCCGATCTCACATGGTTGCGTGTGGGTGGTCCTGCTGACGCGCTGTTTCAACCCGCTGATGTTGACGATCTACAGGCCTTCCTCGCTCGACTTGCCCCCGATGTGCCGGTCTTTGCGATGGGTGTTGGGTCCAATCTGATTGTGCGCGATGGCGGTCTTCGGGCTGTTGTGATCCGTATGGGGCGCGGCTTTAACGCCATTGAGGTCGATGCAAAGGCGGGTCGAGTGACGGCTGGGGTTGCGGCGCTAGATGCGCATGTGGCGCGCAAGGCGGCCGCACAGGGTCTTGATCTGACGTTTTTGCGCACAATACCGGGAGCAATCGGGGGCGCTGTGCGGATGAATGCAGGGTGCTACGGCTCCTATGTGGCGGATCATTTCGTCTCAGCGCGTGCACTCACGCGGGCCGGCGCATTGGTCACGCTCACCAAAGACGATTTGAACTTTCAATACCGTCAAAGCGATCTGCCAGACGGTTGGATATTGGTCGAGGCCACGTTTGAAGCTGAGCACGCGGATGCGGCGATGCTAGAGGTGCGTATGCATGATCAACTTGCCAAACGTGATGCGACCCAACCCGTCAAGGAGCGCAGCGCAGGGTCGACCTTTCGCAATCCTGCGGGCTTTAGCTCGACTGGCAAGGCCGATGATGTCCATGATCTCAAGGCATGGAAGGTCATCGATGACGCTGGTATGCGCGGTGCACGCGTGGGCGGCGCACAGATGAGCGAGAAGCATTCCAACTTTATGATTAACACCGGTGCTG
>NZ_CBFHKW010000007.1:44417-57861 GCF_965656515.1 Celeribacter marinus
CGGCCACGGCGCATGATTTGGAAGCTTTGGGCGAAGATGTCCGAAAAAAAGTGTTCCAAAATTCGGGACTTACGTTAGAGTGGGAAATTATGCGTGTCGGTGAGTTTGACGGGGAGCCAATTCCCGCAGGTCTTCCCGAGGCGTAACCTGCAAAGCCCCGTTTATAAGGGGCATGCGGACGGGGGCTGAGCAGCTTCCATATTGCGATGAGCCTTTGGGCTAAGACTGGCGTGCCAATGTGTGCGTCACTATGGAGTCTCGCGACTTCGAAATGAGAATGAGGGCCAAACAATTGGCTCCGAACATGAGGCTTTGGTGGGTATGTCGAGCAGGCAATCCCCGAAAGTAGCGGTATTGATGGGTGGCCCAAGCGCAGAGCGCGAGGTGTCACTGTCGTCTGGGCGTGGATGCGCCGCCGCACTGAGGGACGAAGGATTTGATGTGGTAGAGATTGATGCGGGCGATGATGTCGCCGCGCGTCTCTTGGCCGCGTGCCCCGATGTCGTGTTTAACGCTCTGCATGGGCGCTACGGCGAAGATGGCTGTATCCAAGGTCTGCTTGAATGGCTCAAACTTCCCTATACGCATTCTGGCGTTCTGTCGTCTGCCTTGGCGATGGACAAAGAAAAGACCAAAGAGATTTACCGTGCGGTTGGACTTCCTGTCGCCGAAAGCCGTTTGGCCACGCGCACCGAGGTTGAGGCGGGCCATGTAATGGCGCCTCCCTACGTGGTGAAGCCTTATAATGAGGGCTCGTCTGTGGGGGTCTATATTGTCCATGAGGGCAGCAACGCGCCCCGCATGGCCGACGATATGCCCGCTGTTGTGATGGTCGAGGCCTTTGCTCCGGGACGTGAGTTGACGTGCACTGTGATGGGCGAACGCGCCTTGTGCGTGACCGACATCATTGTCGATGGGTGGTATGATTTTGACGCGAAATACACCGCCGGTGGGTCGCGCCATGTCTGCCCCGCTGATATTCCCGCCGATATTACCGCCGCTTGTCAGGACTATGCCCTGCGTGCGCACGCCGCACTCGGGTGTCGTGGTGTCTCGCGCACCGATTTTCGCTGGGACGAGGCCAAGGGCGTTGCGGGTCTGATCTTGTTGGAAACCAACACGCAACCAGGCATGACGCCCACCTCGCTGTCGCCCGAACAGGCCCAAGAGGCTGGATTGAGCTATGGCCAGTTTGTCACGTGGATGGTGGAGGATGCGTCATGCAACCGATGAACAGCGGCCAGTTTCGCCCCGCACCCTTGCCGCCTACCACCGCGCGCCGCGCTGTTGATGGAGGCTCCGCATTGGTGTCCGAGGCCGTGGCGCGTGTGATGGGCGGGCGCAGCAAAGGTGCTGATGCGCCTGCGTTGCCGCGTGATCCTGCGCCATCGCGCACCGCCTACCGGATGAGCCGCCTCTGGCTCACCCCGTCTTTTCGGTTTTTTATGCGCCGTATGGCTCCGGTGTTGGGTGTCGCGGCTTGTGTGGCCTTGTGGTTCGCGGATGCCGATCACCGTCAAACTTTCGCGGACAACTACGGTGCGATCAAGCGCGAGGTACAAAACCGTCCTGAATTTATGGTCAAACTGATGGCCGTAGACGGTGTGTCGGACGGCTTGGCGCAAGCCGTGCGCGACGTTGCGCATGTTGAATTCCCCATCTCGTCTTTCGAGCTTGATCTCGCGGGGATGATGGAACGGATCGAAGAGTTGGATGCTGTCGCCGATGTCGGTTTGCGTGTGCGCGCGGGCGGTATTTTGCAGGTCGATGTCACAGAGCGGGTGCCAGCATTTGTGTGGCGCGGTCCAAACGGACTTGAGCTGTTGGATCACGCTGGTCACCGCGTGGCACAAATCGATAGCCGCCTTGAGTTTCCGAACCTGCCCCTCGTGGCGGGCGAGGGCGCGAATATGATGATCAAGGAGGCCGCGTCCATTCTACGTGTGTCCGGTCCGATTTTGCCGCGCCTGCGTGGCCTGATACGGATTGGCGAGCGGCGTTGGGACATTGTGCTGGATCACGGCCAAACAATTCTACTTCCCGAACAAAACCCGATCGGCGCTTTGGCGCAGGTGATTGCGCTTGACCAAGCCCAAGACCTTTTGGATCGCGATGTAACCCATGTGGACCTGCGCAACCCGTCGCGGCCCACCTTACGACTGACCGAGATCGCGCATGATGATATGCGAAAGATCAAAGGTTTAGAACTTGGAGTGTCCTTTCAATGACTGACCTTTATGCCGCCCAACGTGCCATGCGTAATATGCGAAATGCCGCGCTTCAGCGCGGGGTTGTGGCCATCCTCGATGTGGGCACGTCCAAGATTGCGTGTCTTGTGTTGCGCTTTGACGGGGATCGGTTCGCGGGCTCCGAAGGGGTCGGATCCATGGCGGGGCAATCGTCCTTTCGCGTCATAGGGGCGGCGACAACGCGTTCTCGCGGCGTGCGCTTTGGCGAAATTGACGCCATGTCCGAAACCGAACGCGCCATTCGCACTGCGGTGCAAGCGGCGCAGAAAATGGCCCAAACCCGCGTTGATCACGTCATCGCGTGTTTCTCGGGCGGCGCACCGCGCTCCTACGGGCTTGATGGTCAGGTCGAGGTGGACGGCAACATCGTCTCCGAACAAGATGTCGCGCGTGTTCTGGCAGCCTGTGATCACCCTGATTACGGCGCGCACCGCGAGGTATTGCACGCGCAGCCTGTGAATTTTGCGCTAGATCATCGTTCTGGTTTGGGTGACCCGCGTGGCCAGATTGGCCAAACGCTTGCGTGCGATATGCATATGCTTACTGTTGACAGCGCCACCATTCAAAACCTGCTCTATTGCATTAAGCGTTGTGATCTCGAAGTGGCGGGTCTTGCGTCTGGTGCTTATGTGTCAGGCATCTCGGCGTTGGTTGAGGACGAACAAGAGCTTGGCGCGGCCTGTGTTGATCTTGGCGGCGGGTCAACCGATGTGTCGATCTTCATGAAAAAACACATGATCTATGCGGATAGCGTGCGGATGGGTGGTGAGCATGTCACCTCCGATATTGCGATGGGTCTACAAATTCCCACGACCACGGCGGAGCGGATCAAGACATTCTACGGCGGGGTACATGCCACGGGCATGGATGACCGCGAAATGATCGAAGTGGGGGGGGATAGCGGCGATTGGGACAAAGACCGCCGCACTGTGTCTCGTTCTGACCTTATTGCCATTATGCGCCCGCGGGTTGAGGAAATCCTCGAAGGGGTGCGTGAGCGTCTGGATGCTGCGGGTTTTGAGCACCTACCGTCACAGCAGATCGTGTTGACGGGTGGCGGGAGCCAAATCCCAGGCCTTGAAACCCTCGCGCCGAAAATTCTGGGCCAGCAGGTGCGCATCGGGCGTCCATTGCGTGTGCAAGGCTTGCCACAAGCCGCCACTGGCGCAGCCTTTGCCTCCGCTGTTGGGTTGTGCCTGTTTGCTGCGCATCCGCAAGACGAATGGTGGGATTTTGAGGTGCCGGTTGATAGCTATCCCGCGCGCTCTCTCAAACGCGCTGTGCGGTGGTTCAAAGAAAACTGGTGAGTTCGCTATAAAAGGGCGGTTCACACGGCTGATTTTGCCTGTTAGTCTAGTGCAAACGGCGGGTGCAACGACACCTATATAACAAGACGGCACCGAGCAGTGCCCCCACATTTAGGACCAACGTTAAGGTTGTGATCTGTATTGCACGCACGCCCCTGTGGCGGCGCAGGGATTTTTGCGCGCTAATTGTGGTATTTGTTGACCTTAGGGCTGCCTAAATCTCGTGTCGTGCGCAAAATCCCGCCTAAAATTGCAATATAGCCCCCATATTTTGTGTTCAAACTGTGTTTTTTGGGTGACGCGGCAAGCGAAATCGACTAAGTTTAGAGCGGAAAAGGTTAACTATGCCCCGATTCAGGGGTGGGGATATTCATTTCGTGACGTTGGCAAAAGCATCGGCGCACGACAACAATAAAGCAGGCGGTAGATCATGGCTTTGAATCTCACGATGCCCGAGCGGGACGACTTGAAACCTAAAATTACGGTGTTTGGAGTCGGCGGTGCCGGTGGCAATGCGGTCAACAACATGATCGAAAAAGCGCTTGAGGGCGTTGAGTTCGTTGTGGCGAATACGGACGCGCAAGCGCTGTCGCATTCTAAATCCACGGCGAAAATCCAGATGGGCGTCAAGGTCACCGAAGGATTGGGCGCAGGTGCGCGTGCATCCGTTGGTGCTGCCGCCGCTGAGGAAAGCATTGAAACCATTGTTGACCATCTTGCGGGTGCTCACATGTGTTTCATCACCGCCGGTATGGGGGGTGGCACGGGCACAGGTGCCGCGCCGATCATTGCTCAGGCCGCACGTGAGCTTGGCGTTTTGACCGTTGGTGTTGTGACCAAGCCATTCCAGTTTGAGGGTGCCAAGCGCATGCGTCAGGCCGAAGAGGGCGTGGAGCAGCTACAAAAGATGGTCGATACCCTGATCATCATCCCCAACCAGAACCTGTTCCGTCTGGCCAATGAAAAAACAACATTTACCGAAGCCTTCTCCATGGCCGACGATGTTCTGTATCAGGGCGTTAAAGGTGTGACGGACCTTATGGTTCGCCCCGGCCTGATCAACCTCGACTTTGCCGATGTGCGCGCTGTCATGGACGAAATGGGCAAAGCCATGATGGGCACAGGCGAAGCATCGGGCGAAGATCGCGCGATCCAAGCTGCCGAAAAAGCTATTGCCAACCCGCTGTTGGACGAAATCTCGCTCAAAGGCGCACGTGGCGTTCTTATCAACATCACCGGCGGTGCCGACCTTACTTTGTTCGAATTGGACGAGGCGGCGAACCGTATTCGCGAAGAGGTCGATCCAGACGCAAACATCATTGTTGGATCCACGATGGACCCAACCCTCGAAGGGGCGATGCGCGTGTCCGTTGTTGCCACTGGTATCGACGCCAACACCAATCTGGCCGAAACACCTGTTCCGCGCCGCCGTTTGTCCGAGCCACTTGCGCCACAAGTCGAGGTTGAGGCTCCTGCGGCCGCCGCGCCCGTTGAGGCCCCTGTTGCCGCTCAGGCTCCTGTTCAGCCCAGCTTTGATGTGTTCGAGCCTCAGTCGTCCTATGAGCCGCACACCCATGTTGCGGATGCCTCCGACGATCTGCCTGCGCCCGCGTATCAGCCAGCTCCTGCGCAGCCCGCAGCGCATGCGCCGGTTCATCAGCAGCCACAATATGACCATGCTGCCGAGGCCTATGTTGCGCCACAGGCTGCGCCAGCCGGAAGCCCTGCGCCCGAAACACTTGCACGGTTGCAAGCCGCCGTGTCGCGTCAGCCCGCACCACAAGCACGCCAAGCCGCACCAGAGCCCGAGCAAAAGCAGGGTCGGTTCGGGATCAACTCCTTGATTGGTCGGATGACAGGTCACGGCGCAGAAGAGCAGGCCCGTCCTGCGGCTCCTCAGCCACACGCGCAGCAGCCGCGTTTTGGCGCGGCGCCACAGCGTCAGCCACACGCGCAAACACATCAAGGCTACGATGAGGACCAAGAGGTCGCAGCGGAACAAGATAAAATCGAAATTCCCGCGTTCTTGCGTCGTCAGGCGAACTGATAGTGGAGTGATTTCTGCCTCGATCGTTCGCATAACGTTGGGTCATAATCACGGATAAATTAGTATTGAAAAGGTCCGCTGTTGCGGGCCTTTTTCTTTACCAATCAAGACCTTGCCGCGCTGCGGAAATCTTTTGGGCTGTTTTCCGCGTGCCGTGGATGTCGACTGTTACAAACCGTTACAATCTGTGTGTTGAGGCGGTTAGCGGCCCACTGTAAATTGCTGGTTAATACAAAGCGGGCGCTGACTTGCGCGGCCCGCAGACCGCCAAAACGACCCCTAGATCAGAGGCACGCAGTGCAAATAACGCTCGTTAAACCAGTGATATTCGATGGAGTGGGACTTCATTCCGGTGCGCCTGTGCGCATGGTGGTATCGCCTGCGCGGGTGAATGCGGGCATTACGTTTGTGCGTTCTGATGTGGATGCGGATGTTGCGGATGATCGTGCCAGCGAAATTGCGGCGCGGTGGGACCACGTTGTGCCTTCGCAGTTATGTACATTGATGCGCAATGAGGACGGCGTGACGCTCTCCACGGTTGAGCATATTATGGCGGCATTGGCGGGACTGGGCGTCAATAATGCGATTGTATCGGTTGATGGTCCTGAGGTTCCGATCCTTGATGGTTCTGCTGCGCCCTTTGTCGAAAAGCTGTTGTCCTGTGGCCTCGCGCAACAAGATGGACCGGCTCGGGTGCTCAAGGTGTTGAAACCGGTTGTGATCGAACAGGGGGACGCGGTTGCGCGTTTGGAGCCCGCGGACACGATGGAAATCGATTTTCACATCGACTTTGATGATGCCGCGATTGGCGTTCAGGGCAAGCGGTTGAGCATGGCCAATGGCGCATTCGTGCGCGAATTGTCCGATTGCCGCACCTTTTGTCGCAAGTCCGATGTGGATATGATGCGCCAAAATGGGCTGGCTTTGGGCGGTACGTTTGAAAACGCTGTTGTCGTGGATGGTGACGCGGTTCTAAGTCCGGGCGGTCTGCGCCGTGACGATGAACCTGTACGCCACAAAATGCTAGACGCGCTTGGTGATTTGTATCTTGCGGGTGCGCCTGTTTTAGGTCGCTATGTTGGTCAAAAGGCCGGTCATGCGATGACGAATGCGCTATTGCGTAAGTTGTTTGCGACCAAGGGCGCGTGGGCCTTTGTGACTGTGGATGCAAAAACCGCCGCTCGTTTGCCAGGTGCGGGTGTGACCCGCTCTGATCTGGCTGTTTGCGCCTAATCTCTCCTGATTTTTGATGATCGACCTTTGCGTGGCGCACAAACATCGCGCCATACCGCGTATGTGACATAATTTCCGCGCAAAGACATTTTGCACGGAAATTTTCTGTGCTAGGAAGCAAGGTAAGCCCTGTAAAAAGGGTTGGTGAATTGGCAAGGGTAGGACCTTTCATGGCGGCAAAAACGCATCGCAGTCTGAAAGTTGGGCTAAAACTGGGGTTGGGCGTGTCTTTCGCACTTCTGCTTTCGGCCTGTGGCAACCGCGCCCCCGAGCGTGATCTTGAGGGCTATCCGGCCGACGAGATTTACAAACGTGCTGAATATGAAATCAGTCAAAATGATTTTGGCGATGCGGCGCGCTATTTCTCCGAAGTCGAACGCCTCTATCCCTATTCCGATTGGGCCAAGCGCGCGTTGATCATGCAGGCGTTTTCCTACCACCGTGATCGCGACTACGAGAATGCACGAGTGTCCGCACAGCGGTATATGGATTTCTACCCTGCTGATGAGGATGCCGCTTACGCGCAATACCTTCTTGCGCTGTCCTATTATGACCAGATCGACGATGTTGGCCGCGACCAAGGTTTGACCTTTCAGGCGCTCAATGCGCTGCGTGTTGTGATCGAGCAATATCCAGATAGCGAATATGCGCGCTCCGCAGTTTTGAAGTTTGATTTGGCGTTTGATCACCTCGCCGCCAAAGAGATGGAAATCGGGCGCTATTACCTCAAGCGCAAGCATTATACCTCCGCTGCCAACCGGTTCCGTGTGGTTGTCGAGCAATTCCAGACGACACAGCACACGCCAGAGGCATTGCACCGTTTGGTGGAAAGCTATCTGTCGCTCGGGTTCACGCAAGAGGCACAGACAGCAGCCGCAATTTTGGGCCACAACTATCGCTCAACCCAGTGGTATGAAGACAGCTACAAGTTATTGTCTGGTAAAGGGCTTGAGGAAAAAGCGTTTGAAAACAACTGGCTTGGTGCTGTGTATCGTCAAATGATCCGCGGCGAATGGCTCTAACACTGCACGTGGGTTTCCCATGCTGAGGCACCTCGATATTCGTGACATGTTGATTATTGACCGCTTGGAGCTTGCCTTCCAACCGGGTCTTAACGTGTTGACGGGCGAGACGGGCGCGGGCAAATCCATCTTGCTGGATAGTCTCGGGTTCGTCCTTGGCTGGCGTGGGCGCGCGGATTTGGTGCGCGCGGGGGCGCAGCAAGGCGAGGTGACGGCGGTGTTCGAACTGCCGCGCGGTCACGATGCCGAAGAGATTTTGGCCGAACTTGATATCGAGGCCGAGGACGGTGAATTGATCTTGCGCCGGATCAATGCTCAAGACGGACGTAAAACGGCATGGGTCAATGATCGCCGTGTTTCTGGCGAAATGCTACGCCGTTTGTCGAATGTCTTGGTCGAACTGCACGGCCAGCATGACGATCGCGGGTTGCTCAATCCACGCGGCCACCGTGTGCTCCTCGACGAATTTGGCAATCTGGGCGACCGCCTGACCGCGACCCGTAGTGCGTGGAAGACACTCAGCCTTGCCCAAAAAGACCTCGCAACGGCACGCGCTAAACAGGCGGCGCTCAAGGACGAAGAAGAGTTCTTGCGCCACGCCGTGGGCGAGCTTGATACACTTGACCCGCAAGCGGGCGAGGAGGCCGTTCTTGATGCCGAGCGCCGCCGGATGCAGCAGGCCGAAAAGATTGCCGTAGATGTCGCCAAAGCCCATCAGGCCATGTCCTATGACGGGGGTGAGGGGCAATTGGTCGACGCGCTCAAATGGCTTGAGGGCGCGGCAGAAAAGGCCGATGGCGCGCTTGATGAGGCAATCGATGCCTTAGGGCGTGCGCTCAATGAATTGGGCGAGGCACAAGGCGGCGTTGAGGACGCAATCGAAGGTTTGCGGTTCAATCCGCATGAGTTGGAAGGTGTCGAAGAGCGGCTATTTGCCATTCGCGGTTTGGCCCGAAAGCACGGGATTGCCGCCGATGAGCTTGGCCCCTTTGCCGATGGGCTACGTGATAAACTTGCCGCCCTTGACGGCGGGGTTGAGGATATTGCGCGACTGGAGGCCGATGTAGCCAAGGCGCAGTCTGTCTATGATGCGGCGGCGGCGGATTTGACGGCGGCGCGTGTTGCGGCGGCGGCGCGGCTGGACGGACAAATGAGCGATGAATTGGCCCCCCTCAAAATGGAGCGGGCGGTGTTCACCACGGATGTCACGCAAAGTGACGCGGGGCCGGATGGTCGCGATATCGTCGCGTTTACAGTGGCCACCAACCCCGGTGCACCGGCAGGCCCGCTCAATAAAATCGCATCTGGCGGTGAGTTGTCGCGCTTTCTCTTGGCGCTCAAGGTCTGTTTGACGCGTGATCAAACCGGTGTGACGATGATCTTCGACGAGATTGATAGGGGCGTTGGCGGGGCGACGGCCGATGCGGTAGGGCGCCGCCTCAAGGCGCTTGCGGGGGAGGGACAGGTTCTGGTCGTCACCCACTCCCCACAGGTGGCCGCATTGGGCGGGCATCATTGGCGTGTGGCCAAACGCGTCGAGAACGAGGTGACCTTGTCCGAAGTGACGCCGATGATCGGTGATGACCGTGTGATGGAGGTCGCGCGGATGTTGTCGGGTGATACGATTACTGAGGCGGCACGCGAAGCCGCCAAATCGCTGTTGGAAATGTAACACGCCCTTATGGGACCAGCTTGCCAGGGTTCATGAGGTTGCGGGGGTCCATGGCGGATTTGAGCGCGCCCATAACGCTCCATGCCGCCCCGTGTTCGGCCGGCATCAAACCCTTTTTCCCCATCCCGATCCCATGTTCTCCGGTGATTGTACCGCCCATGGCCAATGCGCGCTCTGCCATGCGCCCCGCAAGGCGTTTGGCCTCGCGCAGATCCGCGTCATTTGTGTCTTCAATCAATAAGATCGCATGAAAATTGCCATCTCCAACGTGGCCCAAGATCGGCCCGTCAAGCGGAGAGGCGGCAATGTCGGCGGCCGTTTCCTCGACCGCTTGGGCGAGCTTTGAAATTGGCACGCAAATGTCGGTTACAACGGCTTTACAGCCGGGTTTGAGGGCTAGACAGGCATAGTAGGCATTGTGGCGCATGGTCCAAAGCGCGTTGCGCTCCTCGGTCTTGCTGGCCCATTCAAAGTCCGATCCGCCAAAGTCGCGCACGATGTCGCCAAAAGTCTCCACTTGGTCAGTGACACTCACCTGCGAGCCGTGGAACTCAACAAATAGATGCGGGCGCGCGGGAAAATTTGCGCCCGAGTAGGCATTTACAGCCTGAACGCTGACCACATCGAGAAACTCGATCCGCGCCATTGGTAACCCGTATTGGATGGTCGCAATGACGGCATTGACGGCTGCATCCAGATCATCGAAGGCACAGACAGCGGCGCTAATGGCTTCGGGTTGGCCATACAGGCGCAACGACAACTCGGTCACGAGGCCAAGGGTGCCTTCGGAGCCGACAAATAGCGCTGTGAGATCGTAGCCTGCGGAGGATTTGCGCGCGCGCGATCCGGTTTCAATGATGGTCCCGTCTGCCAAGACGACGCTAAGGCCAATCACATTGTCGCGCATTGTGCCGTAGCGCACGGCGGAGGTGCCCGAGGCCCGCGTCATAGCCATGCCACCAATAGAGGCGTTTGCGCCCGGATCGACGGGAAACATCAGACCGGTTGCGCGCAAGTCGGTGTTGAGTTGTTCGCGTGTCACACCGGGCTGTACCCGACAATCCATATCGGCATCATTGACCTCTAAAACGCGGTTCATGCGGCTAAAGTCGACGACAAGCCCGCCATGAATGGCCAAAGTCTGCCCTTCAAGTGACGTGCCCGCCCCCCATGCGACCACAGGAATAGCGTGCGCATAACACACTTTCATCATGGCCGAGACCTCTTGGGTCGTCTCGGGATAGGCGACGGCGTCTGGCGGCGTGTGGGAAAACCACGTCTCGGATCGGCCATGAACATCAAGATCGGACTTGGAACGGGTCACGCGACCTTCTAGAACGGTGGAAAGTGCGTCGAATGCGATGTCTGGGATCATGGTTGTCTCTATAAACACGGAATGATGACTGCGCGACCATAGTAGAAGCGCCACGAGGGTGAAAGCCGTTGTGGCACGAAAGGATGAGAGAGCCGTAAATTCGGATGTCAGAGGACAAACCCTCATACCCGCAAACGGCCTTGCGCGATATGCGCGACGCCATTGCAAAGGCCCTCGCGGTTATGCGTGCCAAGGGGCCGAGCCAAATCCAGTTTTGGTTCATTGCTCTGTTGATTGGTATTGCATCCGGCTTTGCCGCGCTTCTTTTTCGAAAAGGTATCAATTGGTTACAAGGTGCAATTTACGGCACCGAAGATCTGTCCCAATTACATAGTTTTGCCAGTGATCTGCCGTGGTATTGGGTGTTGAGTGTGCCGGTCATGGGCGGTCTGGTGGTCGGTGTGATCCTCAATTGGTTCACTCCTGACGGGCGTGTACGCTCTGTTGCCGATGTGATCGAGGGGGCGGCGCTGAATGAGGGTCGTGTGGAGCGGCGTGCAGGTTGGGCGTCCGCTGCGGCCTCTTTGGTGACGCTCTCTACGGGTGGTTCGACGGGGCGCGAGGGGCCGGTCGTACACCTTGCCGCAGTGATCTCGACGTGGGTGTCCAATCGGCTGCACGCCAATGGCGTCACAGGGCGAGATCTTTTGGGCTGTGCCGTGGCTGCGGCGGTATCCGCCTCCTTTAATGCACCGATTGCGGGCACGCTCTTTGCGCTTGAGGTTGTGCTACGCCACTTTGCTGTGCACGCGTTCGCACCGATTGCCATCGCGGCCGCAGCGGGGACAGTGATCAACCGCCTTGAATTTGGCGATGTGACCGAGTTCACGCTTGTGGCTGAAGGGGCGTTGACCTTTTACGTCGAGCTTCCCGCGTTTTTATTGCTTGGGCTCGTGTGTGGTCTCGTCGCAGCGATGATGATGCGGGCGATCTTTATGGCAGATGACTTTGGGACATGGGCGCAGGCGCGTTTGGGGATTCCGCCTCTGTTTCGTCCGGCGATTGCAGGGCTAATGCTGGGGCTCTTGGCGATCGCGTTTCCTCACATTATTGGCGTGGGCTATGAGACAACGTCGATGGCCCTCACGGGTCAGCTTTTGTTGTGGCAAGCGATTGTATTCACTGTGCTCAAGGTTATGGCTGTCGCAATCACAATGGCCGGACGGATGGGCGGCGGGGTGTTTTCGCCCGCATTGATGGTTGGGGCGCTGACAGGCTTGTCATTCGGCCTGATCGCCACTTCGATATTCCCCGACATTTCCGGTACTGCCACGCTTTATGCGCTTGCGGGCATGGGGGCGGTGGCGGCGGCGGTGTTGGGCGCGCCGATTTCCACCACGTTGATCGTGTTCGAGCTTACAGGCGACTGGCAGACGGGATTGGCCGTGATGGTCGCGGTGTCGCTTTCAACCGCGTTGGCCTCGCGTTTGGTGGATCGCTCGTTCTTTTTGACGCTGTTGGAGCGGCGCGGTGTTCATCTGGCGGCAGGGCCACAGGCGTATTTATTGGCAACCGTGCGTGTGCATCAATGTTACCGCAAATCCGATGCCCCACGGGCTGCACCCGAGGACGCGTGCCGCGAGTTGATCAATCAAGGGATCTACGTGTCGCCCAATGCCACCTTGGAAAAGGTGATGCCGATGTTTGATCAACACAATCTGGTGTTTATTCCCGTGGTGACATTGCGCGAGGAGCTTGGTCCCGACCTTCATGGGGCGGTATTCCAAGTGGATGCGCTGCGCAAATTCAATGCCGCCCTTGCGGCCACGGCCGCCGAAGAGCATTCATAAACTTGTCCATCTGGGGCCACGCCAAACACAAAACGCGCCCCAAACGGGACGCGTCTATCTCAGTCGCAATAAGTGGTCGCCTCAGAGCTGCTCAACGGCGGCTTTTTGCGGATAGAATGCGATGTGGTCTTTGATTTCGGCCACAAGGTCTTTGGGGTCCTCATAGGACCACCCCGCATCAGCGATCACTACGGATTTGGTGTGGATCGAATAATAAGTCGCTTCGCCTTTGTAGGGGCATGACGAACGGGTGTCGGTGGCTTCCAAAAAGGCCATGCCCAAATCGGCGCGCGGGAAATAGATGACGGGCGGCATGTTGCCCTCGTTCAGTTCAAGCGCGTTGGTGGTTTCCCCCAACACGGCACCGCCCGCGCGTACAACCCAAGTGCCAATAGCCTTGCGAATTTTTATATGGTCGTCGCCCATGGTGTCTCCTCTGTCCACGTCTCTCATACCGTCTATAGCAGTGATTGTCTCAACACGCTATGCTGCACCGCGTCAAAGTGGAGCTACCGCTTGTCGCAGCCAGTCTTTCGCGGCATCACTTAACCGAGGTGCCAGTTTGTCCCACACCTCTTGGTGATAATCATCGAGCCAATCGCGCTCCCATGGGGCCAATTCGTCGGCAAGGATGAGGGAGCGATCAATCGGAACATACGTCAGCGTTTCAAAATCGAGCATATCGCGCGCATCTGCGCCTGCAGGCATCTGTGCCGCACGAACAACAATCAGGTTTTCGGTTCGAATAC
>NZ_CBFHKW010000007.1:57959-73471 GCF_965656515.1 Celeribacter marinus
CACGGATCGTCGCCCTCGATGATCTCCACGTCGCCGCCATCGCGCAACATGGTCAGCACGGCATGGGGTGCGGTGTTTGGGTCGATCAGAACCGGACCTTCCATATCGCGCAAATACGCGGGGAATGCGCTACGTGGCAAAATCGAGATGCGGGGATCTGGGCCGAGGGCGTCAAATTTGGATGGCTCCGCGAACAGCGCCAGTTTGCCCGCCGTGCTCAAAACTGCAAAGGCCTGAACCACAGGATTATGCGCAATGTCTGCGCCTCGAATATTCAGGAGCCATGAGATACTATCGGGCAAGGTCAGAACGACCGCAGTCGCACCACTTGTGTGCAGAGCCTCGTTGATTTGCTCGAACTTATCTTGAGAGGTTTTTCCCGCTAACTCAATGGGATGTGCTGTGACTGGCGCGTTGGGACGGGCAGGGCGGTCGGCCCAGATTTTATCAACGAGGTTATTGGTTGATACCAGATCCTTGCCGAGTTGAGTAAGCGCTTCGCGCAGGTCGCGCACTTCGGCCACCGTGTGCAACCACGGATCAAACCCGATCTTTTGGGCGTCCGTGCGCCCGAGCCATTTGGCCACGCTCGTCGCGGGCCAATCGATGCATTCGAATAGGTCGGTGTCACATTGGGCGCGCACCTGCACGGTGTAGCGTCCATCGGTAAACATCGCCGCACGGTCGGTCAAAACCGCCGCCGATCCCGCCGAGCCTGTGAACCCCGTGAGCCATGCAAGGCGCTCGTCGCACGGAGCCACGTATTCCCCTTGATGCGCATCGGCGCGCGGAATCAAAAAGCCGTCAAGGCCCGCATCCGCCATTGCAATGCGCAAGTTGGTGACGCGCGGGGCGGCTTGGTCGGGGGATGAGGTCACGTTGAAGGTTTGAAACATTGTGCACTCTTTTATGAAACCGAATATCGGTGTGGTTATGAGGCGCGCCGTATGCCCATGACACGCGCGCGCGCACGTGGGTCGCTGTCAAACAGGGCGGCCAATTGTTCTGTCATTGCACCCGCAAGCTGTTCGACGTCAGTGATGGTTACTGCGCGGTCGTAATAGCGTGTCACGTCATGGCCAATGCCAATGGCCAACAGTTCAACCTGACGGCGCTTTTCGACCATCGCAATCACATCGCGCAGGTGCTTTTCGAGGTAGTTGGCGGGGTTCACGCTCAGCGTGCTGTCATCAACAGGGGCGCCGTCCGAAATCACCATAAGGATTTTACGCACTTCGGGACGGGCGGTCATGCGGCGGTGCGCCCATTCAAGGGCTTCACCGTCGATGTTTTCCTTGAGCAGTCCCTCTTTCATCATCAGACCGAGGTTCTGTTTGGTGCGCCGCATCGGCACGTCCGCGCCTTTGTAGATGATGTGGCGTAAATCGTTGAGACGCCCCGGCCCTTGTGGTCGACCGGCGTTGAGCCATGCCTCGCGGGCTGTGCCGCCCTTCCACGCGCGGGTGGTAAAGCCGAGGATCTCGACCTTGACGTTGCACCGCTCCAGCGTGCGGGCCAAGACATCGGCACAGATCGCGGCGATAGAAATCGGACGGCCCCGCATGGAGCCGGAGTTGTCGAGCAGCAGCGTCACCACAGTGTCGCGAAACTCGGTGTCTTTTTCGATTTTGAACGACAGTGGCGTGGTGGGGTTGGCCACCACACGGGCAAGGCGGCCCGCGTCCAAAATTCCCTCTTCGAGGTCAAACTCCCACGAGCGGTTTTGTTGCGCCTGAAGGCGGCGTTGCAGTTTATTGGCCAAACGCGATACCGCGCCCTTGAGCGGCTCCAATTGTTGATCGAGATAGGCGCGCAAACGTTCCAGTTCGGCGGGCTCGGCCAAATCTTCGGCGCGGATTTCCTCGTCGTTGGCGGTCGAATAGACCACATAGTTCGGATCAGCGTCCGAGATGGGCGCAGGCTGAGGCGGATCAATGTCGGCCTCGTCGTCGGGCATTTCCACCTCTTCGTTGAACTCGTCGGTGGCTGCGTCATCTTGGGACACGGACGCTTCTTGCATGTCTTGTTGTTCGTCTTGGGCGTTCTCGGCGGAGGCCTCGTTGTCCTCTTCCTGCTCTTGGTCCTGATCGCCCTCGTTGTCATCCATATCGTCTTGGTCGTCGGTCTCGGCGGTTTGCTCGTCATCCGCATCGGCCTCATCGGGATCATCGCCCAATTGATCGCCGTACCCCAAATCCTCGATCACGCGGCGCGCGAGTTTGGCGAAGGTGGTTTGATTGTCTAAAAAGCTATCAAGGTCGTCGAAGTCGCCCTGTGTTTGCTGCTCGATAAAGTCGCGCCACAGCGCCATCACATTGGCCGCACCGCCCGGCAATTCGCGTCCCGTTGCCATATGGCGCAGGTAATATCCCATGGCTTGGGCAAGGGGGGCATCTTCGGATTTTGTAATCCCGTCATAGCCGCGCCGCATTGCGTCATTGCCGATCTTGGCGTCGATGTTACTCGCAGTTCCGGGCATGGCACGCGCGCCCACGGCCTCGCAGCGCGCGGTTTCCAACGCGTCATAGATGTCATAGGCCATTTGCCCTTGTGGGGCATAGCGGTTGAAGGTTTTGCCATCGTGGTATTTGTGGCGCATCGCCAAGGCATCCGCGGTTCCGCGCGCGATCAACACCTCGTCTTTGGTCATACGCCGCGATATCTGCGGCAAGCGCACCGTGTCGTTGGTCAACCCTGCGGGGTCCATCGAGAATGTCACCGTCAACTCGGCATCATCGGCCAGAACGCGCGTGGCGTCTGCGAGTGCTTTTTTGAACGGATCTGCGGGGTTGTCGCTTGGCTTTTTCATGCTCCGTTTAAATCACCCTCGCGGCGGCGCGGCAAGCGAAAGCAGGGGGCGCAGGCACGCACAGGGCGTGGAAATTTTCGCGCAGTCGAGAGTGGTGTGGGGGGAATGCAGTCTGCCGTATAACGCGACACGCCGCGCGATCCTGAGTGGGCCGCGCGGCGTGAATTCGGGGATCAGATATTCGGACTATGTGGTCCGAACCGATTACTTGGCGCGTGACACGGCGCTCTCGGGCAATTCTTCGTCAAAGCAGCGTTGATAGAATTCGGCCACGGTTTGACGTTCCAACTCATCGCATTTGTTGAGGAATGTCAGGCGGAAGGCATAACCGATGTTGCGGAAAATCTCTGCGTTCTGCGCCCATGTAATCACCGTACGGGGCGACATGACGGTGGACAGTTCGCCGTTCATAAACGCGGTGCGGGTCAGATCGGCGACCGTCACCATCTGGCTGATGTCCTTGCGGCCTTTTTCGGTGTTGTAATGCGGGCATTTGGCCAGCACGATATTGGCCTCTGCGTCATGGCTAAGATAGTTCAACGTGGCCACGAGGGACCAACGGTCCATCTGGGCTTGGTTAATCTGCTGTGTGCCGTGGTACAGGCCGGTGGTGTCGCCCAAACCAACGGTGTTGGCGGTCGCGAACAGGCGGAACGACGGATGCGGGGTGATCACTTCGTTCTGATCCATCAGCGTCAGCTTGCCGTCAGCCTCAAGCACCCGTTGGATCACAAACATCACATCGGCGCGGCCCGCATCGTATTCGTCGAACACGATTGCACAGGGATTGCGTAGCGCCCACGGCAAAATGCCCTCTTGGAATTCAGTGACCTGCATCCCGTCACGCAGTTTGATCGCGTCTTTGCCGATGAGATCAATGCGAGAGATGTGGCTATCAAGGTTGACGCGCACAGACGGCCAGTTGAGGCGGGCGGCGACCTGTTCAATGTGGGTCGATTTGCCTGTACCGTGGTACCCTTGGATCATCACGCGGCGATTGTGGGAAAAGCCCGCAAGAATGGCCAGCGTGGTGTCGGCGTCGAATTTGTAGGTCGGATCGATGTCGGGCACGCGATCAATGCGTTCGGCAAATCCTTTCACCGTCATATCGGTGTCGATCCCGAAAACATCGCGGACAGAAATTACTTCGGTGGGTTTGGCGTTGGCGTCCATGATGTGATGCTCGTCTCTCTTCGGAATTTGTTGCCCCCTTCGTGCAACATCTGCGCACAGGGTGCAAGAGGCGAGGCGGCGCAATATCGCGACATCCCGTGTCACTGTTTCGCAAACGGGGTGATCACGCGTGCTCGCATTTGTGTGACGATATGTGATCGACTGGGGGTGATCTAACTCCCACCCGTGCGCCGTATCCCTTGTAACTTCGGCATGAGGCCGAGGCGACACACTGTTAATTGGGAGACCTACTTATGAAACGTATTCTTACAACTGCCGCTGCCCTGTCCGTTCTTGCAACCGCTGCTTTTGCCGATGGTCACGGTAAAAACCCGATGGTCGGTGGCGCAGAAATGTTTGCAGAGAAAAACATTGTCGAAAACGCCGTGAATTCCGCGGATCACACCACACTCGTCGCTGCCGTACAGGCCGCAGGTCTGGTTGACACACTTCAGTCTGACGGTCCCTTCACTGTGTTCGCCCCTGTAAATGATGCGTTTGCCGCATTGCCAGCGGGAACGGTAGAGACACTGTTGATGGCTGAAAATATTGACCAGCTGACCAAAATCCTCACCTGTCACGTTGTCGCGGCTGATGTCATGTCCGCGGCCCTCGTTGGCATGATCGAAGCGGACGGTGGTGTACATGACATCGCAACTGTTGGCGGCTGCACGCTCAAAGGCTCCGTGTCTGATGGGATGGTCAAGATTGAGGATGAAACCGGTGGCATCGCAACCGTCACAATCGCGGATGTGAAGCAGTCCAACGGTGTGATCCACGTCATCGACAAGGTTCTCTTGCCTGCGATGTAAGTATGTCCCCACATCACAGGTAGATCCGGCCACCCTCACATGGCTGGACGAAAGGGAGGGCCTGCGCCCTCCCTTTTTCGTGTTTGCGTTTGAATTGCATGAGGCTAGCCCGTACACATTCGAAAAGCTGGTAAAAAGGATTTGGGCATGAGTGGTCTATTGGCATTGTTGGATGACGTGGCGGGCATCGCGAAAATAGCGGCGGCGTCCGTGGATGATATCGCAGGCCAAGCGATCAAAGCCTCGACCAAGGCGGCGGGCGCGGTCATTGATGACGCGGCCGTGACACCCAAATATGTCCAGGGGTTCAAACCCGCGCGCGAATTGCCGATTGTGGGCAAAATTGCACTGGGGTCCATCCGCAACAAACTTTTGATTCTATTGCCTGCGGCGCTGTTGCTATCGTCGTTTGCACCGTGGCTGATTACGCCATTGTTGATGCTGGGCGGCGGGTATTTGTGTTTTGAGGGGGCTGAAAAGGTCTACCACCTGTTCAAACCCCATGCCCATTATGCAGACGGCCACACCGACGACGAGGGCGATCCAACCCATCTTGAAGCGGAAAAAGTCGCAGGTGCCGTGAAAACCGATTTCATTTTGTCGGCGGAGATTATGACGATTATTCTGGCGGCGCTTGATCCGGCTGCCTCGATCTGGATGACGGCGGGCGCATTGGCGTTTGCGGGCGTTTTGATCACTGTCGTGGTTTACGGCGCGGTTGCGCTGATTGTGAAGGCCGATGATGTCGGGCTATGGCTTGCGCGCGTTGGTCGCCTGTCGGTGACGCGCTCACTCGGGCGTGGCATTGTCAAATTCATGCCCTACCTGATGACGGTGTTGATGGTTGTTGGAACAGCGGCAATGATTTGGGTGGGCGGCTCTATTGTCATTCACGGCTTGCACGAATTTGGGGTTGATCAGCCTTATGCGGGTATCCACGACGTCGCCTACGGCGCGGCGCACGCCGCTCCACAAGCGGGCGAGGGCTTTGTTAAATGGTTTGTGACTGCGTTTTTTGACGGGATCTTCGGACTTGTTGTCGGACTGCTTTTGATCCCGATTGTGACGAAGATCATCAACCCCGCAATGAGCCGTGTGACTGGACGATCGGGCGCCAAAGCGCCCCATTGATCCCTGTCTAACGTGTGATTGTGCGCCTGTACGCCGCGTGGGCGGCGCACAGGATATTGCTATTTAAACCAACGGCTCTCTTTGAGCTGGTCCCATGCCCAAACGACTTCTTGGAGCTGCTCTTCTTGGCTGCGGTCACCACCGTTGACGTCAGGGTGCAAGACCTTGATCAAAGATTTGTACTGCTTTTTGAGCTCTGCCTTGGTCCAGTGGTCCTTGGCTTCGAGGATATCGACGGCTTTGCGCTCGGTCGGGGGCAGTTTGCGGGTCGACGCCGCAGGATCTGAGCGCCCTGGGTTTTGCGTGGCATTTTCACCCAAGACCTGATGGGGATCATCAACGCCAAGGCGTTCCCATGCCTGTTGCTCGATGGACTTTTTGCCAAACGGCTTGGTCGGACGATCGCCCGTTTGCGAGGATTTGATGTGCTCTTCCATCTCCTCGGGGGTCGCGTTGTTGAAGAAATTCCATTTCAAATTGTATGCGCGGACGTGATCCTTGCAAAACCATTTGTATTCGTCGAGGTGATCGGGAGAGCGCGGCGCGCGGTATTGGCCCTGCTCCTCACATCCCTCGTGCTCACACTCACGTTTCGACGTCTCGAACGCACCAGACATGCCTCTTCGACCGCCGCGGCGTTTCTTTTTATCCGTCGCTGCGGACATATTAAAACCAAAGGGATCGTTCTTATCCATGTGCATCAACCTTTTCGACTCGGACGAAAGACCTTAGATGAACAACGAGAAATGGAAAAGGGCATGAGCGGCGAAAATCGCGGCAAAGACGCATCAAATTTCTAAAAAAATGTGTTGCGCGTGCCACTTGGGCGCGATGACAGGTCACTGTGGGATATGTGGTCGCGACTGTGGCGGGCGCAACATCCTATGAGCGACAAGGTTGCAGTCGCGTTAGTGGTCGCGTGTCGCGGTGAGGTCGCGCCGTGGAGTGCGCATAGTTTGGTCTGTCTCGGACGTATCGGGCGCGTCATGAGCATCGAGCACGGGTGCGTCCGTCTGTGAGGAAGCCGCCTCTACGGACGTGGATGCATCCTCAACCGTGGCCTCGATTTCGCGGCGAAACACTAAAACTGTGTAATAGTGAATGGTCTTTGATCTGATCCCGCTGCGCTCCTCAAGGGGCAATGTATCTGCGCGCAGATAGTCCCATCCCTTCGCACTCATGTCGTTGAGCGCGGTTGTCATCGCCTGCGCCATGCGCGCGTCTGATCCTTTGACGCCACGGGCTTTCTCGCCCTTTTTGGGGGCGGGAATGGATTTGTACTCAAAACGCGTCATGACATATCTCCTCAAGCTGATGAGAGGTTTAGCCAAGATCGAGCAGGGGTCAAGCGTTGCGGTGCGCGTATGCCGTTTTGCGCGAAAACGCGTTTAGGGCGTAGCATTCTCAAATGTGCCAAACTCCGATTTATCGTCTGTAAAGACCCCAAAATCACTTTCGCGACGAAAGATCAGCACAGACGTTGCACCTGTCTCGCCATCGGTCGCGAAATTGTCGGTGCGCACATAGGACCATCCATCGGACGCCATTGCATTTAGACGTGTTTCTACGGCACTGGCGATGCGTGCGGCGATTGTTTGTGCTTGTGATGTTGCCTCGCCCGAAGTCGGCGCGGGCACAGCTTTGTATTCATAGTGGGACATGAGGGGCTCCTAACTGTTTGTCACATCTTATGTCATGTGGATTAACCAGCGCTTTACGCCGCATCTGTCGGTCTACAAAAAAGACGCCCGATTACGGGCGCCTTTTGATCAATGTGCAGCACGTGATGGGTCTGGCTGGGTTTACAGCCCGAGTTTCTCGGCAATCAGTTTATTCACGGCGGCGGGGTTTGCCTTGCCGCCCGAGGCTTTCATCACCTGACCCACGAACCAACCCGCAAGCTTGGGGTTGGCTTTGGCCTTTTCGACCTGATCGGGGTTGGCGGCGATGACCTCGTCCACGGCGGCCTCGATGGCGCCCATGTCCGTGACCTGTTTCATGCCGCGCTCTTCAACGAGGGCCGCGGGGTCGCCCCCTTCGGTATAGACGATCTCGAACAGGTCTTTGGCGATCTTGCCCGAAATATCGCCCGCCGTGATCAGCGCGACAATGCCGCCCAGTTGCGCGGGGCTAACGGGGCAGGTGTCGATGCCTTTGTCGTCCTTTTTGAGACGGCCGAACAATTCGTTGATCACCCAGTTGGCCGACAGCTTGCCGTCTTTGCCGGTCTCGACAACTTTCTCGAAGTAATCGGCATTTTCCGTCTCGGCGGTCAACACACCTGCGTCATATTCGGATAGGCCGAAGTCCTTGACAAAACGTGCCTTTTTCTCGTCGGGAAGCTCGGGAAGCGTTTTAGCGATGTCGTCCACCCAAGCCTGTTCGATCTCAAGTGGCAAAAGATCGGGACAGGGGAAATAGCGGTAATCATGCGCCTCTTCTTTGGAGCGCATCGAGCGTGTTTCGTTCTTTGCCGCGTCATACAGACGAGTCTCTTGATCCACTTCGCCACCATCCTCAAGAATGGCAATCTGGCGGCGGGCCTCATAGTCAATCGCCATCTGGATAAAGCGCGTTGAGTTCATATTCTTGATCTCGCAACGCGTGCCGAGGTGGCCAAAGTCCTGTGTCGCCTGATATTTCTCGTACTGGCCCGGACGACAGACCGAAACGTTCACGTCCGCGCGCAGGTTGCCGTTTTGCATGTTGCCATCACAGGTGCCCAAGTAGCGCAGGATTTGACGCATTTTGAGAACGTAGGCTGCGGCCTCTTCGGGGCCGCGAATATCAGGACGCGACACGATTTCCATCAGGGCCACACCCGTGCGGTTCAAATCTACGAACGACATGTTGGGGTCCATGTCGTGGATCGATTTGCCTGCATCCTGTTCGAGGTGGATACGTTCGATGCGCACCAGACGCGCCACACCGGGTTCCATGTCCACGATCACTTCGCCTTCGCCCACGATAGGGTGATAGAGCTGGCTGATCTGATAGCCCTGCGGCAAATCGGGGTAGAAATAGTTTTTACGGTCAAACGCCGAGAACAGGTTTATGTCTGCCTTCAGGCCCAGTCCCGTGCGCACTGCTTGCTCAACGCAAAACTCGTTGATGACGGGCAACATGCCGGGCATAGCGGCGTCCACGAACGATACGTTGGAATTTGGCTCATTGCCGAACTGTGTTGACGCACCCGAAAAGAGCTTTGCCTTAGAGGCGACCTGCGCGTGGATTTCCATCCCGATCACAAGCTCCCAATCGTCGGTCGCGCCTGCGATGGTTTTGACTTTAGGTGTGGTGAATTCGAGATGGTCGAGCATGGGTAAAATCCCTCGAGTTGGCGTTTAATCGCCTGTCTAAGACAGCCCCGCGCGGTGAGCAAGAGGTTGGTGCTTTGCAATCTGCTCCATTTGTCGCAAACTGCGCATCTGTTTGGGTAAGATGAGTGCGACTTTGTATGCGATTAAACGTGTGGAAACCCGTGGCGATGGCGGCCATTTTGTGTGTGTCTGTACGGGCGTGCCGATGCGGTCGAGCGTAGCCCAGTGCCAACCGCACGACCCTACGAGATGTTTGTGCCCGCTTTGCGTTGGGATCACATGCCCAAAGGGAAAACATGGACCAAGGCCACCATGGGGTTCATCGCCAGTCATGGCGCGGGTCTGACCAAAACCGTACCGCGCGACATTGCGCAGTGGTGCCCAGGATATCCCGATCAGGACAGGCAGGGCCGCGCGGCGTTTTGGGCGGGACTGCTATCGACCCTATCCTACCACGAAAGCACATGGCGCGAAACGGCGGCGGGGGGCGGCGGGCTTTGGTTCGGGCTGACACAAATTGCACCGCCGACCGCGCAGTGGCGCAAGTGCCGCGCACGCACAGCTGCAAAGTTGAAAGACGGGGTGGCCAATCTGTCGTGCGCTGTGCGCATTATGAACATCACGGTACCACGCGATCAGGTGGTGAGCGCAGGGATGAAGGGCGTTGCAGCCGATTGGGGCCCCTTTCATTCCAGCACCAAACGCGACGACATGAAACGCTGGATGAAACGCCAAGACTTTTGCAAGGTGGCGATGAAACGCTCCCCTGTACCTTCCGCGCGACCTATACGTCTTGATCGTGCGGGGCTGTATGAGGTGCCCGACCGCGTGCTTTTGTCGCTTGATCAAGGGCTTTAACTCGGCGTTGCCCGCTTCCCCCAGAGCGGTTTTGCGTGCTACGTCTGTTCAACACAACAGGAGAACCCCCTATGCCCGCCTTGCGCCCCGATATCGATCCCGATGGTCTTTTAGAATATTCGGTGGTCTTTACGGACCGCTCTCTCAATCATATGTCTGCGGCGTTTCAACAGGTTATGCGCGATATCCATGACACGCTGTGCGAGGTTTATAGCGCGCAAACGGCTGTGGTCGTACCGGGGGGAGGCACCTACGCAATGGAAGCTGTGGCGCGTCAACTGGCCACTGACGAAGACGTTATGGTCATCCGTAACGGTTGGTTTTCTTACCGTTGGACCCAGATTTTTGAAGCGGGTTCCATTCCCGCCTGCGAGACCGTTCTCAAAGCCCGCCGTACCGGTAATGCGATTGATGCGCCGTTTGCGCCCGTGCCTATTGACGAGGCCATGGCCAAAATCAAAGAGATGAAACCTAAGGTGGTCTTTGCTCCGCATGTGGAAACCTCATCGGGCATGATCCTGCCGGACGCCTATATCAAAGCGCTCGCGGACGCGGTGCACGGCGAGGGCGGCCTGATGGTGCTTGATTGCATTGCATCGGGCTGTGCGTGGTTGGATATGGCCGCCACAGGCGTTGATGTGCTGATCTCGGCGCCGCAAAAGGGATGGTCGGCGCAACCTTCGGCGGGTCTTGTGATGTTGTCCGAACGCGCACTTGGTGTGGTCAAATCCCGTCAATCGACGTCCTTCGCGGTGGATTTGGGCAAATGGCTGAGCATCATGGAGGCGTATACAGGCGGCGCGCACGCCTATCACGCCACCATGCCCACCGATGCGCTACGCGCATTCCGTGACACGATGATGGAGACCAAAGATTACGGGTTCGCCAAATTATGTGACGCGCAATGGGAACAGGGCACCCGCGTGCGGGCGATGTTGAAAGCCCGAGGCCTTAAATCCGTAGCGGCAGAGGGCTTTGAGGCTCCCGGTGTTGTTGTGTCCTATACATCCGACCCCGAAGTTCAGTCCGGTCGTGCGTTTGCGGCGCTCGGAATGCAGATTGCCGCAGGTGTACCGCTTCAGTGCGATGAGGGGCCTGATTATGCGTCCTTCCGTCTCGGCCTGTTCGGATTGGACAAGCTCTATGACGTCGACGCCTCGGTAGCGCGTCTTGCGGCGGCTCTTGATCAGGTGCTGTGACGCCCGCGTGTTTTTCTTTGGTCTAAATATCCAAATGGCGCGTCCACATCCACGGGTGCGCCATGCGATAACTCGCTCTTAGGTCAAGGGGCCAAGTCCCGCACGCATTACGCCCATGCGAACGGGCTTTATATCGTGCACGGCCTTGAGGCCCATCAGGCGGATTGAGTTCAAAATTCCTGCATCCGAGCGCACGACACGGTTGAATTTATCGACCACAAACGCGCGGGCGGCGATGTCGCGGTGACGCGCCTTGGCATAAGTGTCGAGCATTGCGCGATCCCCGAGTGTAGCAGGGGTTTGGCATGCTAAATCAAGCAGGTGGGCCAGATCATTGAGCGAAGTATTCAGGCCCTGTGCGCCGATGGGCGGCAAGACATGTGCGGCCTCCGCGATCACCGCCACACGCTCGGCGGCAAGTCTGTCGGCCAGTTGCGTGATGATCGGGAAAATCCCGCGATGGGAGGCCAATTCGAGCGCGCCGAACAGGCCCGCAGAGCGTTCCGTCATAGCGGCATTGAACGCGGGCACGGCCATATTGAGCAGCTCCACCGCACGCGGTCCACTATTCATCCACACAACGGCGGAGGCGTGACGACCATCAATGTCCGCCAAAGGCACCATCGTGAATGGCCCGCCTTCGCGGTAAATCTCGGTGGAGACATTGTTGTGGGGTAGGTCGTGAAAGGTGGTGAAGGACAGTGATTTTTGCCCGTAATGTGTGGTCTTGACGCCGATTCCTGCGGCCTCGCGCACGGGGCTGCCGCGTCCATCTGCGGCAATCACCAATTTTGCGGCGACCTGTGTGCCATCGGTGAGTGTCACAAGGGCCTCTCCGGTGCGGGTCAACATGGATTTGAACCCTGTGCCATAGCGCGTTTGGGTGTTTTGAATCGTGGGCAGGACGGATGCCAGTTCACGGCGGATCATCCAGTTGAGAAAATTCCACCCGAACGGCTCGGTGCCGGTTTCTGTGCCCTCGAATTGCCGCTCTGCGCGCACCTCGGACGGTGTGCCTTCTGCGCCCACCGTGTCGACCACGCGCAACGCCTCAAGGGGTGTAGCGTAGGGTTCGAGCACGGACCAGATGCCAATGCGCTCAAATAGATCGCGCGCAGGGCGCAAAAACGCGGTCGAACGAAGGTCTGAACCTGCCTCCGTGCCGACGGTCACAGGGGGGGTAGGGTCGACCATGAGTGTCGTGAACCCGCTTGCGCCAAAAGCGGCGGCGGCAATCATGCCGGCAATGCCGCCACCGCTGACAAGAACATCAACGGTGAGGCGCTGGGCGTTGTTTTGGGGCGTGGACATGACTATCTCCTATGCGCAAATACGCGCGCTTTGGCTATTACATAGGCGCATAGGGGGGATTTGTCCAAGTGTCAGACCGCCTCATGTGGGCAGCACTGCGCGTTACTTTCCGATCGTGAGTAAAATCAAAACGATGTAGATCACAGGAACAAACGCAAGTGCTGTGAGCCCCAAAACCCAAGGCCCAAACGCAACAACGCCAAAGCCCACAGCGGCCAGACAGGCCACAATGAACAAGAGCGTGAGGGCCACACCCTTAGGGGAGATGCTTGCTTCACCGTGGTCGTGGTCTGTGTCAATTGTCTGTGCAGTTGCGGTTTTGGAAAGGGACATGTGCGTTCTCATTTTAGGAATGGTGTCGGTTTGGTGTGATTTAGCGCCTCTCTATTTATGCACAGCTAAAAGGTCACGGTGGCGCGTTGACGCGCGACACAAGCGCACAGCGGTTTGGGCGCGGTAACATTCAGTGCATTCAATCCACAAAAGTCAAATCGCGTCACAGGCTTACGCGAGTATTTTCGACAAAAATCCAGTGAGATCCGCCGCGTGAAAATGTACATATGGCGCGGGGGGATCAAGCGGGTTGGGCGCGATATGAACCGTTTTCATGCCAAGGGCATGGGGCACTTCGAGATTGCGCACATCATCCTCGAACATCGCAGCCTCATAGGGCGCGAGACCGTATTTTTTGATAATGGTATCAAACGCTTGCGCAATGGGTTTGGGGTGAAAGTCGGCGTGCTCAATTCCGTAGATTGCATCAAACAGTCCGGTTAGACCGCGTGCCTCAAGAACTCGGTTGGCGTAGGGTTCCGAGCCGTTAGTATAGACAATCTTGCGACCGGGCAACGCGTGAATGGCCGCACGCAATGCCGGATCGGCGGGCAGCGTCGAAAAGTCGATATCATGAACATAAGTGAGGTAGGGCAAGGGATCGGTGCCATGCAGGTGCATCATCCCCGACAACGTGGTGCCATAATCGCGCCAATAGGTGTGACGTAGGCGGTTGGCCTCGTCGCGCGACACATTCAATTCGCGCTGTACCCACGCGGTCATGCGCGGCTCGATCTGTTCGAACAGGCAGGCTGACGGCGGATACAGCGTGTTGTCGAGGTCGAATATCCACTCTTGGACGTGGGAAAAGTGATCACTTACCATGAGCAACTGATAGGTGAGGCGGACGCGCGAGGCAAGAGGGTGCGGACCCTTCGGCATCTGCGGCCATGTATCGCTTGATTGCACAGGGCTGGACTGTCTATTGTCCGCTAAACAAATGGCCACCAAGGACGCCTGATGAAAGAGACACGCACGGGACAAAAAGACGCCTACGAGATGATTTTGGAGGCGATCGATACGGGTACATACAGGCCTGGGGACCGTTTGGTCGAAAGCGAGCTGGCCGATCGGTTTGGCGTATCGCGGACCCCCATTCGTGAGGCTCTTCAGCGCCTTGAAACGCAATCGATGTTGACCCGTGACGGGCGCTCTTTGATTGTGGCTTCATTGGACCATAACCAAATGGCGGACCTGTATGTGGTGCGCACCGAGCTTGAGGGGTTGGCCGCGCGTTTGGCCGCGCGCCATGCGACCCCTGAAGAGGCGCGTGTGTTGCGCGACATGGTGGAGGAAGATCGCGGCTTGATCGGAAACCCAGAGGCGTTGGCGCGGGCGAATCGCCGCTTTCACAAGCAAATCCACCTTGCCTCGCACAATCGCTACCTTGTGCAACAACTTGATCTGGTGCACCGCTCGATGGCGTTGTTGGCGACAACATCGCTTGCGGTTGATGGACGCGGTGCGGAGGCGATTGCCGAGCATGATGCAATTGTCACGGCGATTGAGGCGGGAGATGGGGCAACGGCGCATAAGGCGCTGTCCAACCATATCTCGAAAGCCTTTGTCACCCGCCTCAAAATTGATGCCAACAAAGAGGTTTGAACGGGCCTGCTACGACTTTGAGGTCGACGTTACGCCCACCGACAATCGACCTTTGATCGGTCTGTGTGGCCCGCGCGCAATAAACGGCAGGTATAGATCGCGCGGGTTGCTTCGGGCATGTGCGAACCCCTCACTGGGGGTCGGTGGTGTCACTGGATGAGCCGTTGGGGGTGTCACGATGGCATCGACCCCAAGGCGATAAGGTTTGACCGCATCGGGTGTAAATGTGGTTGGGGGCAGAGGCGATTTTCGCGGCGCACGCACTGGCGGCGGCGTGTCGGGTCTGTCGATTGTACCACAGCGATCTGACCGCCCATGTGCCGTTTTATCCCAATAGTACGGACGCGTGACGATCTCCCATAACCCCTTGGCCGCGGCCACGGTTGCTAGGGGATAGTAGAGATGGAGGGTCGGCACCCACGGCCAAAGCCATTTGTGTTTGGGCGTGCTCGTAGCCACCATACCGACCGCAACGGTTGACACTTCAGACATGATGAAAAGCGTTCCGAGTGCGACAAAAGCCTCGCGCGGCAAGGCATCGCGTAGCGGATGCGGCAGCCCCAGAACGATGGCCCAAAACGACCACAAAAAGGGCGCAAGAACGAATTGGCTGATGGTACCTAAAAATAGAGCCTGAACGCCAAAAAAGCGCCACGGCCCCAGATCCTGCCATAGTTTGCGCGGGGATCTCATGTGCACCGCCCATGTCATGGCGTAGCCTTTGAGCCAACGAGAGCGCTGTTTGATCCACGGCCATGCGTGGCAATTGGCCTCTTCTTCGGTGACGGTCGCAATCAGTTCGGTTCGGTAGCCATGGCGCGCCAGACGCAAGCCCAGATCGGCGTCCTCCGTGACGTTATGCGCGTCCCATCCGCCCAGTTCCTCAATTGCGTCACGGCGGAAAAATAGCGTGGTGCCACCAAGGGGAACCACAAGCCCCATCTTTTCATAGCCGGGCAGA
>NZ_CBFHKW010000008.1:0-17116 GCF_965656515.1 Celeribacter marinus
CGAAGACCGGAACGGCGAGCGCGATGGCGACGCGAATGACATGCAGGCCCAGCCATGTCGCCCGCACGGTTGATGCCTCGGCGGCGGTGTAACTGTCCCAGATCAAGAGGATGTTCTGCGGGATGAAGTAGCCGAGTGTGAACACCGTATTGGCCACGTAAAGCCAGACCGCCCACATCCAGATCCGGCGCACCGGACGGTCGTGCCAATCCAGCCGCACCGACAGGACCAGCGCGATCAGTGTGATCATGTTCAGCGGAATGATCGTGAGGGCGAAGTTCATAAACTCGTCCCAAAACCCCGCCCGCCAGACAAGTGGATCGGTCCCCAGCCAGCGGATGCCGTAGGACAGAAGTATCAGGAGCCCGCCTCCCGCAAATGCGGCAGAAGCCGCGATGGCGACGATATTGACGGTCTTGCGATAGGTGGCGTGGGTCATGGATTTTCTTTCAAGGTGCGGGCGCGACAAAGGGATAGGTCCCGAGCAACGACGCATCCTGCACGGCGCTGACAGTGAAGGCGCCCAGATCGGCAAAAGTGATGGGGGCGAAGCCGGCTGTGCGGCTAGCGACCAGCAGGGCACCTCCCTGTTTGTCCACGATCTTTCCCGGGCGGGTGACGATAGTGTCAAAGGAGACATCGCGATTAGCCGCAATGAACTTTGTGACGGCGGTGTTGTCCCGGAGCATCTCGGTCGCACCGGTGAAATAGGCCGCCACAGGGGCGAGCAGCTTGAGGATCACAGGATTGGACCCATCGGGCTCTGGGGCAAAAAACACCGACTGGAACAGGAAGGTTCTGACCGAGGGTTCCGCATCGAGAATGGGCCAGAGCCTTGTAACGAAGCGCGTCATCATGCCGGTGTCGTAGCCTTTTCCGTAGGCCCCGCCCGCGCAGCAGATCACATGGGTGGCACCCCTGACCGTCTCGTGCAGCGCCTCGATCGTGTCGAAATCGCCCGTGATGAACGTCAGTCCGTCCTGCTCAACGCGCAGCTTGCTCGGGTCGCGCACCAATGCCCGCACCCCATGACCCTGATTAAGGGCATGGCTCAACACATGCCGACCGGTCTGGCCGGTGGCGCCGAACACTGCGATTGTCACATCGGTTTGCGGTTCTGTGGTCATGCGATTTATCCTTATGGTACAATGTGACAGGGGCAGGTTTGGCAGATGTGCATCCTCATCCCGCCACCAACCGGTAGAGTACAAAGAATTCTCCGAGGACCATGGGTGCCGACAGCAAAACCTGGAACAGCCAGACGACGCCCATCTGTTTGTTCCAGAACTGCTCCCCGATGAAGTGCCGCTGGATGACGGCCATGTCGGCCAGGCAAGTGATCACAAAGATCCAGGCCAGCACACGCACGGTGCCATCGGAAAAACCCTCGACGATTGCAAAGGTCAGCAGCACCGCTGTCAGCGCCACGATCAGATCGCCGACCGCGATCTCCACCTTGGCCTTATGGCTGATTGCGTCGTCCAACTGACCAGGCATCACAACCGTCATGCCGATGAACCGGAACATGTGCAAAACGGCGACAGGCAGAACGGCGACGGCGAACTCTGCCTGCGCGATGCCGGGGAAAAGCCAGCGCACGAGGATAATCGTCGCCACAAGGCTGACCGTCATCTGGATATTCATCACCAACAGATTGCGGCTTGGGGAAAGGGTCATGGTGGTATCCTTGAAAGCGCTGAACAGGGCGTTCTGCGGCGGGCCTCAGTGAAACTCGGTCTTCGCGAACTGACGAAACAGGAAGGCGGGGGCGATGCGGCTCATCAGCTTGATCTGGCTTGATTGGCCGAGCAGCATCTCTGTCTGGTTGCGGCGCATTCCCGTGAGGATGTCGCGCACCAGATCGGCGGGCTTCATCTTCTTGAAATTGCCGGATTTCAACGCCTTGGCCATGTCGGTATCAACGACGGGCGGCAAAGCCTCGAACACGGTGATGCCGTGGGGTCGCAACTGATGGCGCAGGGTTTGTGCGCAGTGATGGATCAGCGCCTTGGTCCCGGAATAAACCGGCGTTCCAGGCGACGCGACAAAGGCGATGCCCGACCCGATGAACAGAACCCCCGCTTGTGCGCTTTTCTCCAAAAGCGGCAAGGCGCGCCGCGTCAGGGTCAGCGGTGCCGTGGCATTGATGGCGATTTCGCGCTCGATCTTTTGCAGCGTGTTAGGATCGGTCTTGAAATCATAGGCCAGAAAGATGCCCGCATTGTTGACCAAAAGATCAAGGCGACCATGCTGCGCCGCGATTTCCGAAAGGATCCGCTCCTGATCCTCCGCAACCGTCACATCTCCTGCGATAGTCTGGGCCCCGGTTTTGCGCGCGGCCTCGGCCAGCTTGCCCGAATCGCGCCCGCAGATGATGACCGTGTTGCCAAGTGCTACAAGTTGCCGGGTCAGTTCAAGGCCGATGCCCGACCCGCCACCGGTGATAAGGATGATCTTCGATGTCAGGTCCAAGTCGATATCTCCATGTGCTGCTGTCGCCCCAAACTAGGCTTGTGCAGGAACTGCCTGCCACCACTTGCGGCTTGCAGATCATGTCAATAACTTGCAGATCGTCTCAAGGCCGTTGCCAGGCACCGGGCGACCGTGTCTGATGAAACACGCGCGATCCCCGCGTGAAGGGCCCCCATGATGCAGACGCAAGAACGATCCCCGATCTATACATCCGCCATTCTGTCCGGCCCTGTGTGCGGCATTCTGGGGGTCGACTGGTCTGAGGTTTTGACGCGGGCTGGGATCGTCGCCACCGATCATAACGACCAAGCCTTTCTGGTCACGGCCGACGAATATCTGGCGCTCTGGACCGCGATGATCGACCTATCGGCGCAGCAGGACGTGTCTCGGCTTCTCGGGCTGCGCATGGCGGGCGGCCCCGCGATCCCGGTGCTGTTCGCCCTGTCGACCGCGCCGGATTTCGAGACAGGCATCGCGCGCATGGCCAAATTCAAAAGCCTGTTCGGCCCGATGCAGTTCATAGTGGCGCAAAGCGCGTCGGAATTCACCGTCCGCGTGGCACCCGACGTAGGCACAACCACCTTGCCCGGAACGTTCAGCAGCGCCCAGATCATCTACCTTCACGCGCAGGCCAACGCGCTGGCACGCCACGCCATCTCGCCCAAGCGGGTAAGCCTTCCTCTGCCCGAGGACGTGCGTATGCGTTTGTCAGAGGTTTTTGGGCAAGTCCCCGCACTGGGTGACGCCACGTTGACCTATACCCGAACCGACGCCCGGACTCGGTTTATATCCGACAATCCCGACCTTTGGCAGGCGACTGAGGCGGATCTGCAAAGCCAGGCAATGATCCAGTCCAAGGGACTGCCGCTGTCCGATCGGGTCCGTGCGACGATTCTGGAAGCCTTCTCCATCACCGAACCCACGATCGCGCATATCTGCAGCCGTTTGAAGCTGAGCCGAAGCACGCTTTTGCGGCGACTGAGTGATGAGGGGGTGACTTTCCAATCCCTGCTGGATGAAACGCGCAAAGACCTTGCGATCCGCTATCTGGTCAAAAGCGATCTGAATAACCAGCAGATTGCGCACCTCGTAGGGTATCGAGACCCCAACGCATTTCAGCGCGCCTTCAGAAAGTGGACCGGACTGACACCGCAGGAGCTTCGCACAAAACACTCGACTTAAGTCGCCCTTTGAAACGCAGCCAATTGCCGAGCTGCAGCGATCTATCGCCTTGTCCGCTCTGCCGACCTTCAGCCTCCGAAAATGCTGCGCTATGGACGAATGGCCGGTCTGGTGAAGCTGCGGCGCAGCGCCCAACTAGAATGCCAAAGTCCGGTAAGGCCGTTTGTGTATCTCCTAAAGTTCAGGCTCGTTGGGCTCCAGCGTAGTTTCGACCACGTTGCGCCCGCTATCAACTCCCCGGACAATTAGTTTAAAAAGTCGTCTGAATAGACCAACCGCTCTGCTTTCGTCGGGCTTCTTCTCAAATAGGTGCTTGAGAAACCTAGGTGGTTTCTGCATTTGGATTGCGCCGCCCGAGATGGTCGCTTTGCCTGTCTCCAACTGAATGACCAGTTGCTCTAAGGCTTCCACCCCTTCGTCGAATTCTCCCTTCTTTTGGGATAAGTCCGCGAGGCTATCAGCGTGACGGGCTTTGATGTCTTTGACCATATCGATTTCCTGATCGACACGTTCGCGATCCTTTTCAACAGTCTCAATATCGGCAGCCAACCTTTGCGCGTTTTTCTGTCGTGCCCCATATTCAACCGTGCTCAGGCGTTCAGCCCTGGGGCCGTCCCGCAAGAGGCCGCAGGGTTTCCCTACCATTTCATAATACCGATCTTGCAGCGTCTTCATCGCTGCCGTGTAAGCATCCTTTTCCGGGATGGCGCCTCGTTGCTTGCGTGCGGATTTTAGGTGCGCAGAGTTGGCCGTGTTCCAGTCCGCCAGCAGCGTAGCATTGTGAGCTTCAACATCACGGCACTCCTTTTCCCACTCTGCCAGCTGTGCCCCTCGTTTGATTTTATTCTTGCGCTGCGTTTCGCAGTTCTTTGACGGGCGGAGTTGCTTGGGTTTCCTCGGGCGTTTCTGCAGCTCAGGCTTCGGAAGTGCTAAGATCGCTGTCGGAACATCCAGTGTGCTGCGGAGCTTGGTTGCCGCGGCTTTTCCCGTGTGGAGCTTGTTGGCGTCCAGCTTCGGGTCCTTTGGATTGATCGCAAGGATATGGAAATGCACATGGCTTTCATCGACATGCATGACCGCGGTCCATTCGATTTCCTCTGGCATCCGAGCCTGAAAATCCTCAAGGGCCAGTTTGATCCATTTCTGAATTTCGGGACCGTGGGTTTTCTTGTCCGCCAGAAACGTGGAGGCGGGCAGGGGATGCGAGTGGATTTCCGTATAAAGCGTCGCCGCATCCTTGCGCAGCTTGCGCTCATAGGTGCTGCCATCTTTGCGGGTGACAGTCTCCTTCAGGTCTTTAAGCAGAGCGGTATGCCTTGCTTCAAGTTGGGTGACTGAATGTGTCCCCCCAAGCCGATAGACCTTTCCGACCTCTCCGACATGGCGGGAATATCTGGGTTCCCGCCGTGCTTCTCCGATGACCTGAGCGGCGGAATTGAAATGATTGTCTGTCCCCTTAACCTTGGTCTGTGCTCTTGAGTATGTTTCGATGTGAATGAATTGATAGGCCAACACAGTTCCTTTCTGCTACACTCCAGAAAGGCTCAGCGAGGTTCATGAAAGTTCAAAACTGGATTTCGGAACTTGAGTAACTGGCGTACCGAAAGCTGTGGATATTCGAAAAACGGGCGGGCGGTTTACTACCCATAGAGACAGACTGTAGGTAGCTTTGAGAGCTACCTGTCTGCCACTTACGCCGTGGGGGCGCTTCGTCGTTTTGCGAGCAAAACAACTGCGCGGGGCCATGGCTCCTTGCCTGATCGTTAGACAATTTCTGATGATCGGTTAACTATATTTCGGATAGTGCTGGTCTGTGCAACTTCAAGGTATGCTTGCCTATGCACTGGGCGACCGTTTCCTGATCTCTCCTTTTCGAGATTGTCTTTCATATGCTCGTTCTCCATGGCTCTTTTGTCATTGATCGGGGTGTGGGGTCTCCCCAACCAAGCCTCTCAACCAAAGCGTGGTGGAGCGGCGCAACGCTCCATAGACGGATTTCAGATATCAATGGATAGTGTTTCCACTGCCACCTGCAACTGCTTCAGTGGAGTTGGATCACGATATCTACCATCGGTTTCATCTCCATGTTTGTGCCCGACCAAATCCTTCACCCATGATTTCGGAATGTCCGGATCATGCCGTAGTGTCGTGATTGTACGGTGCCTGAACGAGTGAAACGTCTTTCGCGTGGATGACAGGCCTAACTGTTGATCTAGGACCGCCTTCCAGGGCTTGTAGAAAACGTTTCCGAATGTCTCAGATTCGGAGCTTGGCCGGAATTCGGGAAACAGGTCTCCCGCTCCTTTGTTGGCCATCGCCTCGACATAGCGGGGAAAACCAAGTTCTATAAGCTTGCTATGAATCGGGATCTTACGCTGTGAACCTGCATTTTTGAGGCACCGGTTGCGGTTTTTCCGGATCAGAAAATGTGGAACCTCGTGATCCAGCAGAATATCAGAGAGTTCCAATCCCATGATTTCCTCGCGCCGTGCTCCGCTTGCGACCGCGATCAGCGGCCCCCAGTACAAACCATCCTGAATAACGTCGTCGCCTGGAAGGTTTCCGCGCGCGTTACTTCGACAACCTTGCCAAACGGGATGCCTAAACAGAAGTTCTACGTCTTCATCGGAAAACGCCAAACGGGCGCTTCGTTCGTCGCCGTCTTCTTGACGTCGCAAATCCGCAAGGTAGAGTTCTTCAGCAGGATGGGCACCGCGCGAACGCGCAAATCTGAGGAAGTTTCGGATATGTGAGAGATTTCGATTGATCGTTGCGGGGCTTAGTCCGATCTGATCTTCGCTCAAGTTCTCACCACGTTCCAAAATTTCTTGTAGGCTCAGAGCGCGATCCGCAGCGCTGCGTCCATAAATCTTGAGAAGTCGCTCCAGAACAGTGCAGTAGTAGTACAAGTCTTCTTGCTTCAGGTCCCGCAAGTTCAGGACGCCGGTTGCATGCCGAAATTGCGTGAGGACTGCTTCTGTCTGGCGGCGGGTTTTCAAGCGTTTACGTTGCTCTGCGGGATCATCAAGGTCTTTGAAGTCTTGAGCAATATAGGCGGCATGCAAGTCTTCGAAGCTGTCCGAATAGCCCGGACGCCGTTCAACTTCATGCGTTACTTCTCTTTGTGGTGCTGGGATTTCTGGCACGGTTGCAACCGGAACAACTCCGGACTGCAGGCCCACGAATGGCGTCGTTTGAAAACGCCGATCACTCTGCTTTAACGCCTCTGCTTGTCCGGACAATCGAACGCGCGCCAGAACATTCAGGTCGACCTCGGAAAGCGAACAGTCAGGCAAGATGCGTTGCGCTAACTCTGAAGTCGCCTCCTGGAATTGCGGAGATTGGGATTGCTCAAGACACTCAACAATGGAGGATTCGACCTTTTCAAGATCACCTTCTGAAAACCCCTGCTCCGAAAGAACGCTGCGATCTTCGTCAAACAGGGCAGCTGCATGCCCCATGGCAGCAACCCGCTCAATCGCGAGCGCGCGGGAGCGCTCCGCAATATTGCGTTGTCGCCATGCTTCTGGCGAACTTGCCTGAGTCTCGAAATACCTTTCCTCTTCGATCCGTTCCAACTCAATTGAAACGACCTCCGCAAGAAATGTCTGAGCCTCGGCGCGGGTGATCCTTTTGTTCTTCACAAAGAGGATAGAGGTCGCGAAGGCAGAATTTACGAGAGCTGCAATCACTTTAGCTGTGGAAAAACTCCTGGTCCTCAGGCTTACCTGAACAAATTGACCACCTGTTCCGGTGCAATGTTCGGGCAATCGGCGTCGCCAGACGTAGACAGCGCCACGGCGCGTAACGTGATTCAAATGCTCCATTGAGCCCCTCCGATAGTAAGGAAGGGTTCTGGGCGTATCCCCAAGCAATCAGCCGCTCTACGCACCAATGTGATGCAGTGGGGAAAATCCACCGCAGCCCAAAGCAGGCGATGCTTGTAAATCAAAGTCTTAGAAGAAAGTTGGCTGGGATGGTAGGATTCGAACCTACGGTACACTGTACCAAAAACAGTTGCCTTACCACTTGGCTACATCCCAACGTGGATGCGTAATTAGTCCGCTCGCGCGCCCTGTGCAACCCATGAAATGGTAAAAAGCGATCCTTAGACAAAAGAATTTTAGCAGACAGGCAAGCGAAGAGGGAATCCTCGCTTGCCGCGTCGGGTTTATTTCTATTTTCGACCGAAATCGTCAGCATTCACCACGCCATCGCCGGTCTTGTCCATTGTGACGAACCATCCGGCGGTATTAGAGGTGAATTCCTCGCGGCTCACTTGTCCGTCACCATCCGTATCGTTGTAGGCCAGCGTCATGGCATTTTGGACGCCAGAAATGCCCGCTGACATGCCTGTGCCCTGTCCCTTGCCTTGGCCCATGGATGCCCCTCGAGACGCCGTCTCCTGAGCCTCTTCCATATGAACCTCGCGATCGGCAACGCGTGTTTCGTCGAACTGCACGTACTCTTGTGCATCTAGAAAACCATCTTCGTTGCTATCAAACATGTAAAAGATATCGCCACGGCGTATTTCGACTTCGGCGAGGGTTACGGTGCCGTCACTGTCTGTATCCCAGCTTTCCATGAAGTGCCCCCCAAACTGTTGGGCGGACACGGCGGCGGGTAGGGCGGCTGTTACAGCGAGTACGGACAAGAAGCGTTTCATAGCGGATCCTTTCAAAATCAACTTAATGAATGTGTAACGGTCGCAATGGGATTTTCAGTCGCGTCAAACGGACGCAGGAGGACGGATTTTGCCCAGATCGGCGGCGGCGCGCCTATTGGCGCGCCGTCATTCGCCTTTATGCAGAGACCTGTTCGCGCAAGACCGCGGCGGTGAGAGAGGCCAAAAGGTAGAGCCCCGAGAGCACAAGCAGTGAGAGCAGCGTATTTTCGAATTTGCGCGGATAGGTGGGATCTTCCGGCGCGACAGGGCTTACACCTGTTGAGAGGTAGCTGATCTGGCGGTTCACTTCGGTGCGCGCGTTTTCAAGATTCATTAAAGATTGTTGAACCATCGCTTGGCGCGTCTGCAGTTCGACTTCCGCCATCCGAAGTTGCGCAGTAATCCGTGCCAGAGATCCCGCGGGGCGTTGTGCCTCTGTCATGTCGTTGCGCAGGTTGCCGATCAACACTTCAAGGCGGCCGATATCGCCCTCAACACCCTCAACGCGAGCTTGGTTCGGACGGGTGTTGTCGAGCAGCTGTTGGAGCTGCAATCTCTTTTGTTGCAACTGCGTTTCGAATCCGTTGATTTGGCCCATGAGCGCGGATGTCTCGGCGTCTGGCGAGATGATGCCCATCTTTTCTTGCAGCTCTACCACGTCTTCTTGTGCTTTGCGCATTTTGGCCTCGGCGTCATCAAGGCTTTCGCGCGCCCCACTCATTTGGTCGTCGCGAATGCGTTGCGTGAGTTGATCCATGCGCTCTTCAGCGTAGGTTATGAGCGCTTTGGCAAATTGTGTGGCGACCTGCGGATCGGCGGCCACAACTTCCATTTTCAGGATGCCTTCCGTGGGGTCGTAGCCAATCATGACACGGTCCTTATAGACCTTGTACGCTTCCTCGTTAGACGGGTTTTCAGGTAGGCGCTGGATCGGGTCGACAGTAGGGGATGAAAAATGATCTTTGAAGCCGACGTCGGCGTCCAGACGGAGCATCGCGTCCTTGGATAGCAAATAGTCCTGAACGGTTACGGCCTCCAATGATGAGCCAAGGGGAGATCCCTGAAGCATGGAGCCAAGACCGCCACCTGATGCGGGGGACGAGGCTTGCTTGATCACCAAAGACGAGTTTGTCGCGTACATTGGGGTCGCAATGTTGTAGAAATAGTAGCCCGCAAACACTGTTGGCAGCGCTACGAACGCGGCTAGGCGGGCGACCAGTAAAAGCATTTTGCGGCGGCGCCGTTTTGCAATATCGCGTTGAATGGTTGAGATATCTTCTTCGCGCGCGATGCGCTCCAAAATCGCCGCAGAGGGCAATTGAGGCTGATCTACAGTTTTGGGCAGCTGCGGATCGCGACGTGCGGGTAGGTCCGCGCCTCCCTGCGCCGGCTTTCCTGTATCCACGAGGTCTAGCGCACTGCCTTTTTGAAACGGGTCAATGCCCTGTTTGCGCAAGAGCCGGATTGCGTCAAAATCTGATGTCGGGGCAAGCCCGTGCTTGCTCGCTACACGGCGCGCCATACGAAGCTGACGCCCTGTTAAGCCCTCGCGGCGGATTGCATCAATTTCAGCATCGATGCTCATTTCATCAGCGGGGGCGACATCGCCCGTTTGAGGTGCCGTGTCCTTCCCCAATTCGGTTGCGACACCGCCATGGGCACGTGCTGCACGCCGCGCTGGTTGTGGTTTTTCAGACGCTGCGGCACCGGGAAAGGGGCCATCGCCAAAGCCATCATCAACCGCGCCGTTATTGAACAGGTCATCACCGTGAAGGGCTGCCGCGTTTGCAGCTTTTGGTGGTGCCTTTGCGGTCGGTTTGGGTGGGGTTGGTGCTGCGGCGGATGGGGGTGTGTCGCGCGACGGCGCATTTGCGGCCTGTAGCGTGTGTACGCGTCCATGCGCCTCATCTATTGCCCCAGTCGGCGAAACACCTGCGTGTTGGTCCATGCTCGTCACAGGGCTTTGAGCGGCGATGCGCGGCCCGCGGCGGACGCGGTATTTTTGAACCTTAGGCTTCGTAGTCATAGAGCGATTTCGCTTCTTCCAGAGTGTCAAAGAAGTGCAGTTTGCCTTTGCGCAAAACCGCAGCGGAGCGACAGAATTTTTCCAGTGTTGCCATTTGGTGGGATACCACAATCAACGTCGACTTTTCCAGTCTCTCGCGAAGGATGCTCCCCGCCTTGCGGTTAAATTCGACATCCGTGGTTGAGGGCATGCCCTCGTCAATCAAGTAGATATCGAAATCGAGCGCCAACAAGAGCGAAAAGGACAAGCGCGAGCGCATACCGGATGAATAGGTGGCAACAGGCATGTCAAAGTACTCTTCTAACCCGCAAAGCCACCGACAAAACGCTTCAACATAGTCGGGGTCGAGATCATAGAGCTGTGCAATAAACCGCACGTTTTCACGCGCTGTATGTTTGCCAATCAATCCTCCCATGAACCCGAGTGGAAAAGACACGCGGCATCCACGGCGGATATCGCCCTCATCGGGTTTTTCCAGTCCTGACATCATATTGATGATCGTCGTTTTGCCCGTTCCGTTCGGGGCGAGAATGCCCAAAGAATTGCCTAACTCCACGCGAAAAGACGCGCGGTCAAGGATCACCTTGCGCTGCGTGCCTGTCCAAAAGGACTTGCTGACATTGTCGAACTCGAGCATCGAATACGGCCTCGAAACTATTTAAGCACAAGCAAGCGTGCCTGTGCATTCCCAAATGGTCTAACGCACCAATTGGGCGACATTGTGTCCAATCGGCATGAATGTCTCAGTTGTTTTACAGGTATTATGAAGGAAACAGGAACAATCTCACACTTCCGTCTATTCAATTTTACGAGATGTGGCGTGACATTGGCCTGTGAAAGTCAGCTGTTTTGCTTTTCGACACGGCACAGTTTTCTCACCACGATGGTGATCGCCGCGGCGCCGACCGAGAACAAATCCCCCATTTTCGCCGCAGCTCGGATAGGGGATGGCGGCGGTTAGGGCAAACTGGCTGCGTATACACGTTCATCGATGCCTTGCCCTTGCCTCTGCGTGTATCGCGCAATACCTGTGGCAGGACACGGCAATCCACTCCGCACGTAGGGTGCTTGGGGATGACGCACAGAGCGAAGGGATGCGATATGAACGACGATCTGACGGTATCAGAGCACACAGCAATTGATCACGCTCACGCGGCAATGATCGCGGCCCCCGACGATGATGCAATCCGTTTGCGGTTTTACGAGCGTGTCGCAGACGCGGAATTGTTTTTGTTGCTGGAGGATGCGCCACAAGAGGATCAACCTGTCACGCCGCGCATTTTTCCCGTCGAGGGCGACCAGTTCGTTTTGGTGTTCGACCGCGAGGAGCGATTGGCGGCTTTTGCCGGCGCTGTCCCTTACGTGGCCTTATCTGGTCGGGTCTTGGCACAGATGCTGAGTGGGTCGGGGCTTGGTCTTGGATTAAACCTTACAGTGGCTCCGTCTGAGATGCTTTTGCCTGCTGACGCGGTGGGCTGGCTTAACGACACACTTGGCGCCGCGCCAACTGAAACCGAAGGTACGCCGGAAGAGATTACCCCACCTTATGGATTGCCCGATGTGCTCATCGCCGCGCTGGATCAAAAACTTGCGATCACCGGCGGGTTAGCGCGTCTCGCCTATCTCGCGGGCGTGTCTTACAAAGGCGGCGTAAAATCCCACATCCTTGCGTTTGTTGATCATGTTCCAGGGGCCGAGGGGGCCTTGGCCAAACTGGTGTCCGAGGCATTGATCTTTTCGGGTGTTGAGGCCGGCGCATTGGATGTGGCGTTTTTTCGCCCGTCCGATCCGGCATGTGCGGCCCTAGCGCGCCATGGTTTGCGGTTCGACTTGCCTGAGGCGCAAAGTATGAACGCCGGACCTTCGGCCCCCGGCATGGACCCGTCTAGCCCACCAAAGTTGCGATAAATCGGGATCCTCAAATTCAGAGGTTGGGCCAGATTAGTACCCTGCGATTTTGTTGACCGAGAATAAAAGCGGCTCACCCGCTTCGCTGCGCCGCACATTTTCAGCGATAACCTGAGACGCGGTTGCGGGACGGGTTTCTGCCGCAATATGAGGGGTCACAGTCACACGCGGGTGGTCCCAATAGGGGTGCGCCTCGGGAAGGGGTTCGGTGCGAAACACATCAAGGGTCGCATGCCCGATATGGCCCGATGCGAGAGCGGCAAGCAATGCGTCATCGTCTATCAGTGCGCCGCGTCCCGGATTGATGATCACTGCGCCTTTGGGCATCAGCGCAAGCGTCTGACGGCTTAGTATATTTTCGGTTGCAGGCGTATTGGGCAGGAGTGTCACCACGATTTGGGCGCGGGCTAAGACATTGCGCAGGCCCACAGGGCCATGAGCGCAGGTCACGCCCTCTATCTGTTTTGCGGAGCGGGACCACCCCAGCGTGTTGAACCCCAAGTCCGAGAGGGCTTTCGCGCAAAATTGGCCCAAAGCGCCAAGACCCAAGACTGCAACCGTGCGATCCCGCGCCAATGGTGGGACGATCTGATCCCACACTCCATTCAAGCCATGGATATGTGCATCCATACCCAAATGATGACGCAGGACATGACCTGTCACATAGTCTCGCATGCCGAGCGCTAAACCATCATCGACCATACGACAAAGCGGCTGTGTCAGCGTTGGGTTCGATACAATGCGCTCCACACCCGCCCATAGCGACAACACGGCTTTGGTGCGCACGAATGGCGTAAAGTCCGTGAGGGTCTCATTGGGCGCATAGACGATGTAATCCACATCCTCGGGCGCAGCATCACGGGACAGATGCCCGTCTATACCATGGGCTTTGAGTGCTGCGGGAAGTACATCGCGGTATCCCTCCCAGAGCTTTTCGGGTGCGGAGAACAACAACGCCAGGGTCATTTGCGGCCTCGTGGGCGGTGGATATGTGCGGACTGGACCACGCCAAAGGCGATCATCAACACCAACATCGCCGAGCCGCCATACGATACGAGCGGGAGAGGGACACCGACAACGGGTGCCAATCCCATAACCATCGACATATTGACCGCAAAGAAGAAAAAGAAGGTCGCGGCAATCCCGATTGTCACGAGCGCACCAAAGCGGTCAGGGTTGCGCATCGCGGAGACGATGCAAAATACGACGATGAGCGCGTAGAGCATGAGCAATGAAAATCCGCCCAGAAATCCGAACTCTTCCGCCAATGTGGTAAAGATAAAGTCGGTATGTTTCTCAGGCAAAAAGTTGAGGCGGCTTTGGGTGCCTTGCATAAATCCACGCCCTGTCCATCCGCCTGATCCAAGCGCAATTTTCGCCTGTGAAATGTGGTAGCCCGCGCCGAGAGGGTCGGATGAGGGATCAAGAAAGGTGTCGATGCGGCGGTATTGGTAGTCTTTTAGCAACTGCCACGTGGTGCCGCGCGAGGTGAAAACGGCCGTGACCAAACCACCAACCATTGCCGCCACTGCGCCAAAATACCACCATGATACACCTGCGGCGAACATGACAATCGCACCGCCGAGGACCAGCAAAATAGAGGTGCCCAGATCGGGTTGCTTGAGGACTAATACTGTTGGCAAGGCGATCAAAAGTACCGGAATTGCGACAAAGAGTGGACGCGAAACCTTTCTGATGTCGAGCCAGTCGTAGTAGGCGGCGATAAACATCACGAGGGTGACTTTCATCAACTCGGACGGTTGCAGTCGCATGAAGCCAAGATCAATCCAGCGCTGAGCGCCCATGCCGACATCGCCGAAGAACTCAACGATCAACAAAAGAACGAACGACAGGATGTAGCCGACCCCCGCGACATTGCGCCAAAAATAGATTGGCACCATGCCGACAAACAGCATTAAGACAACGCCAAGCGCGAACCGCTTCATCTGTGGCTCTGCCCATGGGCGAAGTGAACCGCCCGCGTTGGAATAGAGCATAATGAACCCGACTGAGGCCACCGCCGCAAGCAAGACCACCAAGGCCCAGTTCACATAGAGAATTTTGGACAGGCCCGTGGGGACCGTCTTCATATTGCTTTCAAGATAACTCATGCGCGGCTCTTCTCAGTGTCGGAGCCAGAGGTGTCGCGCAAAGGCAGATTGCGAAAACGCTCGCTTATCGTGCCGCGTTGTGACGACGGATAGCTGTCGAGTGGCGGCAGGTCGCCGTGTAGCGCATACAACATCAGGTCGCGCGCAATCGGGGCCGCTGTTGAGGATCCGCCCCCCCCATGCTCAACCACGACAGAGACCGCATAGCGCGGGTTGTCATAGGGGGCATACGAGACGAAAAGGGCGTGATCGCGTTCTTCCCATGGGACATTGTTGTTGTTTACAACTTTGTTGCGGACTTGGCTCGTTCCTGTTTTCCCGGCCATCTGGAGGGTCGCATCCGCGATACGCGATGCGTAGGCCGTGCCACGTGATGAGTTGGAGACCTCATACATGCCCTGACGCACCGCGCGTAACATGTTCTCATTAATATCGATCTTTTCGCCACCTTGGATGCCTTGGTCGACCCCGTCTATGGATTTCACAAGGCGCGGAATGACGGTGCGGCCTGTTGCAATGCGTGCGGTCATAACCGCCAGTTGCATGGGTGTGGTTAGGACAAATCCTTGACCAATAGAGGCGTTGAGGCTGTCGCCAATCACCCATTCCGCCCCGCGATTTTTCAGCTTCCACTGTTTGTCGGGCATCAGGCCCGAACTCATGCCGGGTAGGGGGAGCGCGTAGCTGTCGCCTAGGCCAAGTTTGCGACCCATCTCTGCAATGTTTTCGATGCCGGTACGCTGCGCCAGTTCATAGTAATAGACATCACAAGAATGGCGCAAAGACCCGACAAGATTGACATTGCCATGGCCCGAGCGTTTCCAGCAGTGAAACCGGCGTCCGCCCACTTCCGTGTGACCGGTACAGCGCACTGTCTCGTCTGAGGTCACGACACCCGCTTCTAACGCCGCAAGGGCGGTGACCATTTTGAATGTCGATCCGGGTGGGTAGGCCCCTTGTACGGATTTGGATGGCAAGGGACGGTACTTGTTTTCCAAAAGCGCATTATAATCCGCGACCGATATGCCGCGCACAAACAGGTTGGGATCAAACGCGGGCGTTGAGCCAGAGGCTAAAACATCCCCTGTTTCAATGTCGAGAATGACGGCAGCCGCACTTTCACCTGCAAGTCGCGCCTGCATAAAGTTTTGCATCTTGTGATCAAACGTCAATTGAATGTTAGCGCCCGCAATGCCCTCTTGGCGGCCCAACTCGCGAATGATCCGCCCGCGCGCGTTTTGCTCGACGCGCAAGGATCCCGCACGTCCACGCAACGCGTCCTCGAGCTGGCTTTCAACGCCTGACTTGCCGATTTGAAACTTGGGAATGCGGTATAGCGGGTCTATCACGTTCATTTTTGACAAATTGTAGTCGGACACGGGGCCAACATATCCGACCATATGGGCAAAGTCGTCGTGCAGCGGATAGCGGCGCGATAGCCCGACTTCAGGCGTCACACCTGGGAGGGCAGGGCCGTTTGCGGAAACGGCGGAAAAGGCCTCCCATGACAATCGGTCGGCAATGGTGACGGGTGCAGATGGACCTGCTTTGCGCAATTCTTCGCGCACGCGGGCCTGATCCTCTATGGGCAAGTTGATCAAGCGTTCTAACTCGCCCAAGACCTGATCAATCTGATTGGCATCCTCTTTTCGGATCACGATCCGGAACGTTTGCTCGTTTTCTGCGATGACTGCGCCGTTGCGATCATACAAAAGGCCGCGCGCAGGGGGCAATAGGCGCACCTTGATACGGTTGTCTTCTGCCATTAGGCGGAATTCGTCGGCTTGCTCGACCTGCATATAACGCATGCGCAACCCCAAAATACCCATAAACGCGAGTTGCGAGCCGCCTAAAAATAAGGCGCGGCGTGATATTTTACGGGCTGATATCGCGGTATCTTGTGGGGAGCGGCGCATTATGCTTGGCCTCGCAATTCGTCTGCTTCGGATGGGGTTAGCCTACGCACACCCAACACGGACGCCGACACAAGCACTACAACAGGATAGACGATCAGCGTTGAAATCTGGCCTGAGATCACAAGCCCAAGAGAAGTAAGGTCTACCATGAACACTGCCAGAATGGCACGATAAACGCCAGCCATCGCGAGCAACACGCCCGCAACCATTGCCCATTCAATGGCAAATGGCATGTCGCGGGATGTTGTTTCGCGTGTCCGCAGAAATTCGAGCGCGATAACGCACAGTGCCGCCCATAGGCCCGGCGGGCGTAATAACATGAAATCACCTATCAGAAAGATCGGCGCGGCCAGCCACAACGGCATCCATGTCGGCCGCCTCAGCACCCATGCAAATGCAAACGCGACAACGAAATCTGGGCCTGGCCACCGCGCAGTCCCCACATTCATGGGTAAAATATACAAAAACAGCGCAAAACCTGAAATGGCAACAAAGGCTGCACGGTGTCCCCAGCGGCGTAGCGTTCGAGGATCAACCATCGCTTGGCTCCTCGGGTTGAGACTCGTTTTGATCCGAGGATGTGGAGAAGGGCGATACAGGCTGTGGCCTTGCAATCAAGGCACCCGGATCAAGGATCCTCTCGCCCTCATGGGTGCGTAGGACGCGTAGATAGTCAAGCCGTTCGTAGTCCGCGGATAGCGCCACACGCAAACGACGATCAGGGCCCATAGCAACCTGACCGATCACGAGGCCGGCAGGAAAGACGCCGCCATCTCCTGATGAAACGACGCGATCCCCTGGCCGGATCAATTCGGGACTTTCAATGAATTCTAGC
>NZ_CBFHKW010000008.1:17213-53564 GCF_965656515.1 Celeribacter marinus
CGCGCCGCAACTCTTGGTTCTGGTCATAAATGCGCTGATAGCTCTGAAATCCCTCAACCATGCCAACGAATTTGGTCACGGGCACCAAGGCCCATTCAAAGGAGGGCACGATAGTGTCCACAAGGTTCGCACGCATCCGCTCGACACGCGGGCTATCAATACGCCAAAGAACGAAGATTGCCAAAAAGACCAACACCAAAAGCCCGACCAGCAAGCGCCGGATCGGGCGGACATAGGTGTCCGATGTGTTTCTGTCTTTAGCCACGATCACCTCTTGTTTTGTGGTGATCCGATGCCCGATGCGTTGGGCGCGGAGGTTTAGCTGTCGTAATCAATTACATGGCGGAGTTGTTTTTCAAACTCCAAGGCTTTTCCTGTTCCCAGAGCCACACAATTGAGCGGCTCATCGGCCACAGAGATTGCCAGACCTGTCTGCTCACGCAAGGCCAGATCCAGATCACCAAGCAATGCACCGCCCCCCGTAAGCATCACGCCACGGTCTACGATGTCTGCCGCAAGGTCGGGCGGGGTGGTTTCAAGCGCTTGCATGACCGCTTCGCAAATTTGCTGCACGGGTTCCGCTAGGGCTTCGGCCACCTGCGCTTGGGTAATCTCGATTTCTTTGGGCACGCCGTTGAGCAAATCACGCCCGCGAATGGTCATGACCAAGCCACGGCCGTCATCGGGCATACGTGCCGTGCCTATGGTGGTTTTGATCCGCTCGGACGTGCCCTCGCCGATCAGCAGGTTTTGTTGGCGGCGCAGGTACGCGATGATTGCATCGTCCATACGGTCGCCGCCCACGCGCACAGAGCGGGCGTATACGATGTCGCCAAGGGACAAAACGGCGACTTCGGTCGTCCCGCCGCCGATGTCGACAACCATGTTGCCGGTCGGGTCGGTGATGGGCATGCCTGCACCAATTGCCGCCGCGATCGGCTCTGCAATCAGGCCCGCTTTGCGTGCGCCCGCAGACATCACAGACTGACGAATAGCGCGTTTCTCAACAGGTGTGGCACCGTGAGGGACACAAACTATGATTTTGGGCTTGGAGAATGTCGTGCGCTTATGAACCTTGCGGATGAAGTGTTTGATCATCTCTTCGGCGGTGTCAAAATCGGCAATCACACCGTCACGCATCGGGCGGATCGCCTCGATGGAACCGGGTGTTTTTCCGAGCATATGTTTGGCATCTTCGCCAACAGCGAGGACTTGTTTACGCCCGTCTTTGACATGATAGGCCACTACGGATGGCTCGTTGAGGATCACGCCCTTGCCCTTGACGTAGACGAGAGTGTTCGCGGTGCCGAGGTCAATCGCCATATCCGCCGAAAAAAGTCCCAAAAAACCCGCCATGATACCCCTAATGTCCAAAATCCCTGCGAGGAGAGAATCCCCGTTATCGAAGGTCTTATAAGTGGCTCTGCGCGCTTGGAAAAGGGAAGGTTGCGCGCAAAGCGGCAAAGCGCCGCCACTTTTGCGTGAAACGAACGATCCTCATTGGATTAAACGCCAGCAGGGGCAGTGTCTTTACACAAGAATAGAGGCGCAAACGTGATGCGCCTCTATCGTTAGACTGCCGACGCGCTGCGGTTAGCTTGCGTCAGTGTATTTCACTTCTTTCACATCCGCACCGGGGGCGGATTTTTCGCGGCGGATCAACAGGCGGTTGAGCGCGTTGATATAGGCCTTGGCCGAGGCCACAACCGTATCGGTGTCGCTCGACTGTCCCGTGGCGATCTTGCCATCTTCCTCGAGACGTACCGAGACGGTAGCCTGTGCGTCTGTGCCTTCGGTCACCGCGTGCACTTGGTAGAGCTGCAGCCGCGAGGTCATTGGGAAAATCTCTTTGATCGCCTTGAATGTCGCGTCCACAGGACCATCCCCCGTGACGTCCGCCGATTTCTCAACACCGTCAACGTCGAGCATCATAACTGCCTGTTGCGGCCCTTCGGTGCCGCAAACCACCTTGAGCGATTTGAGTTTCACACGGTCGTTTTGCTCACCACCCGCAGCATCACGCAAAAGCGCGATCAGATCATCGTCAAACACTTCTTTTTTGCGGTCAGCCAACTCTTTGAACCGCACAAAGACGTCTTTGAGTTGATTGTCGGCCAGCTCAAACCCCAACTCTTCGAGTTTGGCCCGAAGCGCGGCACGGCCCGAGTGCTTGCCAAGTGGCAGGGATGTCCCCGACAGACCCACATCCGCAGGGCGCATAATCTCAAAGGTTTCGGAGTTTTTGAGCATCCCGTCTTGGTGAATACCGCTTTCGTGGGCAAACGCGTTCTTGCCTACAATCGCCTTGTTGAACTGCACAGGGAAGCCCGATACCTGCGCCACGCGGCGCGAGATGTTCATGATCTTGGTTGTGTCGATGCGGGTCGCGTATGGCATAATGTCGTTGCGCACTTTGAGCGCCATCACGACCTCTTCGAGGGCCGTGTTGCCTGCGCGTTCGCCCAAACCGTTGATCGTGCATTCGATCTGGCGTGCACCCGCCTCAACAGCCGCCAACGAGTTAGCGGTCGCCATGCCTAGGTCGTTGTGACAGTGGGTCGCAAAAATGATCTCGTCAGCACCCGGAACCCGCTCAAGCAACATTTTGATAATATCCGAGCTTTCGCGCGGAATGGTGTAGCCGACCGTGTCGGGGATGTTGATCGTGGTTGCCCCCGCCTTGATCGCGATTTCGACGACGCGGCACAGATAGTCGTGCTCGGTGCGGATCGCATCCATCGGCGACCACTGCACATCGTCGCAAAGATTGCGCGCGTGGGTCACTGTCTCGTGGATTTTGTCGGCCATCTCATCCATGTTCAGCGCCGTGATGTCACGGTGCAACGGCGAGGTGCCGATAAAGGTGTGGATGCGTGGCTGTGCGGCGTGTTTCACGGCCTCCATACAGCGGTCGATATCCTTGAAACTGGCGCGGGCAAGGCCACAGATCACTGAGTTCTTGGAGTTCTTGGCGATGTCGGAGACAGCTTCGAAATCGCCCTCAGAGGCAATCGGGAACCCCGCTTCGATGATATCCACGCCCATCTCGTCGAGAAGGCCCGCTATTTCGAGTTTTTCAGTGTGGCTCATCGTTGCGCCGGGGGATTGCTCGCCGTCACGCAGTGTCGTGTCGAAAATCAGGACTTGGTCAGACATATCGTGCCTCGTTCAAATACGTGTTTTAGGCGCGGGCGTCTTGCCGCTATCGCCCGAATTGGGTTCGCCTTTTGGCTCGATCAGGAGGACTTTGACCTCCGTGTCGGCGCGGGGTCGGTGGACTTGGCCCTTTGGGACAATGACCAGTTCGCCTGCGCGGACCGTGACCGGATCGGCGCCTTCGTACTCCATGATCATTTCTCCCTCAAGCACGAGAAAGAAATCATCGGTGGTCTCATGCATGTGAAATGGAAATTCACCCTGAAATTTCACAACCATGACCTCGTTGTCATTGTAATCGGCAATGACTTTTGGGTCCCAATGGGTGTCAAACAGCGCAAGTTTTTGCGCAAGGTTTATGGGGATCATCGGATCGTGTCCTTAGCTATGGATTTGCGTGGATGGGGGCGGCGCAAAGTTCAACCTCTGAGCATCGCGCCGACGGCACGCTCAGAGGCAGCTAAGGAGTAGAAGGCGCGCACGGCCACAGCCTGCGCTGATGCGCGCGTTTGGATCGTGGATATGTGTTACCTTCATCATGGGCCTGACTATAAGCGCGCCATTTTTAAATAAAACCCCCAAAAGTGAACTTTTCGGGCGCGCGATGCGTATGGATACAAAGGGGAGCAGTATGACATCACTTATTATCGGCGCATCGGGGGGCATCGGTGCCGCGCTTGCGGCGCGTTTGGAGGCTCAAGGCGATGCTGTGACACGGCTGTCGCGTGCGGCTGGCGACTTCGACTTTAGCCGACCTGACAGTGTAGGTGACGCGCTCGCCGCGCTCAGCGGGCCATTTGATCGTGTTATTGTTGCGACTGGAAAACTCGACGGTGCGGGGCATCCGCCCGAGAAGTCGCTCAAAGCTCTGACAGCTGCGGCCCTCGCGGATCAGTTCGCGGTCAACACAATTGGTCCGGCCCTTATCTTGCGTCAATTACCGCGTCTGTTGTCGCGCAGCAAGCCCGCTCATGTGGCGGTTCTCACAGCGCGGGTTGGCTCAATTGGTGACAACAAGATGGGCGGATGGTATGCTTACCGCGCCGCAAAAGCGGCAACCAACCAGATCGTGCACACGGCCGCGATAGAATTGGCGCGCACCCACAAACAGGCCTGTCTTATTTCCTATCATCCGGGCACGGTCGCGACCAAGTTTACGGCGCATTATCAGGCCAGCCATCCGACCGTCTCCCCCGACGAGGCCGCGCAAAACCTTCTCGGGGTTCTTGCGGGATTGAGCGTCAATCAGTCAGGTGGATTTTACGACTGGCGTGGCGATGAGGTTGCGTGGTGAGCCGTGTCGTTCTGATTTTAGGCGATCAACTGTCACCGGATATCTCGTCGCTCAAAGACGCCGATAGGGACACCGATCTTGTGGTCATGGCCGAGGTCTGTGCCGAGGCGGAGTATGTCGCGCACCATCCCAAAAAGATTGCGCTGATCTTTGCCGCGATGCGCCATTTTGCGATTGAGTTGCGCGACTTGGGGTGGCGCGTTGCCTACACCAAACTGGATGACCCAGATAACACCCATAGCCTCTACGGCGAGGCGCGCCGCTATGCCCAAACGCACGGCGCAAATGAGATCGTGATGACGCAAGCGGGAGAATGGCGATTGCGTCTTGAGGCAGAGGAAAGCGCGATCCCGATCCGTCAATTGCCAGATCACAGGTTCATAGCGGCAGAGCCCGAATTCGCGCTTTGGGCACAGGGGCGCAAGGCGCTGCGCATGGAGTACTTTTACCGCGACATGCGCCGTAAAACGGGTTTGTTGATGGACGGGGATGCGCCGTGTGGGGGAAAGTGGAATTTCGACCACGACAATCGCAAGCCCGCGCAAGTCGATTTGTTTGCCAAAGGGCCACCACAGTTTGAGCCTGATGATGTTACGAAAGACGTGCTTGAACTGGTGGCGGCGCGGTTCGGGAAAAACTTTGGCGATTTGCATCCCTTTTGGTTTGCGGTCACACGCGCGGATGCACGCGCGGCGCAGGCGCATTTTCTGGATCATCATCTTGCTGACTTTGGCACCTATCAAGATGCGATGTTGGAGGTCGACCGGTTTTTGCACCACGCGGTCCTCTCCCCCTATATCAATATAGGGTTGCTGGACCCGTTGGAGCTATGTCGTGAGGTTGAAAAACGTTACCGCGCCGGTGATGTGCCGCTCAATTCTGCCGAAGGGTTTATACGGCAAATCATCGGTTGGCGTGAATATGTGCGTGGGCTTTATATCCTCGAAGGGCCGGACTACACGCACCGCAACGCCCTTGATCACCATCGACCTTTGCCGCCCCTGTATTGGGGAGCTAAGACCAAGATGAATTGTATGTCGCGCGCGGTCGAGCAAACGCGTGCCGATGCCTATGCCCACCACATTCAGCGCCTGATGGTGACAGGTAACTTTGCGCTTTTGGCGGGCATTGCGCCCTATGAGGTGCACGAATGGTATCTTGCTGTTTATGCGGATGCATTCGAATGGGTCGAAGCCCCCAATACGGTCGGCATGAGCCAGTTTGCAGATGGTGGGATCATTGCGTCAAAACCCTACATCTCAAGCGGAAATTACATCAATAAGATGTCCGATTACTGCAAGGGATGCCATTATAAGGTTGCGACCAAAACGGGTGAGGGGGCATGCCCGTTCAACCTCTTGTACTGGCATTTTCTGGATCGCCACCGCGATAGGTTCGCGCGCAATCCGCGTATGGCGCAGATGTACCGCACGTGGGACCGGATGGACGACGAAAAATGCGCAACCGTATTGCAAGAGGCTGAGGTGGTTTTGGACCGTTTGTCTCGTGGCGAGCCAGTGTAATGATCCGCGCGCCTATTGGGTGGGGGCGGGCGGGGTGTCATCCTCAGGCGCAGTTTCGGCGGCTTTGGATATCAACGCGCCGTCGGCCCATTCCCCCGTTGCAACCTCGCCCGTGGCATAAGTGATTGTGCCCGTGCCTTGGCGTTTGCCGTCGACAAACATACCCTCGTAAATGTCACCGTTGGCATAGGTGGCTTTGCCCATGCCATTGAATTCGCCATCAGCCCATGCGCCCGTGTACGTGAAGCCTGACGGCATAATGGCGGTGCCTTGTCCTTCGCGGCGGCCCGCAACGAAATCGCCCTCATATGCTGTACCGTCGGCGTAGGTCGCTTTGCCGGTGCCTTCGCGTACGCCATCAACCCACATGCCATCGTAGATGAACCCGTCTGTATAGGTCATTTTGCCTATGCCGTGATTGCGGGCGTTTTTAAACGCGCCTTCATAGATCAGGCCATTGGCATATTTCGCCATTCCTGTGCCTTCGATAATACCGTATTGCCAATCGCCCTGATAGGTCGTGCCCGATGGGTAGGTGATCATGCCCTTGCCGTGACTGAGATCGTCAAGGAATTCGCCGACATAAACAGAGCCATCGGGGTGAGTGACGCGTCCATTCCCCTCAATGCGCCCTTGGGTCCATTGACCTTGATAGGTGTAGCCATCTGTGCCGGTGTAGGTGCCGATACCGTGGCGTTTGTCATCTACAAATGCACCCTCATAGATGTCGCCGTTGGCGTAGGTGACTTTGCCAGCCCCCTCGCGCTTGCCGTCATTGAGGTTGCCCGTGTATATATCACCATTGGGTTGGGTAATTGTGCCCGTTCCGTTGCATTGGTTGTCGACCCATGTACAATCGAACACTAAGCCGCCCGGCATGGTCAAGAGGCCCACGCCCTCGCGTTGATCGTTCGCCAACTCGCCCACGTATGTGGCACCCTCGGGATATGTGATTGTGCCTTTGCCTTGCTTGACGCCATTGACCCATGCGCCCTCGTAGACATAGCCAGACGGGCTTTGCATGCGACCTTGGCCGTGATGGTTTGCCGCAAGAAAGCCGCCCTCATAGGTCACACCGTTGGCATAGGTGGCGGTTCCAGACCCCGTGGCTTCGCCGTCGACCCAATCGCCCTCGTACGTGCCGCCATCGGCATAGGTGATTTTTCCGAACCCGTGTGGCTTGCCCTTTGCAAAGGCACCTTCATACACCGAGCCATCAGGATAGCGTGCGAGGCCTTCGCCTACGATTTCGCCCTCGACCCATTCGCCCGTGTATTCAAACCCTGACGGGAGGCGGTAGGAGCCAACGCCATGTTGAACGCCATCCTTGAACGTTCCCTCATAAATGCCACCCTGATCATTTTGGCGGGTGATGACCTCGCCGGCGTCTTGAGCGTAAAGTGGGGATACGGTGAGGGAAAGCACGGCACCCATTAAGGTCGCGGATGTGAGAAGTATCGAGCGTTTCACCTGTCTTACCTCATATCTGGGTCTCGCCCGTATCGCACTGCGCGCCGTTTTGGCTGTCGGGTCTTTTCGTTGGCGCAAGCCTAAAGGTGTCTTGCGTCATGAGCAAATGTTTTTGCCGTGATCGGCTTTCCCTTGCCGCACAGTCTGATAAACCCAAACGTAACAAAGCAAAGGCGTGCGAGATGACCGAAAAATTCCGTTTGACCATGGCGCAATTGAACCCAGTTGTGGGGGCGATCGACAAAAACGCAGATGCCGTGCGTGCCGCTTACGCAACGGGTAAGGCTGCGGGATCGGATTATGTCGTATTTCCCGAATTGTTTTTGATCGGATACCAGCCGCAAGATTTGGTGAAAAAGCCCGCGTTGGTGAATGCCGCTATGGCGAAGATGGAGGAATTGGCGGCCCTCACGCTAGATGGTCCTGCCATGGCTGTGGGCGCGCCTTATGCTTACTCTGATGCGCTTTACAACGGGTATTGGATTTTGGCCGAGGGTCAGGTGAAGCAAGTGCTGCGCAAGCACCGCCTGCCCAACTTCAACGTCTTTGACGAGAAGCGCCTGTTTGCCGAAGGTCCGCTTGAGGGACCGTATGCCGTTGGTCCTATGCGGATCGGTTCGCCAATTTGTGAGGACGCGTGGCACGAGGATGTCGCCGAAGCCCAAGTCGAAAGTGGTGCCGAAATTCTCATCGTACCCAACGGCTCGCCATATTTTCGCAACAAATTCGATGTGCGCCTGAGCCACATGGTTGCCCGTGTCACAGAAAATGATGTGCCGCTCGTCTATCTCAATATGGTTGGCGGCCAAGATGATCAGGTGTTTGACGGTGGCTCGTTCGTCCTCAACCGCCATGGCAAACCCGCCCACATTCTCCCCGCGTTTGACGAATGCATCCGCCACGTTGATTTTGTCAAAGACGCGGATGGTTGGGTCGCACTGGATGGCGAAATCGTTCCTCAACCTGACGCATGGGAACAAGATTACCGCGTGATGGTTGAGGCCTTGCGTGATTATCTGCGTAAAACAGGGTTCAAGAAAGTGGTGCTTGGCCTGTCGGGCGGGATCGATAGCGCCATTGTCGCCACCATCGCCACAGATGCGCTTGGCCCCGACAATGTCCACTGTGTGATGCTTCCCTCTGAATACACCTCGCAAGGCTCGCTTGAGGATGCCAAAGACATCGCCGAGCGCCTTGGGTGTCGCTATGATTTTGTGCCGATTTCCACAGGGCGTGACGCGATCACAGACACACTTGCGCCGCTGTTTGCGGGCTATGAGGATGATTTGACGGAGGAAAACCTCCAGTCACGTCTACGCGGTCTGTTGCTGATGGCGCTGTCTAACAAGTTTGGTTCAATGCTTTTGACCACGGGTAATAAATCCGAAGTTGCGGTAGGATACTGCACGATCTACGGTGATATGAACGGCGGCTATAACCCGATCAAAGACCTCTACAAAACCCGTGTGTTTGAGCAATGTCGTTGGCGCAACGCCAATCACCGCGATTGGATGATGGGACCAGAAGGCGAGGTCATCCCCGTGTCGATCATCGACAAGCCGCCATCAGCGGAGTTGCGCCCTGACCAACGTGATGATGACAGCTTGCCGCCCTATGAGGTGCTCGATGCGATCCTTGAGGGGCTTGTGGATCGTGACGAAAGCGTGGCCGATCTCGTGGCCAAGGGGTTCGAACGTGATATCGTGAAACGGGTGGAGCACTTGCTCTACATTTCCGAATACAAACGGTTTCAATCCGCACCTGGTCCGCGCCTGACCCATGCGGCGTTTTGGCTTGATCGTCGCTATCCCATCGTCAATGGATGGCGCGACCCGAGTTAAGGCTTACACGTCAATCAATTCGCAATCGGGCAACAGCGCCGTCACATCCGCGGCGTCGCACAACTGCGTTCCTGCCGTCATCACGGCGGAGGAGGCTGCGGCCGTGCCGAAGCGCAGCGCTTCGCACAGACTTTCGCCGCGCGCCAATGCCATGCAAAACGCCCCGACAAAGCTATCGCCTGCACCAACGGCAGAGACGACTTGAGCGGGGTCTATGGCGCGTGAGCAATGCCAACGCCCGTCTTTGTTCACCAAGGTCGATCCATCAGATCCGCGTGCAATAATGACGTTTTTTGCCGCTCCGCGTGCGACGAGTTGAGCCGCGAAGTCGGCGGTAGCCGCGCGGGTAGGCAGGGGTCCTTTGGCCAAATCCTCTGCCTCGATATCATCCATACGCAAGACAAAGGGTTCAGCGGGGCGCGCGGCCAATTCATTCAACGGTGCGCCCGATGTATCGATAAACAAACGATCGCCGCGCGGGGCCAGCCATTGGGCGAGGCGCGCAGGAAAATCGATCGCGACACCAGGCGGTTGCGAACCCGAAAGAACAACAATTCCGCCTGCAGGGGCGGCGGCCTCAATCGCGTGGAGCGCATCATGTGCCATTTCATCCGTCCATTCAGGTCCGGGCATGACAAACCGATATTGCGCTCCTGATTGCTCATCGGTAACTGCGATGGACTGACGGGTCTCGCCTGCCACGCAAAAGGCAGTGAACCGGACATGCTCGTGCGCCAATAGCCGCAAGAGCTTTGCTCCTGTGTCGCCGCCAGTAGCAATGAAAGCGGTGCTGTCACCACCCAAGAAATTGATCGCACGCGATACGTTGATGCCGCCGCCTCCAGGATCAGCCACGGGCGCAGCGCAGCGCAATTTAGGCCCGGGCTCAATCTTGGGTGCACTGGTGGACAGGTCGACGGTCGGGTTCAACGTCACTGTCATGATAGCGGCCATCATCACTCACCTTTCGTCTACGATTCTAATATCAGATGATACACGAGATAGTGAAAACAGCCTTGATGCAAATCACGCGATCGGCGCTCCTTACGTCAATTTAACCAATGAAAACTTATTGTTTGGGGCCTTAACCTACCGGAAAGCTTGTGAGGTTAGTGCAGGGAGCAACGCGCGCTGAACCTAATTTGGAGTTAAATATGGTCCCCCCTGCAACAGATCCCCGTTGGACACGTGTCTTACAATCAGAAACTGATCTTTCGGCCGCCTCTTTGGCGACTAAAATTCTCATCACGCGGCTGCGCCGCGAAGTTAGAAATGTGCCCGCTGACTTAACCGCCAAAATTGGTGATTTGCGCGCTTACTTTGAGAAAAACGCATTCGCTCAAGCCGACATCGGCCTCTTCTAAAGGATACCGCTATGAAAAATATGATGATGACTGTCGCACAAGCGGCCGAGAAAATTGAGAGCGGTGCCGTATTGGTGGCCGCAGGGTCCCAAGAGGCACTGGGGCAACTGCCCAAGGGTAAATGGATCGGCGGCACCTCCGTCTACTTCGTCACCGATGAAGGTGGAAAAGTAGATCGGGAAAATGTGTTCGTGACGGAAATCGAGGGTGCGACGGACGCGCGCGCCGTGATCTATGCGGGCGAAGATTTAAAAGACCTGACCATGAACCGTTTTGACAACGGCATGTCGATGATTCTGATCCCGGCCTTCTCGAAAGCGCACGAAGAATTCGCTATTCACGGCACGGAATTCTCCGGCCTCTTTGATCAGCCATTGATGGGGTGGGTCACAGGTGTGCACCTTGACGACGTTGGCAAAGTCACGCCCAAAGTTTTCGACGGTGCAACTGGTGAAGCATATGACGAGGGTGCCGCTTTGCTGCACGTCGAAATCGCCGCCGATAAGGTTGCAACGATCGATATTCTCAATCTCTTCGAGCAGGACGAGGCCGCCGATCTCATTGAGTTTGACACGGACGGATTCTCGGCGAAAGTCGCGAAGGTGAACGGCAAAGATGTCGATCTCGCAGCCTATATCGCCGACAATAAAATCGACACCCAACTTCCCTTGGTCGCCAATTATGCAGGTGCCATGGTAAATGTGTCGTTCCAAGCCGTAGACCCTGCCAAAGGCGTCGATTTTTATGCACCTGTCGTGTCCGGTGTAGAATACCGCCTTGCCAAATCGCCAGGCGCATACGCTGAGGTTTTCGCCGCCAATGCCACAGGTAACGGGACCAAAGAACTGTCGTGCAACTGTATCCTCAACTACCTTTATGGAGAGCTCGAAGGCAAAGTCACCGGCTCGTTCACCGGTCCCGCTACTTTTGGCGAGATTGCCTACATCTTGCTGAACCAAACGATGGTGCGTTTGGATGTGCAGGCGAAGGTACAATCCACCGTAGCATGATTTGAATGAAATTCAAATAAGAAAGCCGCACGTATCGTACGTGCGGCTTTTGTCTTTCATGCCGTCCCGAGTTGGTCAGGCGAGCGGCACAAAAGTGAAGCCATCGCCGCTTTTCTCGACCATTCCATGTGCGGGAAATGGCATGTGATACCCAATAAGCGGCACCTGATCTGTCGCCATCATGTCGAGCATAGAGCGGCGGGTCGCAGCGGCCTGCGCCTTATCGGCATCGAACAGCATTTCCCAATCCGGATGAGCAAGTGAATAGATGTGATGGTTGGCAAAATCAGCCCCAAGTACCAAACGTTGCCCCTCGCTTTCAAGATGATACGCCATATGGCCGGGCGTGTGGCCGGGAGCGAACAGGGCCGTGATCCCCGAGACAACTTCGCCACCATCATCGAGCAGATCGAAGCGATCCTGAAGGGGCCTGATCTTGCCCTCGAATCCCTCGTCACCCGAGAAATCCCAGTGATCCATTTCCGCTGACCCTGTCACGAGCGAAGCGCTTTCGAACGTGAGCGCGCCACCATCTCCGATCCCGCCGATATGATCGCCATGCATGTGGGTGATGACCACGCGATTGATATCGGACGGTGTGTGACCCGCTGCGGCCAGTGCGCTTGTAATGGCATCGACCGAGGTGCCCGTGTCGAACAGGATCAACTCTGCACCCGTGTTGACCAAAGTGGGTGTGAAATAGAAATCGGCTTGTGCAGGGTTCAGACCGTTGTCAGTGGCGGCTTTGTTAAACGTCTCCTCTGAGACGTTGATCCCGAAAATGTTGTGCGGGTTGGGTACGGGACGGTTTTCAGCCAGAAGTGTGGTCACTTCGAAAGCGCCGAGTTTGAATGTATGTGTCTGTGTCGTCTGCGCCCATAGCGAGGAGGGAAGGCTGGCGGCAACAGGTGCCGCGGCTATTGAGCTTAAAAACGTCCGGCGGTTGAGGTAGGGTGATTTCATTGTGCGTCCTCCCAGAACATGCATCGCATTAAGATTATTGCATGTGAGTGTAGCGTAGTTTTGAGATCAGTCCACTGTCCACCACTTATCGATGGTTGCGATATCGTCGTCAGACCATCCAAAATGATGCGCCAACTCATGGATGGTGACATGTGCAACCATCTGTTCAAGCGTTACATTCCCACGCATCACCCACTCGTCCAATATCGGACGGCGAAATAGCCATATGGTGTCGGGTGCCGTGGCCTGATCCATTACCGATTTTTCGGTCAAGGGAATGCCAGTATAAAGTCCCGTCAACTCAAACGGGTCTTCGATGCCGATCTCGCCGAGCAAATCCTCGGGCGCAAAATCCATCACGGACAGCGCAATTTGTGAGGCTAGAACCTTGAACGCGGGCGGTAGTGCGGACATCGTCGCGCGCGCAATATCCTCGACCTGATCCAGGTCGGGCGCAAGTGCATCAAGCGGTGTTTGGATCACGGTATCAGACATGGGGTAACCTTATGAACGGAGCCTTCCCGATATGGACTCTTTGCGCGCGATATGAAAGAGCAAGCGGCAACAGGAGATCGTCATGACCGTCACACGTTTCGCCCCGTCGCCTACGGGCTATATCCACATCGGCAACTTGCGCACCGCGCTTTTTAACTTCCTCATCGCCCGCAAAAGCGGCGGCCAGTTTATTTTGCGTTTGGATGACACCGATCCCGAGCGCTCGAAACAGGAATATGCAGATGCGATCATGGAAGACCTCGAATGGCTTGGCCTGACGTGGGACCGCGTGGAAAAACAGTCCGAGCGCCTTGATCGCTATAATCAGGCGGCCGACGAATTGCGCGCCAGTGGTCGGTTCTACGAGTGTTTCGAGACGCCCGTCGAATTGGACCTCAAGCGTAAAAAACAACTCAACATGGGCAAGCCGCCTGTGTACGACCGCGCGCATCTGACGCTGTCGGATGACGAGAAAGCCAAGCTGCGTGCCGAGCGCGGCGATGGGGTGTGGCGGTTCAAACTGGACCAAGAACGCATTGAGTGGACCGATGGCATTTTGGGCGACCTGTCGATTGATGCGGCGTCCGTGTCCGATCCGGTTTTGATCCGCGCTGACGGTCAGTTTTTGTACACGCTCGCGTCCGTTTGCGACGATATCGATTACGGCATCACCAATGTTGTGCGCGGGTCCGATCACGTCACCAATACGGCCACACAAATCCAGATCATCAAAGCGCTCGGTGGCACAGTGCCGACCTTTGCGCACCACTCGTTGTTGACTGGCCCTGAGGGCGAAGCGCTGTCCAAACGTCTTGGCACTTTGTCGTTGCGTGATCTGCGCGCCCAAGGGATCGAGCCAATGGCGCTTTTGTCGTTGATGGCGCGTCTCGGTTCGTCTCAGCCCGTGGAGTTGCGCGCGACGATGGACGAGTTGATCGACGGGTTCGATGTGGCGTCTTTTGGCTCTGCCCCGACAAAGTTCGACCCAAAAGATTTGTTGCCCTTGTCGGCACAAGTCAACCACACGCGCCCGTTCTCTGATGTGAAAGACGAGGTTGCGGCGCTTGGTGTGCCCGCTGTTCAGGCCGAAGCATTCTGGACCGTTGTGCGCGAAAACATCACCGTAAAGGCTGACATGGCTGGTTGGTGGGAGTTGTTTCGCGATGGGGCGACGCCGCTTATCGACGATGAGGACACGGATTTCATCACCGAAGCCTTCACCATGCTTCCTGCGCATCCCTACACATTGGACACGTGGAAAGAGTGGACCACCGCCGTCAAAGATGCCACGGGCCGTAAAGGCAAAGGTCTATTTATGCCGCTGCGTAAGGCTGTGACGGGGATGGAACGCGGCCCTGACATGTCGAACGTCATGCCGTTGTTGCAAAAGGCGCCTGCGCTGAAATAACCAAGCGACGTTTGGTCTAAGTCTACACAAACCCGTCTATGCCGCATGCGCATTGGACGGGTTTTGTGTTCTTTGGTTTGCCGAGGCGCACTTGGCCCTTGCCCCGAATCTGAGGCTCGCATAACGTCCGCAAAATATCTCGCGTTGGGAGAACGGAAGGGTGTAATCCCCCGTGCCGAAGGAGCAACCGCCCCGGTAAACTCTCAGGCAAATGGACCTTCGCGAGGTCAAAACTCTGGAGAGAGGTGCCGCGCGCATCCGCCGAAGGGATAACGATCTCAGGCGCACAGGACAGAGGGGGCATCGGGCAGGGATTTCCTTGTCGTGATGTCGGTTGATTTGTCACCGGCGAGAACGACCTGAAGAGGTCGGAAAGAGGATGACATGACGGCTCTAAACAAAACCCCACTTTATGATTTCCACATTGCCCAGCAGGCTAAAATGGTGCCGTTTGCGGGGTATGATATGCCCGTGCAATATCCGCTTGGCGTGATGAAAGAGCACTTGCATACGCGTGCTGCGGCGGGCCTGTTCGATGTTAGTCACATGGGCCAGGTCATGTTGACGTCGGATCAGGGTCTTGAGGCATTGTGCCTCGCTCTCGAGGCGCTTGTGCCCGTGTCGATCACGGGGATCGCGGCGGGGCGTCAACGCTACGGCGTGTTCACAAACGAGGCGGGTGGAATCCTAGATGATTTGATGATCGCCAACACAGGTGACGCCCTTTTTCTTGTGGTGAATGCGGCGTGTAAATCTGAGGACATCGCACACCTCAAAGCAAACTTGCCCGCGCATGTGACGGTGAGCGAAATCACCGACCGCGCGCTTTTGGCGTTGCAAGGCCCGAGTGCCGAAACGGCCTTGTCGCGCCTCGTTCCATCCGTAACCGAGATGCGGTTTATGGACAGTCACCGCATAGATGTGGACGGCACCGAGTGGTGGATTTCGCGCTCTGGCTACACTGGCGAGGACGGGTTTGAAATCTCGCTACCTGCGGACGCCGCCGAGGCCTTTGCGCATACGATTTGTGATATGGACGAGGTTGCCCCAATTGGTCTTGGCGCGCGCGACAGTTTGCGCCTTGAGGCGGGTCTTTGCCTCTATGGTCACGATATCGACACCACCACCTCACCCGCCGAGGGCAATATCGCATGGGCCATTCAAAAAGTGCGCCGTACTGACGGCGCGCGCGCGGGTGGGTTTGCCGGAGAGGCGCGTATTCTGGCCGAACTGGACGGCGCGCCCACACGATTGCGTGTTGGCCTATTGCCACAGGGTCGCGCGCCGATGCGTGAAGGCACGCCCCTCTTCGCGAGCCAAGACAGTGCGGACCAGATTGGCGTCATCACGTCTGGTGGCTTTGCCCCCTCACTCGAACACCCAATTGCCATGGGCTATCTGCCCATCGAGCTAAGTGCATCCGGCACCGAAGTTTTTGCGGAACTGCGTGGTAAGCGCCTACCTGTTCATGTCACTGACATGCCGTTTCGCCCCTCAACCTATAAACGCTAACCCCATCCAAAAAGGGACACCTCACATGGCTAACGATATTAAATTTACCGAAGAACACGAATGGCTCCGCGTTGAGGACGACCTCGTCGTTGTTGGCATCACGGAACATGCGGCAACCGCCCTTGGCGATGTTGTCTTTATCGAACTTCCCGACGAGGGCACAACCGTCTCCAAAGACGACGAAGTTGTGGTGATTGAGTCTGTTAAAGCGGCCTCAGACATTCTTGCGCCGCTCGATGGTGAAATCGTCGAAGTGAACGAACCACTTGCCGAAGACCCCGGTAAAGTAAACGATGACCCGCTTGGCGATGCATGGTTCTTTAAGATGAAAGTGGACGATATGTCTGCGCTCGACGACCTCATGACCGAGGCCGAATACAAAGCTTACATCGGCTAACCGACGCCTCAGGCCCGACATTGCAAGGATTGCTGCCCGTGACCTACACGCCCTCGACTTATAACCCATACGACTTCGCCAATCGCCGCCACATTGGCCCGTCTCCCGCCGAGATGGCCGAGATGCTCAAGGCAATTGGTGCGGCGTCTCTTGATACCTTGATTGACGAGACAGTTCCGATGTCGATCCGCCAGTTGGAGCCTTTGACATGGGATCCAATGACGGAACATGAGGTTCTCGATCATATGCGTGAAGTCGCAGGGCGTAACACGGTCATGACCTCGCTGATTGGTCAGGGGTACTACGGCACTGCCACGCCCCCCGCGATCCAACGCAATATTCTGGAAAACCCTGCGTGGTATACGGCCTACACGCCGTACCAACCCGAGATCGCGCAGGGGCGCCTCGAGGCTTTGCTCAACTATCAAACGATGGTCTGCGATATGACGGGTTTGCCCGTCGCCAACGCATCTTTGCTTGATGAGGCAACGGCCTGCGCAGAGGCCATGACGATGGCGCAGCGCGTCTCCAAATCAAAGATGACGCGTTTCTTTATTGACGAAAACTGTCATCCGCAAAACATTGAAGTGATGAAAACCCGCGCTGCCCCATTGGGTATTGATGTGATTGTGGGCAATCCTGATGATCTGGACGCGACCAAAGTGTTCGGCGCGATTTTTCAATATCCGGGAACCTTTGGTGAGGTGCGTGACTTCACATCCCACATTACGGCGCTGCACGGCACAAAAGCCATTGCGATCATGGCGACTGATCTTATGGCACTGACGATGCTTAAAGATCCCGGTGCTATGGGGGCTGATATTGCGGTTGGATCGTCGCAACGGTTTGGCGTTCCTATGGGCTTTGGTGGCCCGCATGCGGCGTTTATGTCCTGTGCGGATGCGATCAAACGCGCGATGCCCGGTCGGATCGTCGGTGTGTCCATCGACAGCCGTGGCGAGCGGGCCTACCGCCTGAGCCTACAAACGCGCGAGCAACATATTCGTCGTGAAAAAGCGACATCCAACGTGTGTACGGCACAGGCGTTGCTGGCTGTGATGGCGTCGTTTTATGCCGTTTTTCATGGCCCATCTGGCCTACGTGCAATCGGCGAGCGCATCCATTTTAATGCCGTCCGCTTGGCGCAGGGTCTAAAGGCCGAAGGGTTCGATGTAGCACCCACGGCGTTCTTTGATACGATCACGGTCAATGTCGGTGCGATGCAGGGGGTCATTTTGCGCTCTGCCGTGGCCGAGGGCGTCAACCTGCGCAAAATCGGCAAGGATCGTATTGGCATTGCGGTCGATGAAATGACCGGCCCCGCGATTATCGAAAAAGTGTGGCGCGCCTTTGGTCACGAGGCCAAAGCGGATGAGGCTCCCACGGCTTTGGGCATTCCGGACACGTTGGTGCGGACCAGCGATTATTTGACCCACCCGATCTTTGGCATGAACCGCGCCGAAGGTGAAATGATGCGCTATATGCGCCGCTTGGCCGATCGCGATCTCGCCCTTGATCGCGCGATGATCCCGCTTGGATCTTGCACGATGAAGCTGAACGCCGCTGTGGAAATGATGCCCGTCACATGGCCGGAATTCAACGCGATGCACCCCTATGCGCCTGTCGATCAGTCGCAGGGATATGTCGAAATGATCGACGACCTAAACGCCAAATTGTGTGAGATCACAGGGTATGATGCCATGTCGATGCAGCCTAATTCGGGCGCGCAGGGTGAATATGCGGGCCTTTTGACCATTATGGCGTACCACCGTGCAAACGGGCAGGGTGAGCGTAATATCTGCCTGATTCCGGTCTCCGCGCATGGCACGAACCCCGCCTCTGCGCAGATGTGTGGGATGCAGGTTGTGGTGGTGAAATCTGCCGCAAATGGCGACATTGATGTTGAGGACTTTCGGGCCAAGGCCGAAGCCGCGGGTGACAAGCTTGCAGCCTGTATGATCACATATCCCTCGACCCACGGCGTGTTCGAGGAAACGGTGAAAGACGTCTGTGACATCACCCATGAATTTGGGGGGCAGGTCTATCTCGATGGTGCGAACCTCAACGCCCTCGTCGGTCTAGCAAAACCCGGTGAAATCGGATCGGATGTGAGCCACCTCAATTTGCACAAGACGTTCTGCATACCGCATGGCGGTGGTGGTCCGGGCATGGGGCCGATTGGCGTCAAAAGCCACCTCGCACGGTTCTTGCCTGGTGATCCTTTGGGCGGCGGTGCGACCGGACCGGTATCTGCCGCGAACTTTGGCTCCGCATCCATTTTACCAATCTCATGGGCCTATTGCATGCTCATGGGGGGGGAGGGCCTTACGCAAGCGACAAAAGTCGCCATTTTGAACGCGAACTATATGGCGGCGCGCCTTGAGCCTGCCTTCCCTGTGCTGTTCAAAGGCAAGCAAGGTCGCGTGGCGCATGAGTGCATCATTGACCCGCGCGCCATTAACGAGGCCACTGGAACGGGTGTTGACGATATTGCCAAGCGGTTGATGGACAGCGGTTTCCACGCGCCAACTATGTCTTGGCCCGTGTCAGGCACGTTGATGATTGAGCCGACCGAGTCCGAGACAAAGGCTGAGCTGGACCGGTTTATCGAAGCGATGCTCTCTATTCGCTCCGAGTTGGCGGCAATCGAGGCCGGCGATTTGCCGCGCGACAACAACCCGCTTGTTCACGCGCCGCACACGGTCAACGATTTGGTCGCCGAATGGGATCGACCCTATAGCCGCGAACAGGCGTGTTTCCCGCCCGGCTCGTTCCGCGTTGATAAATACTGGCCACCTGTTGGCCGTGTCGACAATGCGTATGGCGACCGAAATCTGATCTGCTCGTGTCCTCCAGTTGAGAGTTACATCGAAGCCGCTGAATGATCAAAAGGCCCCGCCCGAAAGGTGCGGGGCCTTGAATTTTGCAGCTGCGCGTCTCACTTATTCAAGTGATGGAATGTGAATGGAGGTTGCTATGACTGCTGCCCTTGAAAAAGATGCTGTGAAGCTTGCGTGTACTACATGTGGACAGATGAACCGTGTGCCTTTGGGCAAGCTCGGTTCTGGCCCAAAATGCGGCACCTGCGGTGAGCCGCTTGTGTCAGGTAAGGTTGCGGAATTGGATCCCAAGGCGCTTGCGGCAATTTCCAAGAAAGACGAGCTGGCGGTGATTGTCGATTTCTGGGCACCGTGGTGCGGTCCGTGTCGTCAAATGGCCCCCGAGTTTTCAAAGGCCGAACAGGCACTCAAAGGTCGCGCACGTTTTGCGAAAATCAACACCGAAGAGTATCCAAGCGTATCCGCCAAAAACGGTATTCGTGGCATCCCTGCGTTGATTTTGTATCAAGGCGGCAAAGAGATTGCGCGGCTTGCGGGTGCGCGCCCCGCCAAAGATATCATTGCGTTTGTCGAGCAAAGCGCAAAATTACCGCGCCCTTAGTTAGGGCGCGTGTAATCGTCCAACCCTTAGTAGTCTTTCTCAAAGAACACACCGAGACTCGTGTTGCCATCGGTCGACAGTGATCCTTTGACGGTGACGTTTTTCGAGGCGTCTAGGTTCAGGTTGATTTCGGATTTTCCGGAACTGTCGATGGTCACATCGGTGTAAATTTTTTCGCTCAGGTATTTGCCGACTTTGAGCGCCGCATCGCCATTTTCAGAGGTCGTCAGGTCGATATCATCAAGGCCAAAACTCTTACGAATTGAGCCAGACAAATCTCCCCCGCCCCCCGTTAAGGTGGCGACGGCTGCGGCCATTTGCGCGGCTTGAAGGGCAGAAATTTCAGTCAGGGCGCGGCCAAACAAAAGCTGTGACAAAATCTCTTCGTCCGGTAACTCGGGCGAGGATGTGAGGGTCAGCTCAGGCGCGGAAATACGGCCTTGGGTGATGATTTGTATGGTGAGATCATCCGTTGAGGTCGCGCCGACCAAGCGGAATGTTGGATCTATATCCCCACTGACCGCCAACTCCCCTTCATCAAGATCAATGCGTTTTCCCAAGATGGAGAGGCGTCCGCGCACCAATGTGAACTGGCCTACGGGAATGATATCTGCGGTTGTGCCGCGCAACGACAATTGACCGCCCAATTCGGCATCAAGGCCGCGCCCGCGAATATAGACCTGATTTGGGGCGCGCACGGTTAGGTTTAGGCCCACGGTTGAAGTCCCTTCACCTTTTTTACCCGTGCTGACCACGCCCGCACGGACGCGTGTTGCCTGTACTGACGTAGACGCCTTGATGTGCACAATTTCGGGAATCTCTCCGCCTGCGCCCAACGCAGAGGGGGCGACTTGTATCTCTGTTTCGCCCAATGTGAGTGTCCCCGCGAGAGTCGGCGTAGCGACGAGCGGACCGCGCAAGGTCAATGTCCCGTTCAGGGAAGTTGAGTAGAGGTTGGGATCCTCGAGGGCGAAATTCGTGAATGTCGTGGATAGGTTTGCGCGCAGGCCCCTTGTTAGTCCAACGGTTCCTGTGGCGGTGAGTGTTCCGCCCTGCTCGGGAGAGAGAGAAATATTTAGGGCGGCTTGGCTGCGCGCCAAATCAATGCGTGAGGGCGAGAGGGTTAAGATCAATCCTGCGTCTGGCAACACAATCCGCGTGCCGTCCGTAATATTGATTTGTCCAGAGAGGGCATTCAGGGTCAATGGTCCCGAGAGCGCCAGATCAAAGGCGGCAGTGCCCTGTACCAACGCGGCGGTGGTGAATGTGTTGGCAAGTCCAAGCGGCGCGCGCCCAGCAATGGACAGGTTGGCTGTTTTGAAATCTTGGACAATGCTGCCTGCAACACGCGCAGTCGCGCCTCCAGGTCCGACCAGATCAGCGCGGGTGGTCCACGGCGTTGTCGCACCACTGTGTTTCATCGTCGCATCTATCGTTAACGGCCCGGACAGTCCGGTGTTCAGGCGCGCCACATCATCCAAAGATATGCGCGCGGTGATGTCGCCCGCTTGCGTGGCAACTGTGCCCGAGGCGCGCGCACTTAACGCGGGCGTGTCGAGTTCGGCACCCTCTAGCGTGAGGCCTGTTTCGTCGCGTTTGGCCGTCAATTCAAACCGGCTGGTGCCGCCCAAAAGAGCATCAGCTTGGGGCACGCCAACGGCGAGATCATATCCTGTCCCTTCGACAAAGACGTCAAACGCCCCTGCCAGAGGTACAATACGACCCGATGCGGAGACTTCGGTGGCGCCGCTCAACGCAAGGCCCGACAGTGCCGCGAACCGTGCCAGTCGTGGGGTGTCTAGGACAAGGCCGCCGTTGTATTCAAACCCGCTTTCAAATCGACCCACACTGCCCGAGGCGTAAAATTCGGTCGCGCCCGTTGTGATGTCGAGGCGATCAATAATGAGCGGGTCGCCCTCTTGCCACGCAAGAGTGGCAGCCCCGCTTAGGCTATCGCCAATAGCCTCTTGGAGCGCGCTGTTGTCCGTCTGAAATCCTGTGACGGCCACCGCAACGTTTGCGGCAATGGCGCGTAAAAAGGTCGATACATCGGCTTGTGGTGTGCGCTCGATCGTACCACTTCCATCAACCTCGACGCGAGATATTTTGAGTTGATCGCGTGCAAACCCGTCAAGAGTGGCACGTGCTGACCATGCATCCCCTGCGCGGGCATCATAGCTTGCGACGATCTGTGCCTTGTCCACAAAGGTGCGTGTGCCCGTGAGGGGTAAAAGCGTCGCGCGTCCCGTAGGGGTGGCCAAGGTGCCAGACAGCGCAAATGCGGAGGGTAGCCCATCAGAGGCCACGTTGAGTGCGCCAGTCAGGGAGAGTGCTTGTGTCGACAATCCAAACTGTTCGAGATCAAATTGCCCGTCCGGATATGAAATCCCACGCGCCTCCAGGCGGCTTGATGACCCAAAAAACTCGGAATAGTCGGACGCGAAAAGGGGTGTGAGATCGCCCGATAAATCGGCCACAAACCGGCGTGCTGACGGTGCCCCCTCGTCTTGGGATGGTTCGGCTTTGAGGGCGATGGACCCGTTGAGGCGCTCTTGGCCCTGTGTGGCCAGTGTGATGTCCGTGACAAATGCGTCGAGGGGGCCGGAGCCTGCGGCGGTCAATGCGAGGTCGGGTGAGCCGGCTAAATTGGACAGGGTGGCGATGAGGCCGCCGTTGCCTTCGGTGAGCGCCAGATCGAGATCGAGCTGTTCGGTCGCGTTTGTATAGGACACATCGACATTGAATGCGCCCGCCGGTCCGTTCAGGCGCGCGATGTCCAAGGTGGCCATCCCTGAGCCATCGGCCAATTGCATCGTCCCCGAGATGGATAGATCAACCTGCGTGCCAATGCGCAACACAGGTGCGCCCAATGACACGCGTTCGGCCTCTATTGCATCAATCGAGATTGAGACGGGCAACTCGGGCAACGAAAAGGGCGTAGCCTCGGGAGAGGGTGCTTTTGGATCTGTGCTTGGCAAGCGGGCAATGATGATTTCGCCGGCGGAAATCTGGTTGATATCGACGCGCCCGCGCAGCAACGCCGCACGGTCCCAATCCAGCACGGCATCGCGCAGCGTGAACCAAATCCCATCGTCGTCTGCGATCGTCAATTCATCAAGTTTTGCTTGCGATGACAATGCACCACGAAACCCCTCAATGCGAATGTCGCGACCCGCACCGGATAGGTTGTCTTCCAAAAAACCTTGGATCAGTGAACGGTCCCGCGTTACGGCATCGTCGTCTTGGGCCATGGCCGCAAGCGGAAGGGCGGCGCAGGCGCATATGAGGATGAAACGGGTCAAAACGCTTGGCCGATCCCAACGTAAAGTTGAATGCCTTCGCCCGTATCGCCAGAAACAGGGGCGGCGACATCGACGCGAATTGGACCAAATCCGGTGTTATATCGAAACCCCAATCCGGCCCCTGCGTGCCAGTCAGCGTTTGATGCAGGTAGAGCATCCGCGCCAATTGCGCCAAGGTCGTAAAACCCGACCAAGCCTATTTTGTTTGTGATCTTCGCACGCAGCTCGCCAGAGAGGCCGATGAAACTTGTCCCGCCTGTGGTGTCTGTACCGACAGGTACGCCAAGTGCGTGATAGGGTTGCCCGCGAACGGTGCCGCCGCCGCCCGAAAAGAACAATAAGTCTGGCGGGGTTTGCGCCAACTGCGCCCCGATGACCGACCCGATTTGAGCACGTGCTGCTAAGGTGACGCCGTCCGTCTCGCCAAAGGTGAAATAGGTGCGCCCATCCACGACGATATGGGTGCCTGACGCTGAACCGTTGACACCAAAGAACGGCATGATTTCGGCATTTAAATACGTGCCGCCCTTGGGGTCGAGACGATTGTCGCGTGTGTCGCGCGCGCCATTGAGTGGCACAATGATGTGATTGAATTTGCGCGATCCCAAAGCATCCGTCACGTCGGAATACCGATATCCGAGCGAGGCTGACACCTCCGAGCTTCGCGACGCTTCGACGTCGACACCAAACGTAAATTCGCCTGTGTCCGAGCGATAATCAGGCTCGTCCAAACGTGCGACAGAGGCATTCAAGAGTGCGGTGTATTTCGGGTTAAACGTTGCGGGACGACGGTAGGATGCGCCCAAACTGTAATCAATGCCCGTGCTTCCCCCCAAGCCCGCGATCTCGGCGTCGATGCGTAGGCGGTCCGCGTCATGGGTGAGGTTACGATCGATCCAGTAGCTCGACAGTGTTGCGCCCTCAAGGGATGAAATCTCCGCTCCGTAGCCGATGCGGTTATCCTTTTCGTCAACAACTGTGGCTGTGATGTCGAGGCTGTTATCGGCGTTTAGCTCATCAGCCTCTCGCAATGTGACAGAGCGAAAGGTGCCTGTGCGTTGGAGGCGGCGGGCGGCCAGATCGACATACTCAGGTGTGAATGCCGCGCCCTCGGGAAGGCCTGCGATTTTGCGGATACGCCGTGCAGGAACCGCGCTGTCGCCCTCAACCGCAAGTGTGCCGAATGTGACGGCGGGACCGGGGTCAACGCTCAGTGCGACATCCAGTTCGCTCTTCGGATGGTTTGCGACAATCGACTGACTTTTAAGGGCGGCCTTGGCATGGGACGCCTCACGCCATGCGTCTATGGCCGCGTCCTTTGCCGTGCCGACCAAAGGGGCGAGGGCGGGTGAGCCGCGCGAAAACGCGGGGGGCAGCAGCGTGCCTGCAGCAAGCGGAGAGACCTGCGTATCTCCGAATGAAAAACGCGGACCAGACGTGACAGAAACCACAACAGTTTCGACCTTTGGCGGTAGTGAAATCAATGAAAGTGACGCCCCTTCGCGCCCGTCGACCTGTATCGAAATGGTGGGGCCGTAATACCCCGCGCGGTACAATGCGCCGAGGATATTGCGATAGTCCGCTTGGACAGCCGCAATGATTTCATCCGTGGCGGTGACAGACTCTGCGCTTGCGGTTGCGATGGCTGACGCGCTGCGCACAGCGACGGCGAGCGTGTCCTCGGCATCGACATCAATGCGCAACTCAAACGCATTGGTCGCATGTGCGTACGTGAGGCAAACACAAGATAACAAAATGGATTTTACGATATTCAAGGTTTTCCCACTCCTACGTCCAAGAGGGGACGCGCGGCAATTATGATGAGTTTTGATATGGGATTCCAGTGGGGCGGAACACGATTTGATTTGAAATGGCGGTTTGTCGCTTGCTCGACTATGTCACAGGTCTTACGGTCCGCGCAAACAGTGGGAGAGCATGATGTCCGAATGTGAAATATGTGGTGCGACCGGTGATATGTCCAGTGTCGCTGTGGTCCCCAAAACCGATACCGTTGAGCTGTGTGAGACCTGTGCTGGCGGCCTAAAAGGCGAAGCAGTGCCTGATGGCCATTGGCAGGTTTTGGCCACGTCCATGTGGTCCGAAAGGGATGCGGTTAAGGTGGTGTCGTGGCGGTTGTTGACGCGGCACAGCGATGAGGGTTGGGCGTCTGATGCGCTTGATATGTTGTACCTTGAGCCAGAGGTCGACGAGTGGGCCAAGGCGGCGGGGCCAGAGATCATTCACCGCGACAGCAACGGCGCGGTGTTATCGTCGGGCGATACGGTTGTGTTGGTCAAAGACCTGCCCGTCAAGGGCGGCGGGTTTACGGCGAAACGTGGCACGGCCGTTCGCGGCATCTCGTTGGTGTCTGACAATGCGGGCCACATCGAGGGGCGCGTTGAGGGCCAACGGATCGTGATCCTCACCGAATTCGTCAAAAAGAAATAGCAACGACCGGCGTGCCGCATCCCCAACACTGTCCCGTCAGCACATAGAAAAACGCCCGCGAGACCAAATCCCGCGGGCGTTTCTAATTCTTTGAAAACGTTGAGCTTTGACGCTCTAAACGCTTATGCGAGTGAGAGGTTCACTGCGGATTCGCGACCGTCACGGCCAGCTTCGATGTCGAAAGTAACTTTCGCGCCATCAGCAAGACCTGTGAGGCCAGAGCGCTCAACAGCAGAGATGTGAACGAACACGTCTTTGTTGCCGCCTTCTGGCTCGATGAAGCCGAAACCTTTAGTAGAGTTGAACCATTTCACGGTGCCATTAGCCATCGTGTGTCTCCTAGATTGTGTGCCGCTCACGGTATTGCAGCGGCTTGGCTTAGTCAGTGGTCGATCGATGACTGTAGCCTTTGAAGGAGAACAGAAGGGTCGATAGAGATAACGTAGCACCGTCCATATGACAGGATTCTCGACGTTTGCATAGTGAAATCGCGCGGCATCTGTGTTGGGGCGATTTTTTGCTCAAATGCGGGTCGGCGTCCCGTCGGCGTCTCGTCGGCCTTTCGTCGGACCCTGCGCACGCCCCGGTTAGCACGTTTTAACACCGCTGCGCCATGATGGGTGCATGGCTCGATTTGGATACACCCCCCCGCTTAGTCGTTTCGACCCGAAACTGACAAAAACCAAACGCATCGCTCTTGAGCGATTGCAAAAACACGCCGCACGTCTGGGCGAGATGGACCCGCTGGATTGGGACGTGGCCCAGATCGTGCCACAGGCATGGAGCACCCTTGAACAAGATATCGACCTTGTGGAGGCCAAGGTGAAAATAACACTGCGCCTTGATGAGAGCATCGCAAAATTTTTCCGCGCACAAGGAGAGGGCTACCAAGCGCGCATCAACCATATTTTGGGCACCTACGCGCAAATGCAAATCTTTGGGGTCAACCTCACCGCCCGCAAATACGCGGCATATAATGCGGCCTTGGCGCGCGGCGGAACGGACGATGACGCGATGGAGGCGTGGCGATTGGCGAAGTGATTGGGGGGCGGATGTGTGGTGAGACGGGAGGGCGCGATTGCGGATGTTCGGCTTTCTTTCAAAGATGCTTGCATCTTTGACGCCGTTGCTTGGCGGAGCCAAGCGTAGGGCTGGCAGCATGTTGCGAAGCAACGTGCGAGAAGTCGAGCGACCCTCCCCGTCATGCCAAAGGCATGCCGCCTAGACTCTGCGCACCTTAGGTGCGACGGGAGGGCGCGTTTCACGCACCCACCCTCGGGTCAGTCGCGGGGGGGGAATTGATGGAACTCTTTTGCTGCAACTCTAACGATGTCAGCTTGGCTGGAAATGCTTGCTTTGTTTCGGTTGGGCACTCCCGGAGTTCCGTTTCGAAATCGCGTGAGGAAATCTGCCTTCAGCTCAGGGAGCATGTTATCGATCCAAGACATTTTGAAGAAAGCATTTTCCGAGTATTCGATGGCGAACTGGAAAAACAATCCCCCTACCCGCCTCATATCGAGGCTGTGCTGTGAATGGAAAAACTGAGCTACATTGTGGTGTTTGGTTGTGTCCAGTAGTTGAAAGCTAGCAATTGGTCGACCTTTTACCCGTCCGACATAGACGGTTCCGCTGCCCCATGGTTGGTCTGGGGGTGGTAACAGAAAGTTGCCCACGAAATCATACTCCGGCGCGAAACCACTTGCGAACGAGAACGGCAGGTCGCGGTCCATCTCAAAATAGCTTGCATAAAATGGCACGCTGCGATCGCCGGAAAAGTAAGCTTCGTAGGCGTTTTTTTGGCGATTTAGATCAGCAATGGCCAGTCGCGTGCCTGATATAAATCCGTTGCGTTGCCGTTGTGCGCCTAGTTCTTCGATCAGCTTTCGCACCCTAGGCTCGTTAAAAATTTGAATTGTCCGCTCTTTTTTGAATAGTTCCATGCATATTGTGCGGTAGCCTAAGAGGCGCATGTCAAACGAACCAATATCGCCTGTTTCACGTTCAAGTTCTTGAAATATCCCGTTGTCATGCTCCGCACAAAAACCGCTAAAAACAGACGCCAAATTATGTCCAACTTTGTGGAAATCTGTCCGAGATCCATTGTTTTTAGAGATTGAACCCGCTTGGACTTGGTAAACGTGTCCGTTTTCGGCAATGGCTTTGAGGCCCGCACCCTTTTGTATGGTATGCGATCCAATTGCCGTTTTTGAACATCGTATACGGGCCTCGTCCGTGGCAAGGCATGGATGCTTTCTTTTACTTTTGAAAGCTTTTTTAATCGCATTCGAGAGTTCGATATTTTTGGTTTCGAGGCTCATCGACTAAACTTCCTATACTGCCCCGCCCATGCTCCACGGGGTGCGAACGCGGGTTTGCTTTGCAAGCCCCGCTGCCTCGCACTGCTTGAACCCAAATGGAAATACAAAAAGTTCAGTCGCCTTAGCGACTAAATTTTTTGTATTTCAGACGTTTGGGTTCAAGTGCATCTGGTCCCAGACGCCGCTTCTTGTCTTCTTCGTAGTCTTCAAAGTTGCCTTCGAACCATTCCACGTGTGCATCGCCCTCAAACGCGAGGATGTGGGTGCAGATGCGGTCGAGGAAGAAGCGGTCGTGGGAGATGACCACGGCGCAACCGGCGAAGTCCGTTAGTGCGTCTTCCAAGGCGCGCAGGGTTTCGACGTCGAGGTCGTTGGTCGGCTCATCGAGCAAGAGGACGTTACCGCCAGAGCGCAGCAAGCGGGCCATGTGGACGCGGTTGCGTTCGCCGCCTGACAGGATGCCGACTTTCTTTTGTTGATCGCCACCTTTGAAGTTGAAGGTGGAGCAATAGGCGCGGCCGTTGACCTCGGCATCGCCCAGTTTGATGATGTCTTGGCCGTCCGAAATGGCCTCGAACACATTGGCGTTGGGGTCGAGGTCGTCGCGGGACTGATCGACGTAGGACAGTTTGACGGTATCGCCGTACTCAATGGTGCCCGCGTCAGGGGCTTCCTCGCCCGTGAACATCTTGAACAGGGTCGATTTACCCGCGCCGTTGGGACCGATCACGCCGACGATGCCGCCCGGAGGCAGGGAAAACTCGAGGTCTTCGATCAGGAGCTTGTCGCCCATGGCTTTTTTCAAGCCTTTGACTTCGATCACTTTATTGCCGAGGCGCGGACCGTTGGGGATGACGATCTGGGCTCGGCCGACTTTTTCGCGTTCGGACTGTCCGGCCAGTTCGTTATAGGCGTTGATGCGGGCCTTTTGTTTGGCTTGGCGGGCTTTGGCGCCCTGACGGATCCATTCGAGTTCGCGCTCGAGGGTCTTTTGCTTGGACTTGTCCTCGCGGGATTCTTGCGACAGGCGTTTGGCTTTTTGCTCTAGCCAAGCGGTGTAGTTGCCCTCGTAGGGGATGCCCGCGCCGCGGTCGAGTTCGAGAATCCAACCGGTGATGTCGTCGAGGAAGTAACGGTCGTGGGTGACGATCAGGATGGTGCCTTTGTACTCGATCAGGTGCTGTTGAAGCCATGCGATGGTTTCGGCGTCGAGGTGGTTGGTCGGCTCATCGAGGAGCAACATGTCGGGGGCTTCGAGCAGCAGTTTGCACAGGGCCACGCGGCGTTTCTCACCACCCGAAAGGGACGTGACATCGGCGTCATCGGCGGGACAGCGCAGCGCCTCCATCGACACGTCGATCTGGCTGTCGAGATCCCATAGGTTCTCGGCGTCGATCTGATCTTGGAGGGCGGCCATCTCGTCGGCGGTCTCGTCGGAGTAGTTCATCGCCAATTCGTTGTAGCGGTCAAGGATGGCTTTCTTTTCGGCCACGCCAAGCATGACGTTGCCGCGCACATCGAGGGAGGGGTCAAGTTCGGGTTCTTGCGGCAGGTAGCCGACCTTTGCGCCCTCGGCGGCCCATGCCTCGCCTTGGAAATCCTTGTCCTGACCGGCCATGATCCGCATCAGCGTGGATTTACCCGTGCCGTTGACGCCGACCACACCGATTTTCACACCGGGGAGGAAGTTGAGGCGGATGTTTTCAAACACCTTCTTGCCGCCCGGATAGGCTTTGGTGACGCCGTCCATGAAGTAGACGAATTTATTGGCTGCCATGAGAATGCGCTCCGTTGGAGGAAATGTGGGTTTGGGGGGTGGTTTAACCTGTGGGGCGCGTCAGGGAAAGGGTGGGCGCGCTACATTTCCTCTTTGGATGAGGGAACGCAAAACATCTCGCGGTCTTGATCGAAGGCGTAGATGCTCGTTCCTATTTGGTTTTCGATCTCGACGGCAGGTGGATAGACGGGAGATTGTTTGATGATCTCGTAGCAAACAAGGTGCCGTTCTTTGTTTTCAATGCCAAATTCGGCGCCGTTGTGGCGTTTCCTAGAGGGGTTGCAGTGGAGCACAGGGTCGCCCAGTACAATGGTGCCTTCGCCGAATTGATCCTCAATTTTCAATTCAACCTTTTCACTTGGCTCTTGGAGTTTAATCGGCTTGTAGCAAGAAAAGTGATCTTCGTCGAACGGGGTCGGGGGGGTGTCGGTGACGAGCGCGGCACACGGAATGACAAAGCTGAGAATCTCATCGTTGCCAAACAGTGGGAATGGGCGATCCCAAATCCACGTCAAGTTGGACGGAGGGTTTGAAAATGAGAGCGGCACCCACGGAGATGTAGGGTTTGGCGGCACGAGCATAGGCAGGACGGAGGTTGCGGGGTTTGTTGATGCTGCGATCCATGTTTCAAAGTCACTGGTCGTCAATGTTGCAAAGCCGCTTGCCGATTGCCCTGTCTCATGGAGGGTTATGATCGAGCTTCCCGTTGCAACGGTGCCTGCGTTTCCTGTTAGGTATCCGATCAGGCCGCCCGCGCGATTGACCATGGATTGCGGGTTGTCCCATGCCAAAATCTGTACCGAGCATGTTCCCAGACGCGCCGTATCAATGTCGAAACTGATGTCTTCGACCGATGTCCAGCCCCCTAGTGTTTGCACAACCGTGCTGGTGTTGCCGCTGCCGTAGCTTAGGTTAATCATGAAGTGATTGTCGGCGGTCAATTCGCCCGTCACCGTTTCACCGTGGGCACTCAATGGCCCTAAAACGAGCGCGAGGGCGATACCTACAAATTTACTAAAATACATTTCAAATCCTCATTAACCACCTGAGAACCCTAAGAGCGCGCCGGTTGTAGATCAACCTCCCCGTTGACTCCCCTGTGATCCAGCGCCAAACCCTCAGTCTATGAACCGCTACCAAATCCCACAGGCCCGCCGTGGTCAGGTTATCGGCCTTCTTGGCGGATCGTTTGATCCGGCCCATGAGGGGCATGTCCATATTACGCGCGCAGCACTCAAGCGGTTTGGATTGGATGCGGTGTGGTGGCTGGTGACGCCTGCGAACCCGTTGAAGGACCGTGGACCTGCGCCGATGGACAGACGTTTGACGCGGGCGCGGATGGTGATGGATCATCCCCGTGTCACGGTGACGGACATCGAAACACATACGGGCACGCGGTACACGGCGGCCACGCTTGATGCGTTACGCGCGCTATATCCTGATGTGACGTTCGTGTGGCTGATGGGTGCAGATAATCTTGCGCAATTTCACCACTGGCAGGATTGGCGCGGCATTATGGCGACAACACCCGTCGGTGTGATTGCGCGTCCCGGTGCACGGGGGGCTGCGCGCAATTCGGTGGCGGCGCAGACCTATGCACATGCCAAATTACCAGCGCGGGCCTCGCGGCTTTTGGGGCGTCACGGTGCGCCATCGTGGTGCTTTATCAATGTCGCGATGAGTGATGCCTCCTCAACACGTATTCGCGATGCGGGCGAGTGGCCGCGCGCGTGACACACTAAAGGGTCTTGTCCTTTGTGTGGGCGCTCGGTTAACTCGCGCTCATGTACGAGTTGCGATCAAAATCGGTAAGCCGCCGTGCGGCCCTAGGCCTGCTTTTGGGCGGCGTTGCAGGCGCAGCGCTGGGACAAGACAGCGCGGCTGTGTCGTTCTCCTCGCCATTTCCCCGTCCGCGTCCTGCGGGCTTTCACAAACGGGCGATCGCCAGTTCCGAGGCGTTGATTGCGGCGTCAGGTCTTTCCGGGCAAGTCTCGTTCGCTTTGGCGGATGCCGCTACGGGTGAGATGTTGGAGGCGCGCCACCCCGTTTTGCGTCTGCCACCTGCGTCCGTTGCCAAGGCCGTGACATCGATTTATGCGCTCGAAACGCTTGGCGCGGGGTTCACGTTTGAAACGCGGGTCTATGCGACAGGGCCGGTGGACGCGGGCAAAATTCAGGGCGATCTCATTCTGGTGGGCGGCGGCGATCCGACATTGGACACGGATATGCTCGCGGGTTTGGCCGCGAACGTGAGAGCGGCGGGGATCACGGGTGTTACGGGGCGGTTCCTGATCTGGGATGGCGCATTGCCACGGATTGAGCAGATCGACGACCAACAAACAGAGTATGCGGGCTATAACCCAACCATCACGGGCCTAAACGTGAACTACAACCGCGTGCATTTTGAATGGAAACGCTCGGGGGCGGATTACACGGTTAAAATGGATGCCCGCGCCGAGCGCTATGCGCCTGATGTGCGCATTGCATCCATGCGGATTGCGCCGCGTGACTTGCCTGTGTTCGATTGGGACGCGGGGCAGGGACGCGATGAATGGAGCGTGGCGCGGTCGGCGCTTGGCAACGGTGGGGCGCGGTGGTTGCCGGTCCGCTTGCCTGCGCTCTATGCGGGCGAAGTGTTTCAGGCGGTGGCGCGTCAAAACGGGATTGCGTTGCCCAAGGCCGAACGGGCAGGGGGCAAGCCCACAGGAAATCAAATTGCCACACATAAAAGCCCACCTTTGGCGCAGATGGTCAAAGAGATGTTATTGTACTCGACCAACCTGACGGCAGAGGTTTTAGGGTTATCGGCGACATTGGCACGGGTGGGGGCGCGGGGGGCGGAGGCCGTTACGCTCAAATCCTCGGCTGCGGCGATGAATGAATGGGCCGAGGCGCGGCTTGGCATGCGGCATTTGTCATTGGTCGATCACTCGGGGTTGGGCGGGGCGAGTCATGTGTCGACCTCCGATATGGTGCGGTTGTTTGCGGCGCGTGGCATAGAGCCATTGATCGGTCCGCTGTTGAAATCTATCGCGATGCCCGATGCCACGGGCAAAAAGGTTGATCCGGATCATCCCGTGCGTGTGTTTGCCAAGACAGGGACGCTTGATTTCGTGTCGACCTTGGCGGGATATGTGACGGGACCGGATGGGCGGCGTATGGCGTTTGCGATTTTTGCGGCGGATTTACCCGCACGTGCGCGCGCCAAGGCGGCGGGTGACGAAGTGCCGCGCGGGGCCAAGACGTTCAATTCATCGGCCAAAAAGCTACAAAAGCAACTCTTGGCCCGATGGGGCATGTTCTACGCGAGTTGAGCGGCGGCCCGCGTTATTCGTTTGGCAAGGTCGCATAGCGGGCGCGTGCGCCACGTTCGATCGCGGCCGCGTGCAACCGGTCAATCGCCAATTCATAGCGAATTTCGGCCAGCATTTGCAATTCTGCCTCATAGGTATGACCGTCTGCGGCGGCGACATCACAGGCCAGAGCATAGGCGGTTTCAAAGAGCGGCTCGGGTAGGTTTTCACGGATCAGACCGAAGAGCGCGTCTAAACCGTCCTCTTCGCCGAACAGGTCAAAGACTACGGACGACACGGTTTTGATGCGGTCGGGATCGAAGTTGGCAAACACGGGCATGTGGTTGACGATGGTTTCAATTGTCACAAGTTCCGAGGTGCGCATGTTCTCGTCAGATAAGGACACGGCGATCATGGTGGCCACCAAACAGTCTTGGGGCGTGAGGGAATGCGGGAGATCAGCCATAATTTTGGTCCTTTGTAGGTCGATTGCCGTTAGACATTATTGACGAGTGCGGGTTGGAGCAATAGGAACCGACCCTTGCGGGGGTGTCTCGCGAAAGAAACAAGGATTGCTTGATATGTCTGACCTGCGTGACGCTGGTATGAACTCGAAAGCGTGGCCCTTTGAAGAGGCCCGCAAAGTTCTCACACGGTATGAGCAATCCAAGGATAAAAAGGGCTATGTGCTCTTTGAGACGGGGTATGGCCCATCGGGTTTGCCGCACTTGGGGACATTTGGCGAAGTGTTGCGCACGACGATGATCCGCCGCGCGTTCGAAGTTCTGTCGGATGTGCCAACGCGTCTTATCTGTTTCTCCGATGACATGGACGGGATGCGCAAAGTGCCATCGAACGTCCCGAACCAAGAGATGTTGGCCGAGCACGCGCAAAAGCCGCTGACATCTGTGCCCGATCCGTTTGGGACGCATGCGAGTTTTGGCGATCATAACAACGATATGCTCAAACGGTTCCTCGACACGTTCGGGTTCGACTACGAGTTTTATTCCGCGACTGAGTATTACAAATCGGGCAAGTTCGATGAGGTGCTCAAACGCGCGGTCGACAAATACGATGACGTGATGAAGGTGATGTTGAAGTCCTTGCGCGACGAGCGCGCGGCGACCTATTCGATTTTCCTGCCGATCCATCCCGAGACGGGCCGCGTGTTGTATGTGCCGATGAAGTCGGTGAACCGCGACGATTACACCATCACGTTTGACGACGAAGATGGCCGCGAATGGACCCTGCCCGTGACGGGCGGCAATGTGAAATTGCAGTGGAAGCCTGATTTTGGCGCGCGCTGGGCGGCACTTGGTGTTGATTTCGAGATGTTTGGTAAAGATCACTCGACCAACGCGCCGATCTATGGCCGCATCTGCGATATCTTGGGCGGTCAGCGTCCCGAGAATTACACCTATGAGCTGTTCCTCGACAGCGCGGGTGAGAAGATTTCAAAGACCAAGGGCAATGGATTGTCGATCGACGAGTGGCTGTCTTATGCCTCGACCGAGAGCCTGAGCTATTTCATGTTCCAAAAGCCAAAGACCGCGAAACGGATGCATTTCGATGTGATCCCGCGCGCGATGGACGAGTATCATCAGCAATTGCGGGCCTATCCGACACAAGACGTGGCGCAGCAAGTGGCCAATCCCGTCTACCACATCCACGGCGCGGATGTGCCGGTGTCCGATATGGTCGTGCCGTTCTCGATGTTGCTCAATCTGGCGTCTGTTGCAGGGGCGGCGGAGAAAGATCAGCTTTGGGGTTACATTCGACGTTACGCGCCTGATGCCTCGCCCGAGGCCAACCCGCAACTGGATGCGGCGGCGGGCTATGCGGTGCGCTATTACAATGATTTTGTGAAACCCGAAAAGACGTTTCGTGCGCCCACGGATGCGGAGCGCGCCGCGATGGTTGATCTGGCTGCGGCCCTTAAATCCCCTGAGGCGGCTTCGGCGGAGATTGCCAAAAAGAACGCTGCGGTTGGCTCACAGGACGCTTTGCCCGAGGTGAATTTTGCCGATGGTGATTTCTTGCAAACGATTGTGTTTGCGGTGGGAACGAACCACGAATTTTCCAATTTACGCGAGTGGTTCAAAGCGCTCTATGAGGTGCTTTTGGGGCAATCCCAAGGCCCACGGTTCGGCTCGTTCATGGCGCTTTACGGCGTTGAGGACAGTATTGCGCTGATCGAAAAAGGTCTGGCGGGCGAGTTATCCTAACCCCTGTGGGCACGTCGAATACCGTGTAAGTTTGATCCAACCCTTCGTAGCGCTACGTAACTCATGTAGCACACGGAGGGTTTTTCATATGGTCAACCGAAATCTCTTTGCAGCCATTGTCATGGCCGTTGTTCCGTTTTCGGCGCTTGCCGATGCGGTCACGGATGTGATCGAGCGACAACTCGACGCCTTTATCGCGCGCGATATTGGCACGGCGTGGGAACAGGCCAGTCCGATGATTCAACGGCAAATGCGTGATCCGCGCAATTTTGCGGCGATGGTCGAGATGGGATATGCGCCGATCTGGAACAACTCGGATGCACGGTTTTCAGGCCGGACAACGCGCGATGGTCAGGTACAGCAAGTGGTCGTGATCACCGACGACACCGGAGCCACGCAGGCGTTCGAATACGATATGATCGAGACTGAGGCGGGTTGGAAAATCAACGGGGTGCGCCCCGTGGAGATGCCTGACGCCGCAGTCTAAGTGTTGCGCCAAACGCCTTTGCGCCGCACGCCTGTATAAGGGTGGAGTAAACTCGATCCGTTATCTGTTTTTCATCTTAGGACATGTGCTCTGAAGGTCATGGCATTGCTGTGGGCGTCAGACGTCATGGTGCCTTTTGGATGCGAAAGGGGTTCGGATGAACAAGGCCATTACAGACGGATTGGCGCTAATGCCGCCAGCATTTGCAAACGGATTGGACGTTTGGTCCACCGAGGACGGGACGCCAGGGTCCATCACATATGATAGCGTTGGCAATGCCGCGTTTGTCCCTGCGGACGGTGATTTTGGCGGCGCGATTGAAATCACCAAGCAAACGACAGTGACCAAGCTGCGCTACACGGGCGAGACGCCGTTGTTGCCGGGGATGTATCTACGGATCACCGCGCGGATCAAGGCAATTTCGGGCAATTTGCCCAACGTGCGCATTGCGGGATGGGCGGGCAATGCCGCCAGCAATCACGTTTCGGGCGTGATAGAAACCGGCCCCGAGGTGGCTCTTACGGCGTATGGTGAGGTTGTCGAAGTCTCTGCCATTGTGGGCTCTGGTGCGCGCGGTGGCGTCGATATGGTTTGGGGTTTGGATGCCGCATACGGCCATTTTGGCCT
>NZ_CBFHKW010000008.1:53661-61386 GCF_965656515.1 Celeribacter marinus
CTTGATCTGACCGGCGCCAACGGTGGCACGGTGCGGATCGACGATATTCGAATTGAGGATGTGTCGGCCTTCTTTTTTGCACAAAGTAGCGGTGTGATCGACGTGCGTGATTACGGCGCGGTCGGCGATGGCGTGAGCGATTGCGCGGATGCGTTCGAGGCGGCGGATAATGCCGCGAACGGTCGCAAAATTATTGTGCCTGCGGGGACATATTATATCGGGTCCAATCTAAGCCTTGTGCATGAACCGATCTTTGAGGGCACTGTGGTGATGCCTGATGATGCCTATTTGGCGCTGCGGCGCGGGTATCATCTCAACACCTATATCGATGCGTTCGGCGATGAGGTTTTGGCGTTCAAAAAGGCGTTTCAGGCGTTGTTGAACTTTACCGATCATGAGGCGCTTGATCTATGTGGCCGGCGCATTGAAATTGATGCGCCGATTGATATGCATGCTGTTGTGAGCAACAAAAACACCTTTGCCACGCGCCGCAAAATCTACAACGGGCAATTCAACGTTCAGGCCTCGACCAATTGGGATGCGGTGAGCGTTACGTCGCAGGCGCGTTACTCCACGGCCAATGAGTTCGAGCTAACGGATGTCGCCAATATCGCGAATATCCAAGTTGGCAGTCTCATCACGGGGAGCGGTGTCGGGCGCGAGGTCTATGTCAAATCGGTCAATATCGACGCACAGACGTTGGAGTTGAGCCTGCCGCTCTGGGATGCCAGCGCAAATCAAAGCTACACGTTCACGCGCAATCAATACGTGCTCGATTTTTCAGGCTTCACCAAACTGTCGCAGCTTGAGATTATCGAGGTGGAGTTTTTGTGCAATGGCCACGCATCTGGCATTATGTTGGCCCCCGAAGGGATTTCATTTGCCTTCAAAGACAGCCACATCAAATCACCGCTGCAGCGCGGGATTACCTCCATCGGGCGGGCCTGTCAGAACCTCACGATTGATGGCTGTCAGTTCGTCTCTAACGAGGGCGGTGTCGACGCGGATCAACGCACGTCTGTCGCGTTTAACGTCAATGCCAACGACCCCAAAATTCGCAATAACCGGTTTGTGTTGTTCGGTCACACCGCGGTTTTGGCGGGCACTGGCAACCTGTTTGTGGGCAATCATTGGTTCCAAGGTGACTATCAATCCAATAGCCCGCGCGTGGCCGGTCTGGTGTTTACCGCGATGAACGTCAAATCCATCCTTACGGGGAACTACATCGACAACTGCTTTGTCGAGATGACCAACGAACATGATATTGCGCCTGACTTTAGCTCCGAGTTTTCATTCGGGGGGCTGACGATTACGGGCAATATTTTTGTTGCGACCGATGCGGCGCCATGGACGTCATTCATTGTGTTTACGCCACGCGGGTCGGGCCATTTCATCAACGGGATGTCGGTGCAGGGCAATACGTTCAAGGCGATCAACGGCTTTTTGGACCGCATCGACCGTGTGGATACAACGTTTGCGGATCTGGACTATGGGCGGATGCGAAATATCGTGTTCGAGGGTAATACGTTCAACGGAATTTCCGAGTTGACGTTCAACCCAGTCTCGCTCGATTTCACACAAGCCACAGCATCGGAGAACTGGGTTCTCGATCCGTCTGAGTATCTGCCGTTCGGGGGATGGGCGCGCACGGTGGAGAGCATCGTATTCAATGGCGAGATGACGGATAGCAGCGGACAAACGGCATCCGCGATGCCCTATGTCACGTCCAACTATGGGACGAGTTCGAACCAGATCCGCCTGACCTTTCCGCAAGCCACACGTGGCACGGTTCAAATGTCCGTGCGGATGGATCGCCCGATCTAGGTCTGTTTCATTATCTCGAAAAGCGGGGCCAATCCATTGCTGTGGGTTGGCCTCTTTGTGTGGCACAGGAGTGTGCGGTTGGGACGGCGTTATGTGAAATTTTGCGCAGTAGCTTGCGGCGGCATCCACGCGTAAGTTGCGGGCATGAACACACCAGATGATTATCCATTAGACAGCCGTGACGGCTTGCCCGAGGCGCTTCAGGTGCTGTTGGCCGACTACCCAAAAGCGGCATGGGAGGCACATCCGAATTTTTCGGGGCTCGTGGCGTTTTGGTTGGAACGGCACATGATGTTTCGCAACGTGCTCGGCCTGCTAGAGGCGGATGTGCAAGCGCGCATAGATCGTTCAATCGATCCGCAAACCTATGCCAAACGATTGGGGCGGTACGGTAGCAATTTGGTTCAGGGGCTTCACGGTCACCATCAGATCGAAGACGGGCACTACTTTCCAATTCTAAAGGGGTTGGATGTCCGGTTGGAGCGCGGGTTTGAGATTCTTGACCGTGACCACCATGCGATGGATGGTCTATTGGACCGCTTTGCACGATCTGCAAATGCGGTCCTGTCCGAAGGGGATGATGATCGCGCGCGGGAACACGCCGTTCGTTTCGGGCGCGAATGTGCGGGGTTTGCGCGTATGCTACATCGGCATCTGGATGACGAAGAACAGATTATCGTGCCCGTCATTCTTAAAAATGGTGCAGCGGGATTGGCGTGATGTTGCATTAAGTGTGGTCGAACTCGGCCCCGTTTTATGCTGCAACACCTTGTGAGCGGGCTTGCTCGGAAATGCGATAGCCAAGTCCCCAAACCGTTTCCAACATGTCGGCGTCGCCACCGCAGGACTCAATTTGTTGACGGATGCGCGATAGGTAGACGTTTATGATCCGCGCGTCCGGTTCGTCGTCCCACGCGTAGAGGTGCGCCATGAATGCCTCGCGGGTCACGAGGCGGTCGCGGTTGAGTACGAGCATTTCAAGGATTTCATACTCCTTGCGTGTGAGATGCAGCGTTTGGCCGCCAATACTTGCGCGGTTGAGATCGGTGTCGAGAGTCATCGATCCAACGTTCAAAAGGGCGGAGGAGTAACCAGATGTGCGCCGTACAGCAGCTTTGATTTGAGCGGAGAGAAAATAGGGGTCTACGTCACCCGTCAGGACGACATCCGCGCCCAACTCATAGGCGCGACGACGGGCGTCCCAATCTTCGGTATGTGACAAAACATAGATCGGCATAAGGGGATGACGCTCGCGCAGATCGGCGAGCAATTTATGGCCATCCATGTCGGGAATATCGAGATCGAACACGATCGCACTTTGCTCCCCGAATTTGGCGAACTCCAATAATTCTGTGCCATCATTGACGCGTGTGACAAGCAAGCCAGTGTCCGCAAGGCCAGCGCCCGCAGTCATAGCGTTCCAGTTTGTTTCAGCGAGAAGTACGCGCATGATCGAAGTCCTTTCCAACGCATGCCACAGACGTGTGGCGGTGATCCATTCTGGAAGTGACAAGCGGCATTTTGCGCGCAACGTGACCGAGAGGCAGCGCGGTGAAGGGGGCGGCTCATCGGTCGAAACAATTTTAAGCATCGTCGTTAAGGGCGAAGCAAGTGATTGTTATAGTTAACAAAAAATACAATATCAATTGTGTCGAAAGCCAGTCTGCGACTCACCCAATTGTGCAAAATGTATGGCGCGAGGGCGGTGAATCTACGGATATTCTCAGCATATTTATCGTAAATGTGAGAGATCTGAGGTCCAAACACGCAGCTCTCAAAGAGAATCATCATTCCCGCGCTGTGTCTATAGGGATGTGATCATATGCGCTGACACAGAGTGTTTTGCGTGTTAAGTTTGCGGTGCGCGCGAGAGAGACGAATGGTGCACGGACGGGGCGCATGAGCCACGACACAGCCATTCAAACCGTCATGTGAGATGTACAAGGAGTAGAGTTATGCGACTTTTGACAGCTGCCCTAATCGTAGCGGCAAGTGCCGCAAGTGCCGATCCCGTTGGGATTACCAAAGATATGATGAGCGTAACGGTGCCGACGGCCGCGGGTCCGGTGGAGATTTCACGCATCCAAGATAACGCAGCGGTGATTGAGGGTGATTTCGCCCAAATCGCGCGACCTTGCCCGAGCTTTTGCATTCAACCGATGGTGCCCGCCGAGGGGGTGACCCCGATTGGGGAACTGGAGATGCTCGGATTTTTGAACGACCCTGATGTGATTGTTGTCGACGGGCGCGTTCGGTCGAACTTCGCCGGCGGCGCGATCCCCGGCGCGATCAACATCCCCTATACCGAGGCCGCCGATCGTTTGGGCGAATTGGGATGCGAGCCTGATTTCGAAGGGTTCATTTGCGAGGGCGATGCAGTTAAATCCGTGGCGCTCTATTGCAACGGACCATGGTGCGGCCAATCCCCGACAGCGGCACGCCGCATGATCGAAGCGGGCTTTCCAGCTGAAAAAATCTACTACTACCGCGCAGGGATGCAAGGCTGGCAGATGTTGGGGCTGACAGTGACGGGCGGATAAAGGCCGCACCTCAAGAGGGAACAGTCGGGCGCAAAGCGCCCGACACGCAATCGTCCCGTCCCCCGAGGGCGGGCGTGTTACTCACCCGCCCTCGGGTCAGTCGCGTGGGAAGTCGGCCAGAAGCGTCGTCCAAAAGCTAAACGAAGTCTTCAGCGTGTCGTCGAAGTCAATTTCACTATTGGGCGTTGAAACTACGAACCTCAACCCACCATATCGACCACCGCTATACGGGCCTGTGCCAAAAGCGGTGGCCTTGTTTACAAGATCGGACGGCTTGTTGGCGGTATCGACCTTGTCGTTTTTTCTCAAGGTATAGTGTTTCGACGCGTTTGCGATGCGGTGCACATGCCTGAGGTCACCGCATTGTAATTCAAGGCTCTCTTGCGATTGGCTTTTTGGGTTTGCTTTCCAGTTTTGGGCGTTCGTTTCAAGACACCGCGCGAAGCGGTGTACATGAGTGTTGAACGCCCAGTCACGTAGGGCGGAAATTGAAACTGCCAGATTAAAGGCTGTCCGAATAGAAGCATTTTCCGAGAAGTGCTCGCTGTAATTCTGTGTGACAACGTGCTCGAAGTAGTCATGGATTGTGTCAACTGATCTAACCACGCTTACCTCCGCCCCCCACGTTTTCCTCCGCGCATTCCGCCTCGGCCTCCTGTGCTGCGGCCAGAGGCTGCTTTCGCGCCCTCTACAGCTGCGTCAACGGCGGATTGGCGCGCTAGTGGGTCGTCGGAAATTGTGAGCTCGACGGCTTCCAACCGTTGCACTTCATCGCGCAGTCGTGCGGCCTCTTCGAATTCCAAATTCTCAGCGGCTTTGCGCATATCGCTGCGTAGCCCGTCCAGAACAGCCTGAAGATTTTGGCCCGCCATCGGGGTGTCGATCGTTGCGGTGACGCGGTTCATATCGACATCGCCTTTGTAAAGGCCTGCCAAAATGTCCTTGACGTTCTTTTTGACGGTTTGCGGCGTGATGCCGTGTTTGACGTTATAGGCGATTTGTTTTTCGCGCCGCCGCTCGGTCTCGCCCATGGCGCGTTCCATCGATCCGGTGATGCGGTCGGCGTAGAGGATGACGCGCCCTTCAGCGTTGCGCGCCGCGCGGCCGATGGTTTGGATCAGTGACGTCTCGGAGCGCAGGAAGCCCTCTTTGTCCGCGTCCAAAATAGCAACGAGGCCGCATTCGGGAATGTCCAAGCCCTCGCGCAACAGGTTGATCCCGATGAGTACATCGAACGCGCCCAGCCGCAAATCGCGCAGGATTTCAATCCGCTCGATCGTGTCGATGTCGGAGTGCATGTAGCGCACGCGAATGCCCTGTTCGTGCATGTATTCTGTGAGATCCTCGGACATGCGTTTGGTCAGGGTGGTGACGAGAACACGGTAGCCCGCCGCCGCCTGTTTGCGCACTTCGTCGAGCAGATCGTCGACTTGTGTTTCGACGGGGCGGATTTCCACAACAGGGTCCAGAAGGCCGGTGGGGCGAATGATCTGTTCGGTGAACACCCCGCCCGTTTGTTCCAACTCCCACGCCGCGGGGGTTGCGGAGACAAAGACGGATTGCGGGCGCATCGCGTCCCATTCCTCGAACTTGAGCGGGCGGTTGTCCATGCAGGAGGGCAGACGGAACCCGTGTTCGGCGAGGGTCATTTTGCGTCTAAAGTCACCTTTGTACATCCCGCCGATTTGCGGAACGGAGACGTGGCTTTCGTCGGCAAATACGATGGCGCTATCGGGGATGAATTCGAACAATGTGGGGGGCGGCTCACCGGGGGCGCGGCCCGTGAGGTAGCGCGAATAGTTCTCGATGCCGTTGCACACACCTGTGGCTTCCAACATCTCGATGTCGAAATTACACCGTTGCTCAAGGCGCTGTGCCTCCAACAGTTTGCCCTCGTTGTTGAGTTGATCAAGGCGCATGCGGAGTTCTTTTTTGATGCCTTGCACCGCTTGCTTCATCGTCTTTTGCGGGGTGACGTAGTGTGAGTTGGCGTAGATGCGGACTTGTTTAAACGTATCGGTCTTTGCACCTGTGAGCGGGTCAAACTCGGTGATGCTTTCCAATTCTTCGCCAAAGAACGACAGTTTCCACGCGCGGTCATCCAAGTGGGCGGGCCAGATTTCGAGGGTATCGCCGCGCACGCGGAATGTTCCGCGTGCAAAGCCATGATCATTGCGTTTGTAGGCCTGAGCGATCAAGTCGCCCATGACCTCGCGTTGGTTGTATTCGTTGCCGACCTGCAAGTCCTGGGTCATGGCGCCATAGGTTTCGGCGCTGCCGATGCCGTAAATGCACGACACGGAGGCCACGATAATCACATCGTCGCGTTCTAACAGCGCGCGGGTGGCCGAGTGGCGCATCCGGTCGATTTGCTCGTTGATCTGGCTTTCCTTCTCGATGAAGGTGTCGGAGCGTGCGACGTAAGCCTCGGGTTGGTAGTAGTCGTAATAGGACACAAAGTACTCAACGGCGTTGTCAGGGAAAAAGCCTTTGAATTCGCCATAAAGCTGCGCTGCGAGTGTCTTGTTCGGGGCGAGAATGATGGCGGGGCGTTGTGTGGCCTCGATCACTTTGGCCATAGTGAATGTTTTGCCCGTGCCGGTCGCGCCCAAAAGCACCTGATCGCGTTCGCCCGCGTTGATCGCGGCGCTAATTTCCTTGATCGCGTTGGGCTGATCCCCTGCGGCCTCGAATTGTGTATTGAGCACAAACCGTTTTCCGCCTTCCAATTTGGGGCGGTTTTTCACATCGGGGGCAGGGGAGTGCAGGATCGGTTGGTCCATGTGTGGTCCTTCGCGCGGGTCGGGAAATGGCACAAAACGCAGGGCCTATAGGTGATCTCTTTTTGTTCCTGTTTCAAGGGCGCGCGGGGCGGACGGGCAAAGGTTAATCAATCATTACCCGTTTTAAGATACTTTTAGGTATGAAATACAACCTAAAGTAAATTTAAATGTTGATTTGTACTTAAATCTACGGCTAGGGTGTAAGGGCAAGCAGCAAAACGACTGATCCGGTTTCGGGTACAACACCCCACCCACCCCAAGCTCCCTACCCGAAGCCGGACAGTCATCCCCCCAGTTTTAAACGCGACATCGAGATGCAACGCAGTTCGCTATGTTGGCGTGTGTGTCGGCGTCGCATGGTCCAAACGGCAACGGAGGGCTTGAAACAGGCGGCGGAACCGAGGATAACCCTATCAGCAACAACAAGGAGTCGTCGATGCGCGCTCGTATTTATCAGCCCGCCCGCAACGCCATGCAGTCTGGCCAAGCTAAAACCAAAGAATGGGTTTTGGATTTCGCCCCTGCGTCGGCCCGCGATATCGACCCGCTGATGGGGTGGACCTCGTCATCGGATACAC
>NZ_CBFHKW010000008.1:61484-65078 GCF_965656515.1 Celeribacter marinus
CGCCCCAACCCGCTGCGTGAGGATGGCCAGCCGTATAGCTCGTTTGGTCTGATCTGGGCGCAGTATGGCGGCGATTATTTGCGCGCGATGGATGTTCCCGAACACGATATCGAGGCGATTCACGGCTCGTTTGATCGGGGGGTCGTCCTGCCGGTCGATCTGGTTGACAATGGGGCGGTGAATGCGTCGGAGGCGGGGCCGTTATTTTCGGGTTTGACGTTGCCGGTGTTGTTGGAAAGCCTCAAGCCGGTGTTTGATGACACCGAAGAAGGCGTTGAGGATCGTGCTTTTCTGGCGGCGCTCAGCGTGGCGCGGGCGTTCGTCGAGGCGCAAATCAAACGCAAAGCGGCGAAATACCGCGCCGAGGCGATGGTGCTTGCCGCGATCGAGGCCGCGGGAGAGGGGTTTATCCTTGAGCTGCCGATGGGCATGCCGTTTCGCGCAGGTGTGGAGAAAGCGGGCGCAGATCATTTGTTGTTCGTCGTCCATCCACGCGGGGATGATTGGACGCTGACAACCATCAGAGTTGGGAATGACACATTCGAGGCGCGCGCTGATTTGCCTGCTGCATGGGCGGGTTTGACCGATGCGGCCTTGGATGCGGCGGCGGGTGTGAGCGGTGCAAAGTTCTGTCATAACGGGCGTTTTATTGCGGTGGCCAGCACGCGGGAGGCCATTTTGCAGATGGCAGAACTTGCAGTGGTTGAGGCACAGGCTAACGCGTGATGCCGCGGGCGTGGTGTGACATTGCGATGACCTGCGCCGAGTTTCGCTAGGCATTGCCGCAATCACCCCGTATGAAATTGTATCGAGAGAGCAAATAGTGCTCAGGGATAGGAAAAGAGGTCGACATGTTCGTACGCTGCGCGTTTTTCAAAGGCAAAATCAAATCCGGTATGGAAGAGGCGTTCCATGACCATTGGCGCGAAAACCTTGTGCCGCTTTGGAGTGCCTTTCCAAACCTCAAGGAATTGCGGGTTCACCGCGAGGTCGAAAGTGATGACCCTGAAAGCCCGTTCCCCTTGGTTATGGCGATGAAGTTTGAAACGCGCGATGATATCGAAGAGGCGCTTGCGTCCCCGACACGGTGGGCGAGTAAGGAAACGTCGAAAAAACTGTTCGAGATGTTTGACGGCCACGTCATTCACACAGTTTTCGCGGCGGATCAATTCGACCCGACTGCGCTTTAATCACAGTTTTCGATGCTTTGTGCATATCAGCCCGCGCGTGAGGTCTCATGCGCGGGTTTTTTAGGGTCAGTTCGCCAATAGGGTGCGGCCATCGAGCATGCCAACGGTGCGGCGTGCGCTTGGGCGTATCTATTTCATATATAAGGGGTAATGGTAGCGGAGGAGGGATTTGAACCCCCGACACGCGGATTATGATTCCGCTGCTCTAACCAACTGAGCTACTCCGCCGAAGTGGGGCGTAAGTAGTCGGCCACGCGCAGGGGGTCAAGAGGGAAATTGCGTGTTTTTGCCAGTTCTCACATCGCGCTGTGCTTGTTGGGATCGCGGGCTTGTCCTAGTTTGCCGTAAACCTGCGGCGAGGGATGAGCATGACGGTCAAAAAGTGGGACTTCTGGATTGATCGTGGGGGCACCTTTACGGATGTTGTCGGGCGCGATCCGCGTGGTGTGCTGCACAGTCACAAACTGTTGTCGAACAATCCCGAACGCTACCGTGATGCCGCCGAACAGGGGGTGCGTGATCTGCTTGGGTTGGACGCACAGCAACCGATTCCAGATGGCGCGATTGCATCGGTGAAGATGGGCACTACGGTCGCGACAAACGCGTTGTTGGAGCGCAAGGGCGAGCGGGTACTGTTGCTGATCACCCAAGGGTTCGGGGATCTGTTGCGCATTGGCTATCAAACACGCCCTGATCTTTTTGCGCTCGATATCAAACGCCCTGATTTGTTGTATGAAACGGTCGCCGAGGTGTCCGAGCGCCTTGCCGCTGATGGATCGGTTGTGACGCCCTTGGATGAGGGGGCGGCGCGTGTCGCATTGCAGACCGGATATGACGCAGGACTACGTGCTGTGGCAGTGGCGTTTGTCCACGCCTATTTGGAGCCTGCGCATGAGCGGCGTGTGGCGCAGATCGCGCGCGAGATCGGCTATACCCAAATATCGACATCACATGAGGTATCGCGTCTGGCCAAACTGGTGTCGCGTGGCGATACAACCGTGGTTGACGCCTATCTCTCGCCGATTTTGCGGCGCTATGTCGAGCAGGTGTCACAGGCGTTGTCGCTCGGTGCGGCCTGCGAGCGATTGTTGTTCATGCAGTCCAACGGCGGATTGACCGATGCCGCGTTGTTCCAAGGGCGCGATGCGATCTTGTCAGGGCCTGCGGGCGGGATCGTTGGGATGGTGCGCACAGGACAGGCGGCGGGGTTCGATCGCTTGATCGGGTTCGATATGGGTGGCACGTCTACGGACGTCAGCCATTACGCAGGCGCGTTCGAGCGCAGTTTCGAGACCGAAGTGGCGGGTGTGCGGATGCGCGCGCCGATGATGGATATTCACACGGTGGCCGCAGGTGGCGGGTCGGTGTGCGCCTTTCGTGACGGGCGATTACAAGTCGGTCCCGAAAGTGCGGGTGCCGATCCCGGTCCCGCGGCCTATCGTCGTGGTGGGCCATTGACGGTGACCGATTGCAATGTGTTTTTGGGGAAACTCTCGCCCGATCATTTCCCGCCCGTGTTTGGTGCCGAGGGTGATCAGCCGCTTGATGTTGACGCTGCGCGGCGTGCCGTCTGTGGCGCCACCGATATGATCAATGCGGCGACATCCCAAGAGCTTAGTCCAACTGAGGTTGCCGAAGGATTCCTTAAAATCGCGGTCGATAACATGGCCAACGCGATTAAGAAAATATCGGTCGAGCGCGGGCATGATGTGACTGACTATGCGCTGCAATGCTTTGGCGGTGCGGGGGGGCAACATGCCTGTCTGGTGGCCGATGCGTTGGGGATGAAGCGTGTTTTGATCCATCCGTTCGCGGGGGTTTTGTCGGCTTACGGCATGGGGTTGGCCGAGGTGCGCGCGCTACGTGAGCGGCAGGTAGACCAGTCATTGTCGGCGCTAGACGCGGTGCACGATTTGGTCCGTGACATGGTGGCGGATGCCGAGCATGAGGTCGCAAGCCAAGGGGCCACCAAGATTGACACACGCACCCGCGCCCACCTGCGGTATGACGGGTCGCACCAGACGTTGGATGTGGCGTTTGAAGATGCCGCATCCATGACGGCGGCGTTTCACGATGCTCACAAAATGCTGTTTGGGTTTGCCCGTGAGGGGCGCGCTGCGATCCTCGATATGGTGGCGGTTGAGGCGATTGGCGACACGGGCGAAGCCCCTGTGGCGGTCGCAATGGCTGAGGGGGCAAGTGCAGCTATAGCCCATGTTGATGTGCGTGCAGCGGGCTGGGGGCATGTGCCTCTTTATGCGCGCGGCGCCCTGGCCAGACAGACCGTAATCAAAGGCCCCGCTATCATCACCGAACCCACGGGCACCAACGTGATAGAGCCGCATTGGACCGCGCAGTTCGATGCGTTGGGCAATCTTGTCTTGAGCCGCGATGATGCGGCGCG
>NZ_CBFHKW010000009.1:0-40135 GCF_965656515.1 Celeribacter marinus
CAAACATGTCTTTTTCTGCGATAAATTCGAATATGCGCAAATCACTGGAGATGCCCCATGAGCACTGATATTTTCACACCCCACGGCAAGCACTTTGTTGGTGGCGACTGGATCGGCACAGAGGCTACGTTTATGTCCGAACCCGCCACAGGATCTGCGCACAGCTTTTCCGTGGGTACCCCCGCATTGGTCGATCAGGCTGCAAAAGCCGCTGAAGAGGCGTTTTGGTCCTTTGGTTATTCAACCCGCGACGAGCGCGCCGCGTTCCTCAATGCGATTGCCGACGAGATCGAAGCGCGCGCCGAGGCCATCACCCAGATTGGCAGTCAGGAAACGGGTCTCCCCGAAGCGCGTCTTCAGGGCGAGCGGGGCCGGACCACGGGTCAGTTGCGCTTGTTCGCAACCCATATTCTTGCGGGGGACTACCTTGATCGTCGCCACGACAAGGCGTTGCCTGACCGTGCGCCTCTCCCACGTCCAGATATCCGTATGATGCAGCGCCCGATCGGTCCCGTGGCCGTGTTCGGCGCGTCCAACTTCCCACTGGCCTTTTCCACCGCGGGTGGCGACACAGCGGCGGCGCTCGCGGCGGGTTGTCCCGTTGTGGTCAAAGGCCACTCTGCCCACCCTGGTACGGGCGAGATCATCGCCGAAGCCATTGATGCGGCAATCAAATCCTGCGGCATCCACCCAGGTGTGTTCTCCCTTATCCAAGGCGGAAAACGCGATGTTGGCACCTCCCTTGTGCAGCATCCATTGATCAAGGCGGTAGGCTTTACCGGATCCTTGGGTGGCGGTCGCGCGCTATTCGATCTGTGCGCACAGCGCCCCGAGCCGATCCCGTTCTTTGGCGAACTTGGCTCAGTCAATCCGATGTTCTTTATGCCTGACGCGCTCAAAAACCGTGGCACCGAAATCGCTAAGGGATGGGCGGGATCGCTCACCATGGGCGCGGGTCAGTTTTGCACCAATCCGGGCATTTCGGTTGTGATCGACGGCCCTGACGCCGATGCGTTCACCGCCGCCGCGACCGAGGCGCTTGCCCCAATGGGCGCGCAGGTCATGCTCACTGACGGTATTGCCGCCGCATACCGTGCAGGGCGCGATCAAATCGCCGCCACTGCGGGCGTTCAGGAACTGCTCACTTCGACCTGTGATCTGCGCAACGCCACTCCATATCTCTTTGCGACAACGGGCAAGGAATGGTTAGAAAATCACGTGCTTGGCGAAGAAGTGTTTGGTCCGCTCGGCTTGATCGTGCGCGTGTCAGACATGGATGAAATGCGCGCATTGGCGATGTCGTTGCAGGGTCAGTTGACCTGTACCATTCACCTTGATGACGCCGATGCGGACGATGCCAAAACGCTTTTGCCGATCCTTGAGCGCAAAGCAGGTCGCATTTTGGCCAACGGCTTTCCCACTGGTGTTGAGGTCTGCGATACGATGGTTCACGGCGGTCCATATCCGGCCTCGACCAACTTTGGCGCAACCTCTGTGGGCACCATGGCCATTCGTCGCTTCTTGCGTCCAGTAAGCTACCAAAACATCCCAGAGGGCGTTTTGCCGACCGATCTGGTATAAGCCACAGGCGTTTTCGCGTCCCACATTTGAAACGCCCCGACATAGATATTTGTCGGGGCGTTTTGTGTGTCCTCGCCCCGATTTCTCAATCCACGCGCAATTCAGGTGCGAATGGTGGGATGATTTTTTTGGGCTATAAGTACACGTCCTGCGTGACACTTAAACGAATCTTCATTCCTTGCCGTCATGTCTCATGTCAGATCGGGCTTTATAAGCTCACCCGCTGACAGCTTTTAGGCACCTCTCAGCGTCCATTTCTATAGCCCTGAGTGTGCCACGAGGAGACGACATATGAAGTTCATCAATAATATCAAACTGGCCGTTAAGTTGCCTGTGATCATGATCGCCCTGTCGGTGATGACCATCACAATCGCAACCTATGTTTCATATAAACGCGCCTCTGAGTCGCTCTTGGTCGAGGCCGAGGAGATGCTCGAAACCGTTACCGAAGCCCGCGCAATGGAGCTTCAAAGCTGGTTGGACGGGATTGATATAGATATCCGCTCTCAGGCGTCAAACCCGACTGTCTTGTCCGCGATTCGTGGTTTTGACGAAGCATGGGGCGCCATCGAGGGAAACGTGACCGAGCACCTTCATACGTGGTATATTGATGAAAATCCGAACCCGCTGGGCGAAAAACACTATTTGGACTTCGCCGAGGACGGCAGTCCTTACAGTCAGGTTCACAAGCTTTATCACTCATATTTTCGTAAATTGGTTGAGGAGCAAGGCTACTATGATGTCTTTGTCTTCGATACAACCGGCGACCTGATCTATTCGGTGTTCAAGGAACGTGATTTCGCGACCAATTTCGTCGAGGGACCGTTTGCCGCTTCGGGTTTAGGCGAAGTCGTCTCAAAATCGCTCGCCACGCAGGTCACCGCCAGCGAAGCCGCCGAAATACATTTCGCCGATTTTCAAACCTATGCGCCCTCTAACGGTGCGCCTGCGTCCTTTGTTGCAACGCCCGTTTTGGATCGCCGCGGAGCACTGCGCGGAGTCATCGCGTTTCAAATGCCGTCTGGCCGTATCAATAGCGTGATGCAGCGGCCGACAGGCCTGGGTGAGACGGGAGATGCCTACCTGGTTGGATCTGACATGTTGCTGCGGTCTGATCCGCGCCTTGGCAATGGCGATAATTTTTTGGTCACCGCAATGGACACTATGTCAGCGAAAAATGCTGTCGACGGACAGTCAGGCTTGTTGCGTGAATCCGAAGTGAACGAGGATACGGGCCACGTCCACGAACACCTCGCATCCTACGCGCCGATCTCATTTCACGATGTCACTTGGGGTCTGGTTGTCGAGCAAACGATTGACGAAATTCTGACACCTGCCAAACATCTTGGCCGGACAATGCTATGGCAGGGCGCGATTATGATCGCGGTTGTCGGCGCCTTGTCGTTGTTGATTGCGCGGGCGGTGTCCAAACCGTTGACCAACGTTGGCACCGCAATGCGCACCGTGTCGGATGGCGATTACAATGTTGTGGTGCCTGGCACGGACCGCGGTGACGAAATTGGCGGTATCGCCTCGGCCTTGGACGATTTTCGTAAGGCATTGGGGCGCGCCGAACAGGCCACCCGAGACGGTCTATTCAAAGGATCGGCATTTGAAGGCTCATCAGCGGCCCTTATGATAATCGATCAGGAGTTCAACATCACCCACATGAACGAAGCGGTGCACACATTGATGTCGGCACACTCGGGTACGTTTTCCGAGCGCTTTGCAGGGTTCGACGCCGACGCTCTAGTTGGCAAAAATATTGATATATTTCACGAAGACCCCGAACGCATCCGCCGCATTCTCGCTGACCACACGAAAATGCCGTTCTCAACAGACATGAAGGTTGGCGAAGTCTATTTTGCGCTCGACGTGAATTCCGTGATCGATATGGACGGTAAACAAATCGGCTGTGTGATGGAGTGGAAAGATGTCACAGAGATCCGTACCAGCGAGGCTGTGATTGACACACTTAACAACACACAGGCCAAGGCCGAGTTTGATTTAGATGGCAAAATTCGCTCCGCCAACGCATTGTTTGCTGGCATGGTTGGCCACTCTGACACCGGTGTGGTGGGATGCAAACAACAGGATTTCTTTAATTGGGATCCCCAGCTTGCACGTGAAAAAGGCCCCGTTTGGCAGCGTCTTCTCGGTGGCGAAAATATTCATGGCCGTTTTAAACTGGAGAGTCAGGATGGTCGCGTGTCGATCCTTGAGGGGACGTTCAGCCCCGTAAAAGACAGCAGTGGCAATGTGTTCCGCGTCATCTTGTTGGGTACGGATATTACGGAAAACGAGCTGTTGCTCAAAGAGGCTGATGCGCGTCAGGCCGAGATGAAAAAGGCACAAGACCAAGTTGTCGATGGGCTTCGCATAGGTTTGAAAAAACTCGCAGAGGGCGATTTGACCGCACGTCTGACAGTTGCGTTTGGCGATGAATACGAGACCCTGCGCGCCGATTACAACTCCGCGGTCGATAATCTACTCGAAGCGATGGCAAGTGTGGTGGAAAACGCCGGTATGATTCGTGGCGAGGCCGCAGAAATTTCGAATGCGGCTGACGATTTGTCACGGCGCACCGAAAAACAAGCCGCCACATTGGAAGAGACAGCCACCGCACTTGATGAGCTGACGTCTTCCGTACGCTCGGCATCCGAGGGAGCCAACCAAGCCAGCGAAATGGTCGAAACCGCAAAATCCAACGCAGAAGCCTCGGGAGATGTGGTTCAAGAAGCCGTGCAAGCCATGAGTGAAATTGAAAGCTCGTCGAACCAGATTTCCAAAATTACATCCGTAATTGATGATATCGCGTTTCAAACCAATCTGTTGGCCCTCAATGCCGGCGTCGAGGCCGCGCGCGCGGGTGAAGCAGGGCGCGGGTTCGCGGTTGTCGCCTCCGAGGTGCGCGCCTTGGCGCAACGTTCCTCCGAAGCGGCGCGTGAAATCAACGACTTGATCTCCAAATCGGGTGCCCATGTGAAACGCGGCGTGAGCTTGGTCGGGGATACGGGCGAGGCCCTGCGCGGGATCGTGTTGTCCGTGACCGAGATCGCGCACAACGTGAGTGAAATCGCCGTCTCGTCGCGCGAACAATCGTCTGGTCTCGCCGAAATCAACGCGGCCGTAAACCAGTTGGATCAAGTGACCCAACAAAACGCCGCCATGTTCGAGCAAACCACTGCCGCATCACATTCTTTGATGCGCGAGGCGGAGAACTTGAACGCCACGACATCGCGGTTTTCGATTGGAGCGGTTGGCCAAAGTCGCGCGCCCGCGGCCATCGTCAACATGCCCGCGCCTGTAGCCCCTCCTACATCGCCGCCGCCCGCGACATATGCGCCGCAGGAAAAAGTCGCCGTCAATCAGTCGGCGTCACATCCCTCACCAAGTGCACCTGCCGATGACGGCTGGGAAGACTTTTAAGAGTTGAAAGGTAGAGAGCCCGTGAGTGCACAGGATAATAGATATGAAAAGCGCGCGCTTGCCGCGGCATCCGGTCCGGTTCGAACGCTGATCGTGGACGATTCGCGTACCATGCGTGGATTGATCCGCTCGGTTCTTGAGCGCGACCCCCGCATCGAAGTTGTGGCGGAGGCCGGAGGCGCGAGTGAGGCTCGTGATGCGGTCAACGCGCATCAACCCCACGTAATGACACTAGATATCGAAATGCCGTCTATGTCGGGGCTCGAATTTCTCGACCGGTTGATGCGGCATCGCCCGATGCCTGTGGTGATGGTGTCGACCTTGACCAAGGCGGGCAGCGCAATCGCAATCGAAGCGCTCGCCAAAGGGGCGGTGGAATGTATCCAGAAGCCGACGATCGGGCAAAGCGGCGCTCCGTTTGCGGGGCTTGCCGATATTCTCGTGGCGGCAGCAAATGCACGCATCAAGCTACCAACATCAATGGCCCCGCCGCGCCCTGTGAGCCAAAGCGGAAGACAATTCCAACGCATGTGCCTCTTGGGTGGATCAACTGGTGCCGTCGACGCCATCGAACAGATTTTGGCGCGTTTTCCGGCGGATTGCCCACCAACCTTAATCACACAACACATGCCCGAGCCGTTTTTGGCCAGTTTTGCCGCGCGTCTAAATCCTATCGTGGCCCCCACTGTCCGCTTGGCGCGGGACGGGGATGAATTGCGCCACGGGGAGGTTTTGATTGCACCAGGCGGCGCATATCATCTCAACATGCAGCCCGGATTTGGACGCCGCGTGTCATTGTTCGAGGGACCAAAGGTGTCTGGACACCGCCCATCCGTAGATTCGATGTTTCAATCCGCGTGTCATCTGGGCGATCAAATCGTCGCAGGGATCCTCACCGGTATGGGGCGTGACGGCGCGGAAGGTATGGCAAACTTACGCTCCAAGGGGGCCATCACGCTGGGCCAATCGCGCGAAAGCTGTGTCGTATTTGGGATGCCGCGGATGGCGGGTGAAATGGACGGTGTTGATCAATGGGTCGACTTGGACGCGTTTGGTGACGCGTTGCTAAAGGCCGCGGAAACTCCAGTTGGAGCAAAACCAAGATGACGGATTTACAATCTCCTAAAAGCCGCCCCAAAAGCACGTATATCACCCAAGGTGAATTCGCAGTTTCGACAGAGCAAAATACCGTTATTTCTACAATATTGGGATCGTGCGTGGCGACATGTTTGTGGGACCCGCAAACGCGTGTCGGTGGTATGAACCACTTTTTATTGCCACAAGGTGCTGTAGGGTATGGGGGCACCGACTCGTATGGGGCCAACGCCATGGAGTTGTTGATCAACGGATTGATCCAAAAAGGTGCGCGGCGTTCCAATTTGCAGGCCAAGGTGTTTGGCGGCGCGGCATTGCGAAAAGGCCTCACATCGGTTGGGCGCGACAATGGACAATTTGTCTTGGATTACTTGGATAAAGAGGGAATTGCGTGTGTTGGGCAAAGTCTCGGCGGGACAAGTGCGCGGCGCATAGAATTCGAGCCCGTTACAGGGCATGCGCGCCAAAAGTTGGTCGCGGATCACAACCTACACGAAGTGGCACCACCGCCACCAACAGCGAGTGATCTTGAGCTATTCTGAGCTAGTTAAAACCCCGTTCACGAAAGTGGACGGGGTTTTTGCTCGAGCTGTTATGATAACGTTTGTGCCGTAATGTTGGTCCATCGTTGGATGTTTGGGAAAATTAGACGCAAAACACGAACGATCCAGAGATCAAAAATACTTTCACGCGCTATGTTTCACGGGCGGATATGTGCGTCACGCACCGGTTGCAGTCATGGCGATGTCGCGCCCATCAGAACCACGCAACGTTTCCAGAATCTTCTTCCGACAGCGTAAAGGGCGCATCAATGTCGTCAAACAGCTTGTGGGCCAGATGGCGCAGGCGAATACTCTCTTTCAGAGGAGATATGTCGACTGTTGATCCGGTGTTTTGTCGCGCGAGTTGTGCCATTACACCCTGTAAGTCCTCAAGAGTTTGTTGCAGCCGGTCCACCGCTTGCATGCTGCGCTGGACCGATGGCGACAGGTTTTCTACGTTTTTCAACGTCGCACCCAGTGCAATTTGAACTTCGGCGGCCAACATCGTCAACGCCAACATTTCATCTTGCAGGCGCGCATGCAGTGTCGACAGTGACATAGCACTTTCGTTGTGTCCGCTGCGGGTCATGATTTTTGGTTGAAACGTCATCACAACTTCCCGACAATCGCTTCAATTGCGTTCTTGAGCGTCATGGGATCGAATGGCTTTTTGACAAAGTTGTTCATACCCAATTTCTTTCCCATCTCGATAATTTCGCGGTCCGCACGTCCGGTAATAAGCAAGAATCCGACCCCTTTAGATCGTGGGTTTGTGCGCAATGCGTGTAATAACTTCAGGCCATCCATCCCCGGCATGTTGTAGTCGGAGATCACGAGGTGCACGGGAGCTGCCTGTAGCTTTGCCAAGGCGGATGCGCCATCCGATGCACTTGCAACGTTGCGAATTCCGAAGCCGTCGAGGGCATTCGTGATGAGGCCACGGCTGGTCGACATGTCATCTACGACCATGACCCGGAGCTGGTCTCTAAGTGCCATCTTTTTTAAACCCTTTTTTTATTAGTGCGACACGGTGTCAGTTGGTCTGAGCGCGTTGATATGTGGTGATGCCGACATTTGAGAATAATGATGTTGTATTGTCAGGCAGGCGTTCGGAGTGACCGATCATCAGCCAACCCTCTTTATCGAGTTTGTCTGCAAAGCGAGACAAAAGGCGCGATTGCGTAGGTTCATCGAAATAGATCATCACGTTTCTGCAAATGATGAGATCAAACCCCCCTTGCATGGGCCACGGCTCATTTAGGTTGAGTTGCCGAAACCGCACCAACGATTTTACAGCGTCCGTAACGTGATACGATAAGCCATCCGCCGTTTGTGATGTGGTAAATGATGCGGCAAGAGCCGCAGGCGGAATGCCTGCAATCAAGTTCTCGGCGTACACTGCGGCACGTGCTGTTTCCAAAACCAACGGATCAATATCGGATCCCAGTATCAAAAAATCTTTCGCGCCAATCGACGGATCACATTCTAAGAATGTCATGGCAAGAGAATAGGGCTCTTGACCGTTCGAACAACCGGCCGACCAAATCCTGACCTTTTCACCGCGTGCGAGTTTCGCCTTTAGTTTCGGGTAGACTGTTGATTTTATATACTCGAAATGATGATTTTCGCGGAAAAACTGCGTCACGTTGGTGGTCAGCGCGGAGATAAATGCGCTCATTTCGTCCGGATTGTCGGTGTTCTCGAGATAGTCAAGGTAGCCGTCGAACGTCGAAATATCCAACGCGCGTAGCCGGCGCGTCAGGCGTGATTTGACCATTGGCACCTTGGAGGGGGAGAGCACGATACCCGCATGCGATTTAGACAACGCCACGATGCGCGCGTAAGCCGCATCGGAGATGTCACTTTCAATCGCTACTTTGCGGGCAACAGGCACCATCTGGTTCATGCGGCTTCCTCATCGGGAGGCGGCATGACGGCATCGAGATCAAGCACGCGGATCATGCGATTATCGACAACGGTCAATGCGGAAACAAATGTCCTTGAATCGTCGATGGACACTTCGGGGGGGGCTTGTAGGTCTTCGTTCGGGATGGCCAGAATGTCGGACACAGCATCAACCATCAGGCCGGCGGTGCGCCCGCCCAGATCGACGACGATGATCACGTTGCGGTCATTGTCGCCCTCGTTTTCCAAACCTAAACGGGCCGCGAGATCAATGATGGGCAGCACGGTCCCGCGTAAGTTTATAACCCCCTTCACAAACGCCGGAGCGTGGGGCAGGGACGTGGCCTTTGCCGACCCGCGAATTTCGCGCACGGACATGATGTCTACTGAATAGTCTTGTCCGCCGACGCGGAAAGACAGCAGCTCGATAGACGCAGAGGCGGAGTGTTTAGTATCTTCAGTCATGAGCTTAACCTACCAGAGCTGGGGTTTGTGTGGACGATTTGGTGCGGCCGGAGGCCTGAGCAACCAAATCGCCAGGGTCGAGAATGAGTGCAATTTGTCCGTCGCCTAAAATGGTTGCGGCGGCGATGCCCGGAATGCGGCCGTAGCTACCCTCCAAACCTTTGATGACCACTTGGCGTTGATCCTCGATAGCATCGACGGCGAGGGCGGCGCGATTTCCGCCCTCTTGGCCGATCAAAAGGACAACACGGCCTACATAGCTCGGTTCGGGCGCACGGTATCCAAGTTCGGCCCCTAGATCGAGCAGCGGAACAAAACCACCCCGTATTTGCACGACATGACTTTGCGGGCCTAGGGATTCAAGATCGTCATCGGTCAACGTCAGGGTTTCCAAAATTGCGTTGAGCGGAACGACAATTGTTTCGTTCTCGACGCGCACCACCATGCCGTCCAAAACGGCGAGTGTCAGTGGGAGGGAGATCGAGAACGTGGTCCCTTTGCCCTCCACAGATGTGATTGCGATACGCCCACCCAGTCCTTGGATCGCGCTTTTGACCACATCCATCCCGACACCGCGCCCTGACAGATTGGAAATCTCGCTTGCTGTGGAAAAGCCAGGCATAAACAATAGGTTATCGATGTCGCTGTCGCTCAACTGCGCATCCGGAAGGATCAAGCCGTTTTCAATGGCCTTGGCGCGTACACGCTCGCGATTGATTCCGGCGCCATCATCGGAAATTTCAATGACGATGCGCCCCGAGCGGTGTTGCGCAGAGAGTGTGACGTGGCCGATCGCGGATTTACCGCTTTGTGTGCGCGTCTCAGGTTTTTCGAGGCCATGGTCCACGGCGTTGCGAATCATGTGGGTCAGCGGATCGGCAAGGCGTTCAATCACGGTTTTGTCGACCTCGGTATTTTCACCGATGGTGGTCAACCGCACCTCTTTTCCGACAGACGCTGATGATTCGCGCACAATACGTCCCATCCGCTGAAACAGCGATTTGATCGGCTGGGCACGGATCATCATGACGGATTCTTGGATGTCGCGGGTGAGTTGTAGGAACTCTTCGAGGCCGGAACTCACGGGCGAGTTTGGCGGAATATGGGCCTCGGCTACGGATTGGCTCAACATAGCTTGGTTGATGACCAACTCGCCGACAAGGTTCACCAATCGGTCAATACGCTCCAAATCAACGCGCACGGTTGCGCGCGGTTGTGTTGGCGCGGACAAGGTTTTGCGTTCGTCTTGTGCGTCCTCGTCAAAGGAAGCTGCGGGTGTGGCCGGCGCAATTGTAGCTTCCGCGGGTGCGGTAACTTCGGGGATCGGTGCGGCATTTATCAATGGATCGTTCGCCAGGGTCGGCATATCAAACGATGCGAGGAGCGGTGAGTCCAAACTCTCAGTGTCAACAGGCAGTCCGTCATTCTCTAGGTTTTGGAGTTCGTGCGTCATCTCGGGGTGTGGTGCGGTGTCAGCTTGGTCTGCATCACTTTGGGTGTCGTCGCTGACGGCGTGCTCCAACGGCGCGTCCAATGGTGTGATGCTCAGTTGGCACAACCCGTCCACGAACTCGAACACGTCGACCACAGCGGTTTCTGGCTCGTCGGTGTGGACCTCAATCGTCCAAGATATATAGCCAACTTCGGGATCCATGATGCCGATGGCGGGTAGTGCATCTGTGTGGCAGGTAATTGAAATATCGCCCAAATCGCGTAGGGCGCGGAACAGATACAGCGGTTCGTTGCCCGAAGCATAGAGCGCGTTTTCCGGCTTTAGAAAGACGCGAAATCCTTTTGCGGGAGCGGGTAGCGAGGATATGAGATCCGCACCCGTATCTTCAAGGGCACCAAGATCGGACAGGTCCGGCAATGGATCGGTCATGTCGCCACCCAGATCGGCACTAAGGTCGAGCGCATCAAAATCGAGATCGAGGTCCAACGACAGCGTCGCGGGGGTGAACTCAATCTCCTCTTCGACTTCCTCTTGGATGCCGACAAGGCGTGTCAGGGTTTCAAGTGCGGGGCCGGTGATGTCCTCGGAAATGACCTCCCCGTCACGGGCGGCACGGACTAAATCACCAAGGATATCAGTACACGCGTAGAACAAGCGGATTGCATCGGGGCCGGGAGTGAACCGGCCTGCGCGCACCTCGTCCATGGCCGTCTCGAACTGGTGGGCAAAGCGCACAAGGTCGTCAAGGCCAAAGGCACCGGCCCCGCCTTTGATCGAGTGCACAGCGCGGAACACGACATTGATTGTCTCTGAGTCCGTCGCGCCGTCGTCCATCATCTGAAGGCCGTCGTTGAGGCTTTCTAGAAGTTCTTCGCATTCGACAAAGAAGGACGCGCGTATTTCTGCCATCGGGTCGGACATGGGGATTCCTCTCAGCCAGCAACCATTTGAAGAGCTTTGACAAGCTTGGCAGGATCAAAGGGTTTGACGATCCACCCTGTCGCCCCTGCGGCGCGTGCTTTGGCCTTGAGTTCGTCCGCACTTTCCGTTGTGAGGACAAGGATCGGGATACGACGCCACTTCTCTTCGGAGCGCACGGCGTCGATAAATCCGAAGCCGTCGAGACGGGGCATGTTGATATCGGTGATGATTACATCAGGTTCGATGTCTTCGAGCACTTCGAGCCCGTGCATCCCGTCTTCGGCGAGATGTGCGGTAAATCCCGCAGATGATAGTGCAAGATTGAGCATATCGCGCATTGTGCGGCTGTCATCGACAGCAAGAACTTCAAGGCTCATGTCCAGGCCTCCGGTTGAGATAAGGTTTCGGGGGTAAAGCCAAACAGGCTCAGCATGTCGATACAGGCATCGTTTGCGTTGACGAAACGCGTTGTTTTACCTGCCTCGGACCGTGTTTTTATGGCCGATAGAATGGTTTGTAGGGACAACGTTCCCAAATGCCGCAACTCTTGTGCATCAAGAACAAGGGTGTCATCAGACGCCGCTTTCAGTTCATCCAGCAACGAGGGCAAGGATTGATAGTCAAGGCGTTGGGGCAGGGCGAGGATCGCGCTCATACCTGTCCATCCTGTTCTGGGTGTGCTGCAACCATGTCAAAAACTCCATAAAAGTCCGTCTTAGACATCGGTGTACGGTGTAGGGAGTTAAGACGAAGTTACGTCTGGACCGATTTGGCACAAAAAAATCGCACCACGTTTACACGCAGCGCGATTATGGTCTTGATAAAGGTGCGCCAACCTAGCGCATGACATGAACCAAATGCGAGGCGCAGCCTGTGAGAGCGGCATAATCGTCCTCAATCACGGAAACCGAGAAGTTTTTCATAAAGCCGGCAAACCGTCCCTTGTCGCGAAACGCGTCTGCAAAATCAAATCGGTCAAGATAGGGCGTGATGGCGCGCGCTACGCCGCCCACCAGATACACGCCACCAAACGGCAATTGGATCAACGACAGGTTGCCCGCCACGGTGCCAAGGATTTTCACAAATAGCTGCGCGGTGGCGTCCGCGCGCGGATCGTCGCCCGCCTCAACGGCGGCCATAATGTCGGCGGCGGATTTTTCGCGTGGATCGCCATCGCGTTGACCCAAGAACAGGTAAACCCGCTCCAAACCGCGCCCGGACAGCACGTCCTCTACGGCGGGAAAGCCATGCGCGGTCTCGACAAACTGGCATAGGGCCAATTCATCTTCGTTGCGGATTGGCAAGTTGGCGTGGCCGCATTCGGACGGGGCCACGAAACGCCCCATTTCAGTCTCGAACACGGGGGCCGCGTTAAAGCCGGTTCCAACGCCGATGACCATGCGCACCGCATTTGGCGATGGGGTCGGCGCGTCATCTACAATGGTGCGAATGTTTTCTGGCGCGACAAAGCCAAGCGCGTGTCCCTGCGCCTGAAGGTCGTTCAGTATGGCCACGTGTTCGGCATGTGCGGCGCGGCGCAGTGTGTCTTTGTCGATCGCCCAGTCAAGGTTGGTCATGGTGCCAACCCCGTCGCGCACGGGGCCCGCCACGGCGACACAGGCCCCTTTGCAATCAACGTTGTCTTCTTCGGCGATGTATTGGCGCAAGACGCTTTCAAGGCCGGGGAATTTGCGGTTGGAATAGCGCCGTACGGTCTCTGGCAACAATGTGGTGCCATCGGCCAAGGCCACGCGGGTATTTGTGCCGCCAATGTCAGCCACAAGAGAGAGGGTATTTGCAGGGTGCTTACTCATCGGGATCAACCTTTGGCGAGAATATCTTTGAGCATGTGATAAGAGGCTTTTGGCGTGCGCTGCAAGGTGTCGAAATCAACATGTACGATTCCGAAGCGTTTTTCATAGCCTTCTGCCCATTCGTAGTTGTCCATCAGCGACCAGTAAAAGAAGCCTTTGAGATTGGCACCATCCGCGATGGATTGCCTCATTGCGGCCATGTGCCCTTGGATGAAATCACAGCGCTCGGGATCGTTGACCGCGCCGTTGATTTTGCGGTCATCCCACGCCATGCCGTTCTCTGTGACATAAATCGGTAGATCGCCCACGTACTCTTTCGCCATGCGGGTGATGAAATGACGAAGCCCCTCTGGGAAAATTTCCCATCCCATCTGCGTGGTCGCAAGGTGGCCCTTGACGCCTTTGGCAAAGGGCCACGCGGTCGCTGCGGGATCATGGGCGTGGTGGTTGCGGGTGTAATAATTGACCCCAAGCCAGTCGAGCGGTTGATGGATATGGGTTTTGAGGTCGTCCTCCCATCCGTGCGGCATATGGGCCCCAAAGCCCTCAAGCGCCTCTGCGGGGTAGGTGCCTTTGGTAATCGCCTCGATGAACCAGCGGTTGAATACGGCGTCGGCCGTAGCGGCGGCGCGGGCGTCCTCGTCGCTTTCAGTGGCGGGCACGGCGTAGTCAAAGTTGAGCACAATACCAAGGTTGTCGCGACCACGTGCGCGTAGGCGCGTCATCGCCTCGCCATGGGCCTTTAGGATGTGGTGCATCGCGCGGGATGCGGCGCGGATGTCGCGGGTGCCGGGGGCATGAATGCCAAGGAAATGCGACAGGTAGGCCACGCACCACGGCTCGTTGATGGTGGCAATCGCCTCCATCCGGTCGCCAATGCGCTCGTCGATGATCTCGACGTAATCGCCAAACCAGTTGTGCACATCGGGGTTGGTCCAGCCGCCCAGATCGGACAGGGCGGCGGGCATTTCCCAGTGATAGAGCGTTTGATAGGGCTTCAGCCCGCGCTCCAACAGCGCATCGGTGAGGCGGTCATAGTAGTCCAAGCCCTCTTGGTTCACCTGTCCACGCCCCTCGGGCAACACGCGCGCCCATGAGGTTGAAAAGCGGTAGGCGTCAAAATTGCCCGATTTCAAGAGGTCGAAATCGTCGGCGTAGCGGTGATAGTGGTCACAGGCACGTGCGCCATCCTCGGAGCGGATCACATTGCCGGGGGTGGCAGCAAAGGTGTCCCAATGGGTCGGCCCCGCGCCGCCAAAGCCGTGGCCCTCGATTTGATAGGCGGCCGTGGCCGCACCAAAGGTGAAACCCTCGGGAAAATCTGCGCGCGTCAATTTGGGCGATTGGGTCATGGTCGTGCTCCCTTTGGGCTATGGCTGCGCTTTCAACAATGTATGCCTAGTGTTCTGTTTTAAGGCGTAAGCGTGCTTTAGGAGATATCTATAACGATTACACACCTGATTTGACAATACCAAAGCGCTTTGGAGTACATGTGTTGTTTGCGGTCCGCGTTCAGGCTTTGGGGGCGGGGCCGTGGGTGTGGCCGATGATCAATTCGGCGTCTAGCATACGGTGCTCATGTGGCGCATTCGGGTCATTGATCTGCGTCATCAGCATCTCTGCACAGATGCGCCCCGCGTGGCGAACAGAGGACCGCGTGGCGGTGTAAATCGGCTCGCTCGTGCCATTGCGCAGGTAGGATAGATCGTCATCATGGATCACCAAGGACACGTCACGACCCAGTTTGAGGCCGGCGTCGTCGCAGGCGCGGCGCACGCCAATTCCGATAATAATCGACGAGGCCAAAAACGCCGTGGGCGGATTGTCTTGGGCCAAAAGCGCGCGGGCCGCATTGAATCCGAACTCTTCGGTCATCTCGGACGAGCGGCAAATCGAGGCGTCTTCAGGGACGTTGCGCGCGGCGAGCGCTTTGGAATAGCCTTGGCGGCGGCGTGTCGCAAAATCCATTGTTTCCAATCCATTAAGGAGTGAAATGCGGGTGTGTCCAAGGTCAAGAAGGAAGTCTGTCGCGCGTTCGAACGCGCGGGCGTTGTTCACATCGACCCACGAATAATCGTCCTCTCCCTCCCCGCTAGAGCGCCCATGCACAACAAACGGCATGCCTATGCTGCGCAACAATTCAATGCGTTTGTCGTTGTCTTTTGGTCCGTGGATAATCACCGCGTCGACGGACCCTTTGAGGGCGATGTCGCGGTAGGTTTGCTCCTCTAGAGCGTCTGGGACGATCTTGAGGTGCATGTCATAATTCTCGCGCGAATAAATCTCGGACGCCCCTGCAATGAAGTCGGTAAAGACGGGATTGACCACTTCGTGTTCGGTCGAGACGGGGATTACGTGACCGACCGCGTGGGTGCGCCCCGTGGCAAGGGATCGGGCGCGATTGTTTGGGGCGTAGTTGTGTTGGTCGGCCGCTTTGCGCACCCGCTCGCGGGTGGCTTCCGACACTTCGGGATAGCCATTAAGGGCGCGACTCACAGTGGTTTGAGACAGGCCTAAAATGTCCGAAAGTGTCTTAAGATTCATGGGGATTAACCGCCTTCGTTTCGTGTGAAAGTCTCCCTACGCTAGTGTGTTTCCCATTTGATGGCAAAGGTTTAGTCCATCCTTTACGTCAGGGATGCTGTCATATGATCTGCCGCGCTGCGGCATAATCGATTACGTGAGGTCTTTGCATTTGCGGGTGCGCTAACATCATTGACAGGGCGGGAAGTTTAAATCAGTCTAAGGCATCCAAAGCGCTTTGAGGGGTGGATCAAAATGTTGATTCCATGTCTCGCTGCGCCGCGTGATCGATACCAATGTCTGGTACAAACTGGGAGGTTTACATGAAGACATATCTTTTGACGGGTGCCGCTGTTGCCGCACTCTCCATCGGGGCCGCGTCCGCGCAGGACTTGTCCGGCCAAGTGATTACAGTTGCGGGTCCATGGCTCAGCCCTGAATCCGAAACCATCGCGAAAATCTTTGATATCTTCGAAGAAAAGACAGGTGCGGAAGTCAAATACGTTGGCTCCGATAGCTTCGAGCAGCAAATCGTGATCGACGCTGAAGCCGGCTCCGCGCCAAACGTTGCTGTGTTCCCACAGCCCGGTTTGGCCGCTGACATGGCATCGCGCGGCTTTTTGACACCGCTCAAGCCCGAAGTGGGTGAGTGGGTTAAGGAGAACTACGCGGCAGGTCAGTCGTGGGTTGATCTGGCGACCTTTGCCGACAAAGAGGGTGCAGACCACCACTACGGCATGTTCTTTCGCGCCGACCTGAAATCCCTCGTTTGGTACTCACCCGAAACGTTCGAGGATGGTGGCTACGCCGTTCCAACAACGATGGAAGAGCTCAAGGCGCTGACCGAAGAAATCACTGCAAACGGTGAGACACCATGGTGTATCGGTCTGGGTTCCGGAGCGGCTACAGGTTGGCCAGCAACCGACTGGGTCGAAGATTTGATGCTGCGCACACAGTCCCCTGCGGATTATGATGCATGGGTCGCAAACGATCTGAAGTTCAACGATCCTAAAGTGGTCGCTGCCATCGAAGATTTCGGTTGGTTCGCACGCAATGACGCCTATGTCGCCGGTGGCGCAGGTGCGGTTGCAACCACAGACTTCCGTGACAGCCCCAAAGGCCTGTTTGACAGCCCGCCCCAGTGCTACATGCACCGTCAGGCGTCCTTTATCCCTGCGTTCTTCCCTGAAGGCACGGAAATGGGTGTGGATGCCGACTTCTTCTACTTCCCTGCTTACGCTGAAAAAGATCTCGGCAAGCCCGTTCTCGGCGCTGGTACGCTCTTTGCGATCACCAACGAATCCGAGGGTGCGCATGCTTTGATCGAGTTCCTCGAGGATCCGGCAGCACACGAGCTGTGGATGGCCGAAGGTGGCTTCCTCACACCGCATAAAGGTGTGGACACGTCGAAGTTCTCCTCCGACACGGCACGCGCGATGAACGACATCTTGCTCAACGCGACAACGTTCCGCTTTGACGGGTCCGACCTTATGCCCGGTGGCGTAGGCGCAGGGTCGTTCTGGACAGGCATGGTTGACTACACAGGCGGCAAAGATGCCCAAGCTGTCGCTGACGAAATCCAGTCCTCTTGGGACGCTCTCAAGTAAGAGCCTTTAGAGCTTTTGGGCAATCCGAGCGCGTCTCGGGTTGCCCGTTTTCCAAAACGCGAACATACTTTTTCAAGTTGCTATCCGTAGAGAGCGGGCCATCGGCTCTCTTCGCGTGACAGCCATAACTTAATGCGCACCGTTAGAAATCGTTAAACGCGGCGTGATGACCAAGCGATCCTTTTGGGAGGGGAATGGACATGCATCCAGCACTTCAAGGACTGATGACTATTGTAGTCGGGGTCGGGGCTTGCGTAAGTTACTTTTACGCATCGAACCTGTTGATTGATAAGGTGCTATTTCCGCCGCGCGGGCCAAATGCCGGTCGCAATATCAACCGTGCCAATATCATTCGTCCGTGGCTGTTCTTGTTCCCTGCGATGTTCGTACTGTCGGTCTACCTCGCGTACCCCGTGTTCGAGACGCTGCGCCTGTCGCTGACCGATCGGGCGCAGGACGGGGCATTTGTCGGCCTTGATAACTACCGCCAACTGGTGTCCGAGGCAAAGTTTTGGGAAGCCATCCGCAACAACATGCTCTGGCTCATCGTTGTGCCCGCCATGTCGACCATCTTTGGTCTGATCGTCGCACAGCTCACCGACCGGATCAAATGGGGCAATATCGCCAAGTCGATCATCTTTATGCCGATGGCGATTTCGTTTGTCGGTGCCTCCGTGATCTGGAAGCTGGTCTATGATGCCCGCCCGCCCGAGGCCGAGCAGATCGGTGTGCTCAACGCGGTTTACATGTATGTGACAGGCAACGATCCGCAACAATGGCTGACCATTCCGCTGTGGAACAACTTCTTTTTGATGGCCGTTCTGATCTGGATCCAGACGGGGTTTGCCATGGTGATCCTGTCGGCGGCGTTGCGGGGGATCCCAGAGGAAACCATCGAGGCTGCGATCATCGACGGGGCAGGGCCGTTCCAGATTTTCTTTAAGATCAAAATCCCGCAAATGATGGGGACGATCATGGTCGTTTGGACCACCATCACCATCACCGTGCTCAAGGTATTCGATATCGTCTACGCCATGACCAACGGTCAGTGGGAGACACAGGTGTTGGCCAACTACATGTACGACAAGCTGTTTCGCGCCAGTGATTGGGGCGTGGGATCGGCGGCGGCGATGGTCATCATGCTGCTCGTAACACCGATTTTGGTGTGGAATGTCGTCAACGCACGTCGGGAAATGCGCTAATCGCGCGGGGGAGAGATTATGGATAATATCGCAGGATCTAAGTCATCGCTCACCTGGGCTGTTCACATCTCGGTTGCGGCCCTTGTGTTGCTTTGGGTGTTTCCAACGCTTGGCCTTTTGGTTTCGTCATTTCGCACCGCCGATCAGATTTATTCGTCGGGGTGGTGGGCGTCATTATTTACCCAAGAGAGCCAGAACCCAGCGATCCGCCTTGAGGGCGATGAGGTTCAGGACGGACCGTTCTATGTGATCGAGGGCGATCTGTTCCCCGCCACGGATGCGACCATTTCCGCATGGGGCACCTCGTCGCGCGACCCCGAGGCCTTTGCGCCCGGCGATGTGGCCGAATTGAAAGACGGCTGGACCGTTACCGTGGATGTTGCGGGTGATTTTCGCCTGACATCGCCTACGTCGATGGAGGGGGAGCGTTTGCCGCGTGTGTTCACCACCGCCGAGACACCGCCCGAGTTCACTTTGGACAATTACGACGAGATGTTGTTCTCGCCGTCCACCTCGCAAAACATGGCAAAGGCGTTTTTCAACACCCTGACCGTGACCATTCCCGCCACGATCATCCCGATCCTGATCGCGGCCTTTGCGGCCTATGCGCTTGCGTGGATGGACTTTCCGGGGCGCGCATTGCTTGTCGCGTTTGTCGTGGCCTTGCTTGTTGTGCCCTTGCAACTGGCGTTGATCCCGTTGCTCAAATTGCACCTCAGCCTTGGCATTGGCAAAGGCTACCTTGGGGTGTGGTTGGCGCATACGGGGTTCGGGATGCCGCTCGCCATCTATTTGCTGCGCAACTACATGGTCGGGCTGCCCCGCGATATCATCGAGAACGCCCGCGTGGACGGGGCGACAGAGTTTCAGATTTTCACCAAGATCATTCTGCCGCTGTCCTTTCCCGCGCTGGCCTCATTCGCCATTTTCCAGTTCTTGTGGACGTGGAACGACCTTTTGGTCGGTCTGGTGTTCCTCATCGACAGCACCGGCGACACCACCATCATGACGCGCCAGATCATCGAGCTTTTGGGAACACGCGGCGGCAATTGGGAAATCCTTGCCACGGCCGCGTTTGTCTCCATTGCCGTGCCTTTGGGCGTTTTCTTTGCCATGCAAAAATACCTTGTTCGCGGCTTGCTCGCGGGCTCCGTCAAATAAGAGAATAGAGCGACAATGAACGTGCACACAGGACCCCAGACTATGCCAAAAACTTTTACTCGTGATCCCGATTGGTGGCGTGGCGCTGTGATCTATCAGATCTATCCGCGCTCTTTCCAAGACAGCAATGGCGATGGCATCGGCGATCTGTTGGGCATCGTTCAACGCCTGCCGTACATCGCGTCCTTGGGCGTCGATGCGATCTGGATTTCGCCGTTCTTTACCTCGCCGATGAAAGATTTCGGCTATGACGTGTCGGATTACTGCGATGTTGATCCGATGTTCGGCTCGCTTGCCGATTTCGACGCGGTGATCGAAACGGCGCATCAATACGGCGTCAAGGTGATGATCGATCTGGTGCTCTCGCACACCTCGGATCAACACCCGTGGTTCAAGGAAAGCCGTGCGTCCCATGACAACGCCAAATCCAATTGGTACGTTTGGGCCGATGCTAAACAAGACGGAACACCACCCAACAACTGGCTGTCGATCTTTGGCGGGTCTGCATGGCAATGGGATGCGGGGCGGATGCAGTATTTTCTACACAACTTCCTGACTTCGCAACCCGATCTGAACTTTCACGAACCCCAGGTCCAAGAGGCGCTTTTGGACGTGAGCCGCTTTTGGTTGGAGCGCGGTGTGGACGGGTTCCGCCTTGATACCATCAACTTTTACACCCATGATGCCGCGCTACGCGATAATCCAGGATTGCCCGCCGAAGCGCGGTCGTCAAAAACGGCTCCCGCCGTCAATCCCTACAACTGGCAAGAGCACCTTTACGACAAATCGCGTCCCGAGAACCTAGAGTTCTTGCGCAAATTGCGCGCGGTGATGGAGCCGTATAATGCAGCCGCTGTTGGCGAAGTGGGTGACGAGCAACGTGGTTTGGAGATCATGGGCGAATACACCGCCGGTAAGGATCTCATGCACATGTGCTATGCGTTCGAACTGCTGTCCGGCGACACGCCCGATGCCGCCTATATCAAAGAGGTGATGGACAGTGTCGACGCCGTGGCCGCAGACGGGTGGGCGTGTTGGGCCTATTCCAACCACGATGTGCAACGCCACGTGTCGCGATGGAATTTGACTCCTGCGGCGGCGCGAGCCTTTACAACGCTGATGATGTGTCTGCGTGGATCGGCCTGTATCTATCAGGGTGAGGAACTTGGCTTGCCAGAGGCGGAGATCGCCTTTGACGACCTACAAGACCCTTACGGCATCCAATTCTGGCCTGAATTCAAGGGGCGCGACGGCTGTCGCACGCCGATGGTGTGGGAAAAATCCAACCACAATGGCGGGTTTTCGGCGGCGACCAAGACATGGTTGCCCGTGCCGTCCGAGCACGTGAATATGTCGGTTAATGCCGCAGAGGATGATCCGACATCGCTCGTGCATCATTACCGCCGTGCCATTGCGTTCCGTCATACTCACGCAGCACTCAAGGTCGGCACCCAAGAGGGTATGCGGGTTGAGGACGGCTGTTTGGTCTTTACACGGCAACAGGGTGATGAGGAGCTGTTTTGCGCCTTTAACCTGACCGATAGCCCCGCAACGATCGAGACACCCGCAGGCAAATGGCATGCGGTCGGCGGCGAACTGAACTCCGCTTCTCCAATGGAAGACGGTAAAATTCATCTTGGGCCTTGGCAGCCCTGCATCATGCTGCGTGAGCATGGGTGATCTGGGAGGAAAACACCAATGGCTGAGCTAAAACTGACAGATGTGGCAAAGATCTACGGCGGTAAGATCGAGGTTCTCAAAGACATCAATCTTGACATCAAGACGGGCGAGTTGATCGTTTTTGTCGGACCGTCTGGGTGTGGCAAATCGACATTGTTGCGTATGATTGCGGGCCTCGAAAAGATTTCGAGTGGGACGTTGGAGATTGACGGGCTGCGCGTCAACGATGTGCCGCCCGCACAGCGCGGCATTGCGATGGTGTTCCAATCCTACGCGCTCTATCCGCATATGACCGTGCGCGAAAACATGTCCTTTGCGCTTAAAATCGCCAAAAAGCCTCAGGCAGATATCGACGCGGCTGTGGCCAAGGCCGCCAAGATCCTGCAGCTGGAGGACTACCTTGACCGTCTGCCCAAGGCCTTGTCGGGTGGGCAACGTCAACGTGTGGCCATCGGTCGCTCGATTGTGCGCGATCCCAAGGTCTATTTGTTCGACGAGCCGCTCTCCAACCTTGATGCCGCTCTACGTGTGGCGACCCGTTTGGAGATCGCGCAACTCAAGGAAAGCATGCCCGAGAGCACGATGATCTATGTGACGCATGATCAGGTCGAGGCGATGACCTTGGCCGATAAAATCGTGGTTCTGGCCAACAAAGGCATCGCCCAAGTGGGCAGCCCGCTTGAGCTATACGAGACCCCAGACAACGAATTCGTGGCGCAGTTTATCGGCTCTCCCGCGATGAATCTTCTGTCCGGCGAGATCATCGAGACGGGCGCACAGACCAAAGTCAAACTTGACGGCGAGGGCATCGCGGTATCGAACGTGCCTACGCAGGCCTCCGACATGGGGCGGCGCGTCAATGTCGGTGTGCGCCCCGAGGATTTGACCTTGGTCGAGGCGGGTGGTTTGGGTATCATCAACGGCGAGGTCAATATGACCGAGGCGCTTGGCGAAGTGACCTTGCTCTACTTTGTGCCAGAACGTGACAACGATCCTCTGATTGCCAAATTACCCGGCATTCATCAGGGGTTGCGCGGCACGACCGTCAATCTCACCGCTGATCCGTCCAAGGTGCATTTGTTCGCCAATGGCCTGTCGATGCGCGCCAAGGCGTAATATCCGCAGGGATTTATTCGAAAATCGGGGGCCACGGCCCCCTTTTTTATGGGGTGCGCTCAGAGGGTCGAACACCGCGACAAAGGGGCACGTGCCTGAGGGTGTTCGTGCCGTGCGCGGCGTGATATTCATGGGGCTCAATATGACAAAGGCGCATTCCATGTCTGACACGTCCTCACCTAAAAAACCCTATTTCCCACCGCCACCGCCGCTCAATGCCTCGCCAAAGGGGCTATGGCGCGCGACACCACCCGCGATCTTTCCACCGATGCTGGGCTTGCTCGGTATGGGGTTGGCATGGCGTCAGGCAGGCGTTGCACTCAATGCGCCTGCGTGGATTGGCGAGCTGATCCTCGGCGCTGTGTCGTTGCTCTATGTTTTCGGGGTGATTGCCTACAAAGCCAAGGCGGTGCGCCGTCTGTCAGTTGTCGCCGATGATGTGCGTATTTTACCCGGACGGGCGGGGCTTTCGGCGGGGACGGGCGCGGGGATGCTTCTTGCTGCGGCCCTTGTGCCATTTTCAATTCCCTTGGCCAAAGTCGTACTTGTGGCCTCGTTAATGGGTCATGGGATCATTGCCGCGTTGATTATTCGCTCATTCATCATCGGACCGCCTGAACAGCGCCGTGTGACACCCGTGTGGCATCTAAGCTTTGTCGGGTTCATCATTGGCGGTGTTGCGGCACCTGCGGTGGGTTGGCCCGATTTGGCAAGTCTGTTGTTGGCGACAACCCTGCCCATTGCCGCAGCTATTTGGTTGATTTCTGCGCTGCAATTTACAAAGGCAGATGTACCACCGCCGCTGCGTCCGCTGTTGGCCATTCACCTCGCACCCGTTGCGTTGTTCGGGATCGTTGCTGCGGGACTTGGTCATGGCGGCATGGCAGTTGCTTTTGGGTATCTGGGCGTGACCGTTATGGCCGTGATGCTGCTCAGTGCGCGCTATTTCACCAAGGGAGATTTTACCGCTTTGTGGGGCGCGTTTACCTTTCCTATGGCGGCGTTTGCCAACCTGATGTTTGCTGCGGCAAAGTTTCAACAGACGCCCTTTGCCATCATCGGCGGGCTTGAACTGGTGGGCGCGACGCTCGCCATTTCGGTTATTGCGTTCAAAATCATGCAAATCTGGGCGCGCGGAAAACTGTCCAAAGCGACCAATGCCGCAACGATCTAAAGCCGTCTTTAGCTGTGTGTAGGCCTATGGCGCCGCATCTCGAAACGGGGTGCGGCGCTAAATTTTGAGGGCGGGGGAGCAAAAGCCGCATCAGACCCTTCCCAAACGGCAAGATCCATGAAATAGGGACATGCCAAACCGTATCACCCCAAGGAGAAGTTGGATGGAGATTCGCGAGGCTCTCACCTTTGACGACGTATTGCTGGTTCCGGGGGCATCATCTGTGCTGCCGTCGACTGCTGACACGTCTACGTTCGTGACAAAATCAATCAAATTGAACATCCCGTTGCTGTCCTCAGCTATGGATACCGTGACCGAAGCGCGTATGGCGATTGCCATGGCGCAGATGGGCGGAATGGGTGTGATCCACAAGAACCTCAACGTGGTGGATCAATCCAACGAAGTGCGCCGCGTCAAACGGTTCGAAAGCGGGATCGTGTATAACCCGATCACGTTGACCGCGGATCAGACCATTGCCGATGCCCGCGCCTTGGCGGTGCAGTACAACTTTACGGGCTTTCCCGTGATCGACGGCTCTGGCCGCGTTGTGGGCATCGTGACCAACCGCGATATGCGCTTTGCCACCTCCGAGGACACGCCCGTGTCTCAGGTGATGACGTCCAACAACCTTGCGATCCTGAACGAACCTGCGGACCGCGATGAAGCGATTTCGCTGATGAAAGCGCGCCGGATCGAAAAGCTGCTGATCACCGATGGTGCGGGCAAGTTGACGGGTCTCTTGACCCTCAAAGACACAGAGACGGCCGTTTTGAACCCCTCTGCGTGCAAAGACGATCTTGGCCGTCTTCGTGTCGCTGCGGCGACCTCTGTGGGCGACAGTGGCTTTGAACGGTCTGCCGCCTTGGTCGATGCGGGCGTCGATGTGATCGTGATCGATACGGCGCACGGGCATTCGTCGGGCGTGATTGATGCCGTTGCGCGCGCCAAGAAAGAGTTTGGCGACACGGTACAAATCATTGCGGGCAACATTGCCACGGGTGAGGCGGCCAAGGCGCTTATCGGTGCTGGTGCGGACGCGATCAAAGTGGGCATTGGCCCGGGGTCGATCTGTACCACACGCATGGTTGCCGGTGTCGGCGTGCCACAGCTCACCGCGATTATGGACTGTGCCGCAGCTGCGGGTGACGTGCCGGTGATTGCGGATGGCGGGATCAAGTTCTCGGGCGATTTCGCAAAAGCGATTGCAGCGGGGGCCTCTGTGGCCATGGTCGGCTCGATGATTGCGGGCACGGATGAAAGCCCCGGTGAGGTTATTCTTTACCAAGGGCGCTCGTACAAATCCTACCGTGGTATGGGCTCGCTTGGCGCTATGGCGCGCGGCTCTGCGGATCGCTATTTCCAAAAAGATGCGGCCTCGGATAAACTCGTGCCCGAGGGCATCGAGGGCCAAGTGCCGTACAAAGGGACGGTCGGCACGGTGTTGCACCAAATGGTCGGCGGTTTGCGCGCGGCCATGGGATATACAGGTAATGCAACTGTGGCAGAGATGCGCAAAGGGTGTAACTTCGTCAAAATCACCGGTGCAGGTCTGAAAGAAAGCCACGTCCATGACGTGCAGATCACCCGCGAAAGCCCGAATTACCGCGTGGGCTAAAGCCGTGTGACCATGTAGAAATCTCAACGGGGGCGTCAGGCCCCCGTTGCGTTTTGTCCTCCCATAAGGGTTACGTTGCCAATGACACCGACCGCACGCCTCTCCGCCGCCATCGAATTGCTGGACACAATCTTGTCCGGTGTGAATGCCGAACGGGCCTTGACCAATTGGGCGCGGGGCAATCGGTATGCGGGCTCAAAAGATCGACGCGCGATCCGTGACTACGTCTTTGATGCGGTGCGGTGTTTGCGCTCTTACGCATGGCTTGGGGGCGCGGGCGAGGCGATACCCACGGGCCGCCAAGTGATGATCGGCGCGCTTAGAGCGTCAGGTGTCGATCTGGACACATTGTTCACAGGCGAGCGGTTTTCACCCGAGCCGTTGACGGATGCAGAGCGCGATGTCGTCACGTTGGATGCGGCCACGCGCGGTGTGCGCCTTGATACGCCCGACTGGTTACTGCCAAAGTTCGACGCGGCATTGGGCGCGGATGCGGATGCTATTTTGGCCATCGGGCGCGAGCGCAGCCCCGTCTTTTTGCGCGTTAATCGCCGCAAGGCCACATTAGGTCACGCGATTGAGATGTTGGCCGAGGATAACATTACCGCCAAACCCCACGCGTTGAGCGACTGCGCTCTGATCGTAACGGAGGGCGCGCGAATGGTCGCGCGCGCGCAAGCCTATCTCACCGGTGCCGTCGAAGTGCAGGACGCAGGGTCACAAGCGGTTATCAACGCCTTGCCTGTCCAAGACGGTCAACGCGTTTTGGATTATTGCGCTGGCGGCGGTGGCAAGGCGTTGGCCTTGGCATGCAAGGCCGATGTGGCCGTGACCGCCCATGATATCGACCCCACACGGATGCAAGATATTGCTCCGCGTGCGTCCCGCGCCGGCGTCACGATCTCCACCGCGCGCGCGGCGCAACTCGAGGACAGCTACGATTTGATCGTGGCGGATGTGCCCTGTTCAGGATCTGGATCGTGGTCACGTGCCCCGCAAGCGAAATGGGCGCTCACCCCAGAGCGACTTGCCGAATTGACTGAGCTTCAGGCGCAAATCCTCAACGAGATTGCCCCACGCGTGGCCAAGGGCGGTGTGCTTGGCTACATCACTTGTTCGCTGTTCGACGTTGAAAATAGCGAACAGATCACGGGCTTTATCGCGCGCCACCCCGCGTTTAAGGTTGAGACATCGCGTCTGATCACGCCCATCGAGGGCGCGGACGGGTTTTTCGTCTGCGTGCTGCGCCATACGGGCTAAGCGTCTGATCCGCGCCACAAAACAACTTTACCGATAGTGATGTGTTTATTACAATGGTTACGGGCGTTTAAGCGCTCGGACCAATTGGGGCGCGCACTCAAAGCGTGCGAACATCTCATTGCCAAAACGGCGAGAAGGATCTTTTGTGAACGCAGCAAATATGAGTGTCGGGCCGCTTGGGCGTCTGGGTCACCGTCTCGCACCTCTTGCCGTATGGTTTTTTCTCGCGGGTCTGGCCCTGATCGGGGCCGCATTTTTGGTCACCAATGCACGCTTGGGCTTGTTGCTTTTCGTCTGCGGGGCGGCGCTATTCTGGTCCGTGTTGATCTTGCGGGTGTTGATTGCGCGAGAGCGGCGCAAGCGCCTCTTGTTTCACGCAACAATCGCCACATTTGTCGCCCATGATGCCGCCCCGTCCTTTACCACCGATGCAGACGGAACCATTGATTATCAAAACAAATCCGCAGTGAGCCGGTTTGGGGCCTGTGACGGACACTCCATTATTGCCACCGTCGAAGGGTTGTTTGCCGCTCCGTCTGCCACCCTCGCGCGTTTGCAAAACCAAGCCCACGCCAATGGCGCGGCTTTTGAAGATGTGGCCACCCGCACCGGTCATATGCGACTGTCGGTGCATTTGGTCGGCGAGGGCGGGGACTGCTTTTTATGGCGTCTGGAGGATTTGACAGAGCGCGGCGAGGCGGGTGTTGGCGGTGAGGCGGTCTCGCTTCCGATGCTTGTGCTGTCACCCAAGGGCAAGTTGTTGTTCACCAATGCGGCGTTGCACCGTTTGATCGGCCGCCGCCCGACCTCTCTTGACCGGATTGTCACCGACTTGCCGTTGCGCAGTGGTGATTTGCATTTGCTCTCGGGACACAGCGCGCCCGTGAGTGCGCGGGTGGTCACGTACGACAGCCCGACAGGACGCCAAGAAGTCTATTTCCTGCCTGAGTTGACCCCGCAACTGGGGGCATGGACGGATTTTGATACCTTGCCCGTGGCCTTGCTCAAGGTCAGTGCTGATGGATCCATTTTAGAAAGCAACCGCGCGGCGCGTGATTTGCTTGCGATGCCCGCGGATCCGCGCGCGCTAAATCTCGGCGCGGTTGTCGAGGGGTTGGGGCGTTCGGTGGCGGAATGGGCGGGGGATGTCGCACAGGGACGATTGCATAAGCCCGAGTTCGTGCGCGCGTCATTGCCCGAGAAAGACACGTTCCTGCAAATTTCCCTGACCCGCGTCGAAGGGGCAGATGGCGAAATCGAATTGGTGTCTGTGTTGACGGATGCGACCCAACTCAAAGCCCTCGAAGCGCAGTTTGTCCAAAGCCAGAAAATGCAGGCTATCGGTCAATTGGCGGGCGGTGTGGCGCATGATTTCAACAACCTGCTTACGGCTATTTCGGGCCACTGCGATTTGTTGTTGCTGCGCCACGACAGTTCGGACCCTGAATACGGCGATCTGGTTCAAATCCATCAAAACGCGAACCGTGCGGCGGCACTCGTCGGGCAATTGCTCGCGTTCTCGCGCAAACAAACCCTCAAACCCGAAGTGATCAACCTGCGCGATACGCTGTCTGATCTGACGCATTTGCTCAACCGTCTGGTGGGCGAAAAAATCACGCTCGCCGTGTCACATGATGATGATCTACGCCCCATTCGCGTGGACAAACGTCAGTTGGAGCAGGTGATTATGAACCTCGTTGTCAACGCGCGCGATGCGATGTCGACGGGCGGTCAGATCGCGATTGAATCGCGCAATATGAAGTTCAACGAAGCGGTGATAAAGGGGCGGGCAACTGTGCCCGCAGGCGACTACGTGGTGATATCGGTGGCCGATCAGGGACGCGGTATCCCTAAAGAGCAATTGCAGCAAATTTTCGAGCCGTTTTTCACCACCAAACGCACGGGCGAGGGCACGGGGCTTGGCCTATCGACAGCTTACGGGATCATCAAGCAAACCGGTGGCTTTATCTTTGTCGATAGTGCGGTCGGGATCGGCACAAAGTTTTCGATCTATCTGCCCACCCATGCCGCAACTGCCGATGAGGTGGTCGTGGCGGCTGTGACGACGCCCAAGCGCGTGGTTGAGCGCGGCGAGGGGGTCGTGCTTTTGGTGGAGGATGAGGCTCCCGTGCGCGCGTTCGCTGCGCGTGCGCTCAAATTGCGCGGCTATACCGTCATCGAGGCTGACTGTGCAGAGGAAGCGTTGGAGCATTTGCAAGACGAGGCCCTACATGTCGATCTGTTCTTGTCCGATGTGATCATGCCCGGCATGGATGGCCCGACATGGGTGACGCAGGCGCGTGAGGCGCGCCCGCATGTTAAAGTGATCTTTATGTCGGGCTATGCCGAGGATCATTTCTCGGATCAACAGGCGCAGATTCCCCATTCGGTGTTCTTGCAAAAACCGTTTTCATTGTCGGAATTGACCGAAGTTGTGCAAGCGCAGTTCGAGGTGTGATTTTTATTTCGCTGTGTTTTGAGACATTACGGGACGGTACATGTCACCAAAGCGCCGTACGCAGTTTGTTTTATTTCAATACCTTGCACGGCGTTCCTCCCACTCGCTTTACGGGGAATGCGGCGTATAAATCCGCGTAGAGAATGCATTAACCAGTTTGTGCGACTGCTAGGGAGATCAGTTTTTGGTTGAAATGTTCTCTTTTTGATCTCATAAGGATTTTAGAGAACAAGACAGGAACATAACTTGTCCTTGCGTGCGCCACGGTCCATCGAGTTTCCGTTGCCGCCCCAAGACGGGTGTGAAATAAGGGTAGAGATCAATGGCTAAAGCGGCGGCAGCAGAGATGAGCAAAAACGACAGCAACAAGCAAAAGGCACTCGATAGCGCGCTTGCGCAAATCGAGCGTCAGTTTGGCAAAGGGTCGATCATGAAATTGGGCGCGGATAATCCCGCCCAAGAGATCGAATCGACCTCCACCGGCTCTCTTGGCCTTGATATCGCGCTTGGCATTGGTGGTATCCCCAAGGGGCGGATCATTGAAATTTACGGGCCGGAGTCGTCGGGTAAAACCACGCTCACCCTGCACTGTGTGGCCGAAGAACAGAAAAAAGGTGGCGTATGCGCCTTTGTCGATGCCGAACACGCGCTTGATCCGATCTATGCCCGCAAATTGGGGGTCGACCTTGACGAGTTGCTGATTTCGCAGCCCGATACAGGGGAGCAAGCCCTCGAAATCGTCGACACCTTGGTGCGCTCGGGCGCGGTGTCATTGGTTGTGGTCGACTCTGTTGCAGCTTTGACGCCCAAATCCGAGTTAGAGGGCGACATGGGCGACAGCTCCGTGGGTGTTCAGGCACGCCTGATGTCGCAAGCGATGCGCAAACTCACCGGCTCGATCAACCGTTCCAAATGCACAGTTATTTTCATCAACCAAATCCGGATGAAAATCGGCGTCATGTTCGGTTCGCCCGAAACAACAACGGGCGGTAACGCGTTGAAGTTTTACGCCTCTGTGCGCCTAGACATTCGTCGCATCGGTCAAATCAAAGACCGCGATGAGGTCGTCGGCTCCGAGACCCGCGTGAAAGTCGTCAAAAACAAAGTGGCACCACCGTTCAAACAGGTCGAATTCGACATCATGTACGGTGAGGGCATTTCGAAAACCGGTGAGCTTCTTGATCTTGGGGTTAAGGCGGGCGTGGTCGACAAGGCCGGCTCATGGTTCTCTTATGGGGATGAACGCATCGGGCAGGGGCGTGAAAACGCCAAGCGGTTCTTGAAAGAGAACTCCCGCTTTGCTCTTGAGATCGAAGATAAAATTCGCGCATCCCACGGGCTTGAATTCGATCTCGCTGAAGAGTTCGCAGCTATTGAAGAGACCACAGATGTGGTTGAGGGCGACGAGGCGGAATAAACGCGGCGCGTTGCAGATAAAAACAATCGAAAAAGGGTCGGAACCATCGTGTTTCGGCCCTTTTGCATGGCGCGAGTGATGGACAGGCTGGGAAAGGGACGATACACCCGAAGGACCGCAATTCCAGCCCAAAAACAAGAGCCCCGACATGCCAAGCGTCAACGACATCCGGTCCACCTTTCTGAACTATTTTGACACCAACGGCCATAAGGTCGTGGACAGCTCATCGCTTGTCCCGCGCAACGATCCCACCTTGATGTTTACGAACTCGGGCATGGTTCAGTTCAAGAACTGTTTCACAGGGTTGGAGAAACGTGACTATGTGCGGGCGACATCGGCCCAAAAATGTGTGCGCGCAGGGGGCAAACACAATGACCTCGACAATGTCGGCTACACCGCGCGCCACCACACATTCTTTGAAATGCTCGGCAACTTTTCGTTCGGTGACTATTTCAAAGACGATGCTATCCGGTTTGCATGGGAATTGATCACCGGCGAATTCGCCATCCCAAAAGACAAACTCTACGTCACCGTCTACCACACCGATGACGAAGCCTTTGACATTTGGAAAAAGGTTGGCGTGCCCGAAGACCGCATTATCCGCATCGCCACCTCTGACAATTTTTGGCAGATGGGCGACACGGGGCCGTGCGGTCCGTGCACCGAGATTTTTTACGATCACGGCGACCACATCTGGGGCGGCCCTCCCGGCTCCCCCGACGAGGATGGCGACCGCTTCATCGAGATCTGGAACGTGGTGTTCATGCAAAATGAACGCTTTGCGGACGGGTCGATGACCAATCTCGATATGCAATCTATCGATACGGGCATGGGGCTAGAGCGGATCGCGGCGTTGTTACAAGGCTCGCACGACAACTATGACACCGACCTGATGAAAGCGCTGATCGAGGCGTCTGCGCATGCCACGTCCGTCGATCCGTTTGGCGACAAAAACGTGCATCACCGTGTGATCGCCGACCACTTGCGCTCGACATCGTTCCTGATTGCCGATGGCGTTATGCCGTCTAATGAGGGGCGCGGCTACGTGTTGCGCCGCATTATGCGCCGCGCCATGCGTCACGCGCATCTGCTTGGGGCGAAAGATCCGATCATGCATAGCCTTGTGCCGGAATTGGTGCGTCAAATGGGCGATGCTTATCCCGAATTGCGTCAGGGCCAAGCCATGATCGAGGAGACGCTCCGCCTTGAGGAAACCCGTTTCAAACAGACACTTGAGCGTGGCTTGAAATTGCTCGATGACGAGTTGGACAGTTTGGGTGAGGGTGAAAAACTTGCGGGTGCCGCCGCGTTTAAACTCTACGACACGTTTGGATTCCCCCTTGATTTAACGCAAGACGCGTTGCGTGAAAAAGGCCGTGAGGTCGACACGGACGGGTTTGATAGCGCCATGGCTGAGCAAAAAGCCAAGGCGCGCGCGGCATGGGCTGGGTCGGGTGAAACTGCGGATGCAACCGTTTGGTACGACGTCGCCGAAGACAAAGGCGTGACCGAGTTCTTAGGCTACGAGACCGAAAAGGCCGAGGGCGAGATCGTCGCACTCGTAAAAGACGGCGCACGGGTCCAGACCGCAAAGGCGGGCGATACGGTGCAAATCGTCGTCAACCAGACGCCATTTTATGGCGAAAGCGGTGGACAGGTTGGCGACATGGGCGTGATCCGTGTCGACGACAATGTTGCAAAAGTCACAGACACCAAAAAGGTCGCGGGTGTGTTTATTCACATCGCTGAGGTTGTTTCGGGGGCCATCAACGTGGGTGAACCGGCTGTGCTTGAGGTCGATCACACGCGCCGCTCTGCCATTCGGGCCAACCATTCGGCCACGCACCTGTTGCATGAGGCGCTTCGCGTCACGCTTGGCGATCATGTGGCGCAACGCGGATCGCTCAATTCGCCCGATCGTTTGCGGTTCGATTTCTCCCATGGAAAGGCTTTGAGCGCTGCGGAACTGGCCGCTGTTGAGGCTGATGTGAACGCGTTTATCCGTCAAAACACGCCGGTTGAGACCCGCCTTATGACCCCTGATGATGCGCGCGCGATTGGCGCTCAGGCATTGTTTGGCGAGAAATACGGCGACGAAGTACGCGTTGTCTCTATGGGACGCGCGGATACTGGCAAAGGGGCGGATGGTAAAACCTATTCGCTCGAGCTATGTGGCGGCACGCATGTTGCGCGCACGGGCGACATCGGTGTCTGTGTTATCACGGGCGACAGTGCATCGTCTGCGGGCGTGCGCCGAATTGAGGCGCTGACCGGACAGGCGGCGATTGAGTATATGGCACAAGCCGCCGGTCGCGCTGATGCGGTTGCAGCCGTGCTAAAGGCCCCTGTGGGCGAAGTTGTCGACCGTGTCAAAGCGCTATCTGAGGAGCGCAAAAAGCTCGAGCAAGAGGTCGCGAACCTGCGCCAACAGATCGCCATGAGCGGCGGCGCATCCGGTGGCGCGGTTGAGGCCATCACGGTGAACGGCATAGCGTTCCTCGCCCAAGCGTTGGACGGTGTATCTGGCAAAGACCTACGTGGTTTGATCGATGCGCACAAAAACAACCTTGGCTCCGGTGTGATTCTTTTGATCGCGGATGATGATGGTAAGGTCGCGGTGGCCTGTGGCGTAACCGATGATTTGACGCAGACCGTGTCAGCCGTTGACGTGCTCAAAGCGGCAGTTGCCGAAGTGGGCGGCAAGGGCGGCGGTGGTCGCGCGGATATGGCCCAAGGGGGCGGCAAGGATTTTGCCGGTGCTCAGGCCGCAATTGCGGCCGCTGAGGCCGTGCTGAAGGGATAACAAACCTATGGCGTTTTATGTGATCGCTCATACGGATGTCGTAGACTTTGTGACCTATCGCACCTATGCGCAACGTGCCGAGGAGATATTGCTTGCGTATGGCGGCCGTGTTCTTGTGAAGGGCGCGGTGGGTCAATACGCTCAGGGCAAGGGGCCGAAATTTCACTCGGTTTTGGTATTTCCAGACAAGGCAGCGGCGGATGCCTGCTACATGTGTGATGAATATCAAGAAATTTTGCCCCTTTCCATGCGCTCTGCAACCCGAGACGTGGTGATGGTCGAGGGTGAGGATCTTCCTGAACTCTTTGGAGCGGCTGGCGCATAGCACTCTACATTGTGATTGCAAACGGGTTGTGAAGTGGCCCGACATGACACTGCCGCACACGGCGAAAAGGAGACCTGATATGGCTGCGCTTTGGATTACACATGTGTCTGTGACGCATGAGGACGAGTATGCAAAATATGCCAAACTGGCAGGACCGGCGATTGCCAAACATGGGGGCACATTCATCGCGCGTGGCGCGCGTCACGTCCAACTTGAGGGCAAAGACCGCCCGCGCAATGTTGTCATCCGCTTTGAGAGTGTCGAGGCGGCTGTGGCCTGTTACGAAAGCCCTGAATACCAAGAGGCGCTTTCCTTTGCCAAGGACAGCTCCGAGCGTGAATTGGTTGTGGTTGAGATAACCGAATAAGGTCATCGCCTAACAGGCCCGTGTGGCCACATTCGTCCACATTATCTAAGTAGACTATACGGCATATGAAAAGGCGGCCCCCGATGTGGGAGCCGCCTTTTGTCATTCTAGTGTGGCGCTGCTTATTGCGCGGAGCGCGCGTGACGCTTGCGCTCGTGCGGGTCGAGGTAGCGTTTGCGCAAGCGGATCGCGTTTGGTGTCACTTCGACCAATTCGTCATCATCGATATAAGCAATCGCTTGCTCCAAGGTCAGCGTCACAGGTGTCGTCAGGCGCACCGCGTCATCTGTACCAGAGGCGCGCACGTTGGTGAGCTGTTTGCCTTTGAGCGGGTTCACCTCGAGATCGTTTTCACGGGTGTGCTCGCCGATGACCATGCCTTGATAGACATCTTCCTGCGCACCGATAAAGAAGTGACCGCGATCCTCGAGTTTCCACAAAGCGTAAGATACGGCTTTGCCGGCATCCATGGAGATCAAAACGCCCTGACGGCGGCCGGGAATGTGACCTTTATGTGGGGCCCATTCATGGAACACGCGGTTGAGAACGCCCGTGCCGCGCGTATCGGTGAGGAACTCACCGTGGTAGCCGATGAGACCGCGCGAAGGGACGTTGGCAATGATGCGTGTCTTGCCGTTTTGTTGTTTCATTTCTGTCATTTCGCCCTTGCGGGTTCCTGTCAGCTTTTCGATCACGGCACCCGAGTATTCGTCATCTACGTCGATTGTGACTTCCTCGATCGGCTCCATTTTCACGCCGTCGATTTCGCGGATCAGAACCTGTGGGCGGGAGATCGAAAGCTCGAACCCTTCGCGGCGCATGTTCTCGATGAGCACGCCCATCTGCAATTCGCCGCGACCGGCAACTTCAAACGCTTCACCGCCGGGGGTGTCTGTGACTTTGATCGCCACGTTCACTTCGGCTTCTTTCATCAGGCGGTCACGGATGACGCGCGACTGAACTTTTTTGCCGTCACGACCTGCAAGCGGGCTGTCGTTGATGCCAAACGTTACGGTAATCGTTGGCGGATCAATGGGTTGTGCTTCGAGCGGGGTGTCAATCTCGAGGGCGCATAGCGTGTCAGACACTGTCGCCTTGGACATGCCTGCAACCGATACGATGTCGCCCGCGATGGCCTCAGAGATGTCTTGCATTGCCAAGCCGCGGAAGGCCTGGATTTTCTTAACCTGAAACTGCTCGATCTTTTGGCCGTTGCGGGTCAGAGCCTGAATGGTCGCGCCAGTTTTGAGCGTCCCTGTTTCAACACGGCCCGTAAGCAAACGACCCAAGAACGGATCGGCGCCAAGTGTGGTTGCGAGCATTGTGAACGGCTCGTTTTGCTTTTTGAGCTGCTTTGGCGCAGGCACGTGGTTCAGCACAAGGTTGAACAACGCATCGAGATCTTTGCGCGGGCCGTTCAGTTCGGTGTCACACCACCCGTTACGGCCAGAGGCGTAGAGGTGTGGGAAATCAAGCTGATCTTCGTCGGCGTCGAGCGAGGCGAACAGATCAAAACATTCGTCGAGCGCACGGTCAGGCTCGGCATCGGGTTTGTCGACTTTGTTGAGCACAACAATAGGGCGCAGGCCAAGAGCGAGTGCTTTGGATGTCACAAATTTGGTTTGTGGCATCGGGCCTTCTGCGGCATCGACCAAGAGGACAACACCGTCAACCATGGACAAAATGCGCTCCACTTCGCCGCCAAAGTCGGCGTGACCAGGCGTATCAACGATGTTGATGCGATGGCCTTTGTATTCAACCGATGTGGCTTTGGCGAGGATGGTGATTCCGCGCTCACGCTCCAGATCGTTGCTGTCCATAGCCCGCTCAGTGGTGGCTTGGTTGGCACGGTAGGTGCCCGATTGTTTGAGAAGCTCGTCCACAAGCGTCGTTTTGCCGTGGTCAACGTGAGCGATGATAGCGATATTGCGAAGATCCATTAGGTTTATATCCGTGCGTTCGGGGCACGCAGCGCTGCGTGCGTTACTCGTTTGGGAGGGCCGTAACGCTTAGCGGGGCAAAAGGCCAGCACAAAAGGCCGATCTGCTGCCGTGTCGCGTTTTGTCGCGCTCAGTGGCCTGCGGTTTTGGAAAAAAGTTGGATCACGATGACGCCGCCAACGATCATGCTCATGCCGATAGCTGCGGCAAAATCGAGTTTCTGGCCCATGGCGACATATCCGACCAAAGATATAAATACGATACCCAGTCCCGACCACACGGCATACGCGATACCTACGGGGAGTGTTTTAAGGGTGATCGAGAGAAAGTAGAATGCCAAGCCGTAGGACACAACCAAGATGACAACAGGCACGAGTTTTGTGAACTGGTGTGAGGCGGCCATGGCCGTTGTGCCGATGACTTCAAAGACGATAGCAAGAACGAGAAAGATATATTGCATGTGGCGCCCTGTACAGGATCGTTTGGGTGTCGGGGGCTACATCGCGATGTAGCGGTCGCGGCGGTGGTTTATGGCGATGACGAGGTTGAGGATTACAGCGCCCAAAAGGGAATAGGCGACCAGTGAGAGCGGCAAAAGCAAGCTTGCCACACCAAACAAGATGACGTCAAAACCCAGTTGGACATAGCCCGCTTTGAGTTTGGTTGCGTCTTGCAGGTAGAGCGCCAAAATGCCGATACCACCAAGTGATCCACCGTGGCGAAAGATGGCCATGAGGCCCGCGCCCTGTAGAAACCCGATCATCACCGCGCCAAAGACGGGGTTAACCCGTTCGAAGGAGATGAGGTGTGGGAACAGTTCGGAAAACCCTGATATCAGCGCCACACAGGCAAAGGTTTTGAGGACGAATTTCATCCCCATACGTTTGTAGCCAAACCAATAGAACGGCAGGTTGACCGCAAAGAACACCCAGCCAAAAGAGGCCTTTAGGACGTAAGAGATCAACAGGGCGAGGCCCGCCGTTTGGCCCGTGATGAATCCCAGATCGCGCAGCATCACCACGGCAAAGGCGCACATGGCGGTGCCATAGACAAAGGCTTGGGCATCTTCGAACACGGTGTGATGGGCGGTTTTTTGATCAGGTGTTTGCATGACCGCCTTGGATACCCAAACGGCGCAAAATGCAAGGGGGCGTTAGGATGTGATGTAGCGGTCGCGGCGGTGGTTGAACGCAATTACCCCGTTGAGGATCAAGGCGCCCAAGAGCGAATAGAGCACGCGCTCGGGGGCAAAGAGGAAAAAAGCGACGCTAAACAAAATCGCGTCAAAGCCGAGTTGGACAAATCCTGCGCGGATGCCAAAGCGGTCTTGGGCATAAAGTGCGACCACGCCCAGACCGCCAAGTGATCCTTTGTGGCGAAAGGTACCAAGTAGGCCGTAGCCCGTGAGTACGCCAAAGGCCACGATGCCAAACAGCGGGTTGAGGTGTGCAAACTGCATCCAGTTCGGGACGACCTCCATCAAGATCGAGAGGATCGTCACGCAACAGATTGATTTCAATGTGAACTCACGCCCCATTTGCACCCATGCAAGGGCATAGAACGGGATGTTGATCAGCCAGAACACCCACGAAAACGACCATTCGGTGAGGTAGGAAATCACCAGTGCCAAGCCCGCAGTCTGTCCCGTGATAAAGCCAAGCTGCGTGATAAAGCTCAACCCTATGGCGGTGGTCACGAGGCTGATCGAGAACCCTTGCAGGTCTTCGAGTGCGGTGTGTTTGGGCGGGTCTACGGGGAGGGGTATGGGTGAGGGCATAGCGCCACTTTAGGGCAGCAATGTTGACCTGTCTAGCGATCCCTGCGCCTATGACGTGAGGTTTTGGTGTCAGAGGCGCAGGGTTTTGGAATTCGGCGTTTACGACAGCACGAGCGATAGCCCAAGTACAGCACTTGCGGCCCCTAGAAAGCGCGGGGCAAGGGGATGAGCGCGAGCCATGAATTGCGCCATGACAATGCCGAGGGCGTGCAGGGCTGCGGTGACGATGATGAAGCCGATCCCGAAGGTCAGCGCCTGCGCATCGCCAAGCTCAGCCCCGTGGGCATGGCCGTGGAACAGTCCGAAAAACGCCGCCACAGCAATGCCGATCCACGCGGCGGGGCGCAGCGCGAGGAGCACCACAGTCCCGAACACGATGGAGGAGGCAAGGATCATTGGCTCGACCAAAGGCAGAGGTGCGCCAAAGCCCGCCGCGATATAGCCAAGGGTCATCGCGCCGACAAATCCCGCAGGCACCGCCCAAATGCCGCGCCCGCCGATTTGTAGCGCCCAGACGCCAACGGCAAGCATGGCAATAACGTGGTCCAATCCGAATAACGGATGGGACGCCCCCGCAAGGAACGATCCGTGTTCGTTTGCGGGCAGGTGCGCCAAGGCGGGGGATGCGCTAAGCGCAAGTGTAACGAATAAAATAGAAAAACGCGTGTATGTCATATCTTTGGTGTTCCTGAATTTAGGTCAACGGACGCTCCGGATTGGATCGCATCATGTTGAGTATAGCCGTTAAAATCTTTGCAATTCAACACCAAAGGCCACCCGTTTCTGGGTGGCCTTTGGTCTGTTTTGTGTCGGTCTGGCTATATTGCGGCCAATCTAGCCCACCAGCGCCTTATTCAGGTTTTGATCGATCTTCTCCAAAAAGCCCATCGTTGTCAGCCATCCCTGATCGGGGCCGACAAGCAAGGCGAGGTCCTTGGTCATGTGACCGCTTTCGACCGTATCGACGATCACCTGTTCGAGCGTGGTGGCAAAGCGCATCAATTGTTCGTTGCTGTCCAGTTTGGCGCGGTGTTTCAACCCGCCCGTCCAAGCGTAGATCGACGCGATGGAGTTGGTCGATGTGGCTTCGCCCGCTTGGTGTTGGCGGTAGTGGCGCGTCACGGTGCCGTGGGCCGCTTCGGCCTCGACGATTTTGCCATCAGGCGTCAACAGTTGCGAGGTCATCATGCCCAAGCTGCCAAATCCCTGTGCCACGGTGTCGGATTGCACGTCACCGTCATAGTTTTTGCACGCCCACACAAAGCCGCCCGACCATTTGAGCGCACAGGCGACCATATCGTCGATCAAGCGGTGTTCGTACCAGATGCCTGCATCTTTGTATTTCTGTGCAAACTCAGCTTCATAGACCTCTTCAAAGATGTCTTTGAAGCGACCGTCATAGGCCTTGAGGATGGTGTTTTTGGTCGACAGGTAGACGGGCCACCCGAGGTTGAGACCATACATCAGCGACGAGCGCGCAAAGTCGTAGATCGACGCGTCAAGGTTGTACATCGCCTGATAGACACCGGCGGAGGGCGCATCGAACACTTCGCGTTCAATAATCGTCCCGTCCGCGCCCTCGAATTTCATCGTCAGTTTGCCCGCAGAGGGGAATGTGAAATCGGAGGCTTTATATTGGTCGCCGTAGGCATGTCGGCCCACAACAATCGGTTTGGTCCATCCGGGTACAAGGCGCGGCACGTTTTTACAGATGATCGGTTGGCGAAAAATCGTCCCGCCGATGATGTTGCGGATTGTGCCATTGGGCGAGCGCCACATCTGTTTGAGGTTGAATTCCTCAACGCGGGCCTCGTCGGGGGTGATGGTCGCACATTTGACGGCCACACCGACCTCTTTGGTCTTTTCGGCCGCATCAATGGTGATCTGGTCGTTCGTCTCGTCGCGCGACTCAATGCCGAGATCATAATACAGCAGGTCGAGGTTGAGATAGGGCAGGATCAGTTTGTCTTTGATGAACGCCCACATGATGCGGGTCATCTCGTCGCCGTCCATTTCGACGATCGGGTTCTCTACCTTGATCTTTGTCATCGGGTGCGCTCCTTAAGGATAGGCAGTGTCTATCTATTGAGTGTGTCTATACTGTAAACGCGAACGAGGGGGAAGGGGCTGTATACAGTTGTATACCAGATTGTCGCTCGAACGGTGCATCGCCTTATCCGCCCGCGACGAGTAATCCGACACCATAGGCCACACCTGCACATATTCCCCCGACCGCAATCGTCTCGCCCATGCACCGCGTAAGGCCTGCACGTGTCGCGACATGACGCAACACCCCAAGAAGGCCAAGCGCGCTGAATGTCGCCACGATCGCCGCGGGCGTCTGTGTCTCAACGGGCAACCCGAGCAAATAGGGTAGGAGCGGAATGGCCCCGAACACCACAAACGACACAAAGGTCACAAGGGCGCGCGGCCAAAGCGGCCCTTGGCCCGGATCCTCAATGCCATCGACTTGGCTCAGGGTCAGCTCGGCCATCAGCTCGGGCG
>NZ_CBFHKW010000009.1:40231-63321 GCF_965656515.1 Celeribacter marinus
TAAGGTGCGCGGTGAGCGCGTCCACTTGGGACGCGGGATCGCGGGCCAGTGTGGCGCGGCGGCGTTTGATCATATCGCGGGCGGCACGGGCCGATAGAAATTCACCTAGCCCCATCGAGGTGGCATCGGCAAACAGGTTGGCCAAGCCAAACAGCAACACGGCCAACGCGCCGATCTGTGCCGCGCCTTGGGATTCGGCACCCGCAAAGCCCGCGACAATGGCAAAGGTGGTGACAATCCCGTCATTGCCACCATAAACGATCTGTTTGAGGTGGTCGGTGAACCGTGTGAGTAGCGTCATGGGCGGCTCCGTTGGGACGTATGTGGCGCGAGTGTATACGATTTTGCGCCAGAGTGCTTGATAGAGCGCAATATGGTGCAAAAAGAGGCGCTAAATATGGGGTATAATAGTACCTATTTCGTAAGTATTTGTTTTTGTTTGATTAATGTAGCTTCGTGGCGCTTGACTGTGCGTGCAGAACCTATAGAACACCCCAATCTGAATTCTCGACCCCAAAGGGCTATAATATGAACACTTTCACCGCTACTCCGGCGGACGTGGACAAGAAATGGATCATCATCGACGCTGAAGGCGTTGTTCTTGGTCGTCTCGCGTCTATCGTCGCCATGCGTTTGCGTGGCAAGCACAAGGCCACATTCACACCGTCCATCGACATGGGCGACAACGTGATCATCATCAACGCTGATAAAGTGCAGATGACGGGCAAAAAACGCACCGACAAAATTCACTACTGGCACACCGGTTATCCGGGCGGCATCAAGCAGCGTACAGCTGGTCAGATCCTTGAGGGCAAACACCCCGAGCGTCTTATGGTCAAAGCTGTTCAGCGTATGCTTCCGGGCAACAAGCTGTCGCGCCAATTGATGACAAACCTGCGCGTCTATGCAGGCACCGAGCATCCTCACGAGGCACAAAAGCCCGAAGTCCTGGACGTCAAGTCCATGAACAAGAAAAACACTCGGAGCGAATAATCATGGTTGATGAAATCAAATCCCTCGACGAGCTCAATGCCGTCGCCGGTGGCGAAGCAACAATCGAAGTTGCTGCCCCCCGTGAACCCGTTCGTGACGCCCTTGGCCGCGCTTATGCCACAGGCAAGCGTAAAGACGCGGTTGCACGCGTTTGGATCAAGCCGGGTTCCGGCAAGGTCACAGTAAACGGCAAAGATATGCCTGTTTATTTTGCACGTCCCGTACTTCAGCTGATCGTCAAGCAGCCATCGCAGGTTGCCGGCGTTGAAGGCGAGTTTGACGTTGTTGCAACTGTCAAAGGTGGTGGCCTCTCCGGTCAGGCTGGCGCGGTTAAGCACGGCATCTCCAAAGCGCTTCAGCTTTACAACCCCGAACTGCGTGCCGCTTTGAAAGCCGCAGGCTTCATCACACGCGACAGCCGCGTTGTTGAGCGTAAAAAGTTCGGTCGTGCAAAAGCCCGTAAGAGCTTCCAGTTCTCTAAGCGCTAATCCGCTTTACTGGATATCAGAATTGGAAAAGGCCACCTTTGCGGGTGGCCTTTTTTGTGTGGATCATAGGGATTGTGGCAGGATTCGCTCGTCGCGCGCGCGATCAGCTATCCGTGGGCAACAACCCCAATCCACGCAAATAGATGCCGATGCCGGTCTCTAAAAGGTCTTCGGGCGGGAAGGGGCTTTTGGTGCCGGGGCTGTTGCGCGCAAAGAGTTCGACCACGCCATGGCTCATCGCCCAGATGTGAGCGGCGAACATCTGTGGCGGGGGGCGGTTTTGCGCGGGGATGTGTTGTGACAACTCTCCAGCGGCATGTTCCAGAACGCCATGCGCGCGGGTTGCAACTTTGTAGAGGTCCGGCGTGCGTTGGATCGAAATCGAGCTTTCGAACATCGCCACATAATGCCCCGGATATTTGCGGGCAAAGGCCAGATAGGCGCGCCCGACGGCCTCGAAACTGGCCAGTGCGGAGGGCTGACCTTTTGAGTAGGCGTAATCGAGCAAGTCCGCGAACACCTCATAGCCTTGTTGGGCGATCTCCGCGATCAGATCTTCGCGGCCTTCAAAATGGCGATAGACCGCAGCAGGGGTCACGCCGGCTGTCTTAGCCGCCTCTGAGAGGGTGAAGCCGGTCGGACCCTTTTCCTCGATCAGCCCAAGAGCCGCATCGACGAGAGCCTGACGTAAATTGCCGTGGTGATAGCCGCGTTTTTTAACCATGCCGCTTAGTTCGCCTCCGCGCCAGATAGGATCATTTCGGGGCCGCCACAGACCGCCGTGTTGACGTCACCGATCTGTGCGGCGTCTTTTCCAGCGTAGTCAATTTGGGACAAGACGGCGCGAATAGCGTTGAGGCGGGCGCGGTATTTGTCATCTGATCTGACGACTGTCCACGGGGCTGTCTGGGTATGACTGCGCTGCAATGTATCCGAAATGGCCTCCGAATATGCGTCCCAAAGGGCGAGGCCTTTGACATCGATGCCTGACAATTTCCACTGTTTGAGCGGGTCACTTTCGCGGGCCAAAAAGCGGCGCAATTGCTCGGCGCGCCCGACATTGAGCCAGACTTTAAACAGGAGAATGCCCTCGCTCACCAACATGTCCTCAAACTCGGGAAGCTGATGAAAGAACCGCGCGCGCTGATCGTCCGTACAAAAGCCAAATACCTTTTCTACGACACCGCGATTATACCATGATCGGTCGAACAAAACCACTTCACCTTCGGTGGGTAAGTGTTTGGCATAGCGTTGAAAGTACCATTCACCGGCCTCTCGCTCGGTCGGTTTGGACAGGGCCACGACACGCGCCGCACGCGGGGACAGGTTTTCGCGAAAACGTTTGATCGTGCCGCCTTTGCCAGCCGCATCGCGCCCCTCGAATACCACAACGACACGTTTGCCTGTGGCTTTCACATCGCTGAGCATTTTGACCAATTCGCGCTGAAGCGCGCCCATCTGGTCCTCGTAATCGTCCTTATCCATCCACCGCGCATAGGGATAGGTGGGTGACAGGATGTCTTTCTTTTTGCCATCCTCAATCGCTGCGCGAATGTGGTCTGGTGCGTGCTGTTCAAAGAACTCGGAAATCGCGCCCTCAAAAGGCAGGTCGGGTTTGGACGTACTCATGTGGTCGGACCTTTCACGCAGCCTGTGGCAGTGGCGGTGTTAATTCAATTAACAATATGGGGGCAATGCGCAGCGGGTGCAATGAAATCACATCAAATTGGCACGTTTCGCTGCGCGAACGACTGCTTTGACGATCTCGGGTGTCGCTACGTGATGCGGCATGTGTCCGATGCCGTCGAGCACGGTGAGCGTGTTGGTTGCCACCGCGTCGACAAGGGGCTGTGCGTGGATGGAAAGAGGCACTGTGGTATCGGACGTGCCATGCACGCTTTCAATCGGTAGGGTCAACTCGGAGTAGGCATCGATCATCATCCCCAGTTGCGATTTGAGCGCCACGCGTTGCCGCGCATTGAGCATATGGGTCGCGGGGCGCAACGACATCTCGGGTTGAAAATACGCGCTATATCCTTTGGGTGCGTGTTGCGGAGCAAAGACACCGTCGATTTGATCGTCAATGTAGCGCTTTGGGATCCATGCCGCGATCGGCCATGCGGTCACAGAGCCGATCACAGGGGTCTTCAAAATGCGGTGCAATGGGGACGGGCCGCCAGACCATGTATGCGATGGAGCCGAGACCAAAACGAGGGCCGCCAGTGTGTCAGATGCATCGACACCCCACGCCAACGCCACGGACGCGCCATAGCTTTGGCCCAATACAATGGGTGCACGAGGTTCAATTGACGAAAGGGCTGCGCGAATAGCGGCGGCTTGTGCGGTGAGGCTTTCATCCGCAATGGGCGCGGAGTGACCAAAACCCGGACGATCCACGACATAGACACGAAAGTCATGCGCGAGAGCGGGCGCCAGTGCAAAGCTCATATCATAGGTCGAGCCAGACGCGCCATGGATCAGCGCAACGGGTGGCGCGCCCTCGGGGCCGTAAGTTTCCACATGTAGACCGTTGACCATGCGGCCGCGCGCATCCGCAATTCGTTCAACATTACGGCCGCGCCATGTGGCGGCGACAATGGTGAGTGCCGCGAAAATGAGGCATAAAATCAAAAGATTACGCCCCAATATCGGCCAGCTTGAACGGTGTGGTTTGATAGATTTCGTTGATCCAGTTGCCGTACAAAAGATGCGCGTGCGAGCGCCACCGGTTTACAGGGCGCATATGAGGGTTGTTGTCGGGATAATAGTGCTCGGGGATCTGGATCGGTTTGCCCGCCTCCTGATCGCGCATCAGTTCCTCGTGCAACGTGCCGGTATCATATTCAAAATGGTTAAAGATATAGAGCGCGCGGTGCGATGGATCTTCGACCAAGCATGGACCGGTTTCATCCGAGCCCAACAGCGGGACTAGCGCGGGTACGGCGTCAATCTCGGCCTGTCGCATTTCGGTCCAACGGCTCACAGGGATGTAGCATTCATCAGAGAACCCACGCAAATAGGGCGAGGCAGGGGCAAGGTTGTTTTGGCGAAATAGCCCAAAGGTTTTGGCTTCGAGCAGATGCTTTTTCACACCGTGGAAATAGTTGATCATCGCCATGCCGCCCCAACATACGCCAAAGGTGGAATGCACGTGGGTTTGTGTCCACTCGAACACCTCTTTGAGTTCATCCCAATAGGTGACGTCTTCAAAATCCATGTGTTCAATCGGCGCGCCTGTGATGACAAGCCCGTCAAATTTTTCACCGCTCGCCTTGATCTCGTCAAAGGGGCGGTAAAACTGTTCCATATGCTCGGCGGCGGTGTTGCGCGTCTGATGTTCGCTCATGCGGATGAGGTGGAAATCAATCTGCAACGGGGTTGCGCCAATCAGGCGGGCGAACTGGTTTTCCGTCTGGATTTTCTTGGGCATCAGGTTGAGCAGAGCGATGCGAATGGGGCGGATTTCCTGCGATGCTGCGCGCCCTTCGCCCATGACCATCACGCCCTCGGATGAGAGGACGTCAAAGGCGGGTAGGGTTTCTGGCAACGTAATGGGCATGGGGCAGGGCTTTCAGGTAGGTGAGAGGATCAGTTAGGTCGCAGATGCTCGGGTATCAAGGGCGGCACCAATCAAGTTGCAAAAGGCGTCAGGGGTTTGGGCGTGGGCCACATCCTCGGCGCGGATGGTCACGCCCCAATTGTCCGCCATTGCTTTGTAGCGCGGTTGGCGGTGCGCGAGGGCGCGCGCATAGGTGTAGCGAATGAAGTCGTCGGGATTGACCTCCGCCTCATCGATACCTTTTTGCGACAGGTATTCGGTCCAAATCGCATCGAGAAATTCGGGCTGATAGGCCATTGGTTTGGGCGCGCGATCAAAGCGGCGTACCAATTCCTCGGTATGGGCGTCAGACCCTTCGATCCAGACCAACAGTGCGTGCTTTGACAAGGCCGTAAGGATCGGATCACTTGGATCGGTTGCATCCACCCACTCACAGATCGACCCGCCCGTGTCGCCAACGAAATGCGGGTATTCGTAGAGATCCGCCGCGCGCGAAATAAAGTGCGCCGTGTCCAAAAGTGCTGCCTCTTCGGCGGCGCGAAACTGCGTTTGGCGGCGCTTGAACTCGGCAATCGGGATGCCGCCCAAATCGGGGTTTCCGGGTTTGCCAAGGTAGTGCGAGACTGGCGCAAGGTTGTTAAATGTCACGTTCGATTTGATAAAGATGCTGTCGGAGAGCAGTTGCGCCCGCAAAAACGGCGACTTCATCGCCTCGGCCTTGAGGTTGTCGTCGATGGTCTCGCCCAGATAGCGCGTGGCAATGCGGTAATCGACCGAATAGTGATACCACGCTTTAGTGTCGCGCAACATGTTGGAAACATGCGTTTTTCCAAGGCCCGACATGCCAAAGAGGATCACCCGTTTGGCCGTGCAGTTGTGCCACTCATCGCCTGTCGTATAGCTCATGTCTCGCCTCTCATCGCTCGCCCTCTTGGGTGCCATGACGGCGGCGAAAAGCCAAGAGGTTTTAGGCTGATTTGCGCGCGGTTATGCGGCGCAAAAGACGTCCGTCAATGACCAGCAATCCAAGCGCGAGAAAGCCAAAGCCGACATAGGTCGACGGTGCGAGGGTCTCTCCCAACACAACCGCGCCCAAGATCACCGACACAGGAACAACGCCCAATGTGACAAGCGTGGCGTTGCCCGAACCCGAGGATTTGATCACGCGAAACAGTAGCAAATACGCAAGCCCCGTGGAGATGAGCGAGATATAGGCCCATGCCCCCAATGTGACGTGCGAAAACGTGGCAAAATGCGGCCAGCCGTGGGTGATCAGCGCGGTTGGCACCATAAAGACGGCCGCTCCCGTGATCATGCCTGCGGCGGAGACTTCGAGGGGCATATCGGTGAGGTGCATCCGCGCCAGTGCCGCGCCCGTGGCATAGCATAGGGACGCGCCAATCAGCGCCATTTGGCCCGCCGAAGTCAGATCAAAGGCGTGGATCGCATCAAGGCCAATGATGGTGGCGACCCCGAGAAAGCCTAGAAATACACCCGCCAGTTTGCGTAGGCCAAGGCGCTCATCGGCAAACACGATGGCGGCGACAAGTGGGCCAAAGATGGCCGTGGTGGCGTTGAGAATGCCCGCGAGGCTGGATGTGATATATTGCTGACCCCACGAGATTAACGAAAACGGAGCGGCGACATTCACCGCGCCGATCACCAAAAACGCAAGCCAGACTTTTGGCGCGCGGGGCAATTCCAAACGGGCAAGGATCACATAGGTCCAAAGCGCGATTGCGCCGCCAGAAACGCGCAGCGCCACAAGGGTTTCGAACGGCATGTCACGCAACATCAATTCAATCGCGAGAAACGATCCGCCCCAAAACAGCCCCATAAGGCCAAGGCCAATCCACGCGGCGGTGGAAATCGTCTTTTGTTCGGCCATGTGTGGTGTCCTTGTGCGGGAATGCGCGCGCTGCGCAAAATTTGATCAGATGGTCATATAGACCCCAGAGCGCGCCGCACACAAACCGAAACTTGTGCAAAGGAGATCACGAAAATTGATACAAAAAGCCCCGCACATTGGCGGGGCTTTCGAAGACGTATTGTAGGTGCGATGTTTAGAAGCTGTGAGAGAGCTTGAGGCCAAATCCTACGGCATTGTTGTCGGTAAACTCGGCCCCGATTGTCGATGTGGTTGCATCGCCGATCCAAACGTAACGCAGGCCACCAGAGATCGCGGTGTTCTCGCTCACATTATATTTCGCGCCGATGGACACGGATTTATACCCGTCTGTCGGTCCTAAGTTGCCCGCGGGTGTCCCGGCAGACGTTTCGAACCCGTAGCTGATAGATGCCGAAAGCTTTTCGGAGAGCCGGCGGCCGAGACCTAACGAATAAGAGATGGTATCATCGTCATAAGACACAAGTTCTGCGTAGCCCACAGGATCGATGACGGTTTGAGTCCATTTCGCGTAACGCGCAGACACCATCAACAACGTGTCCGCAGCAATGCCCGTTTGAAAGTCGAAATTGATCGACTCGGGCATAATGACTTCCATGGTCTGGCTACCTGCGGTGCTTTCCGTTGTGTCGAAGTTGATCGTGGTCTTTGAGTTGTATGTCACAGCTGCACGAAGCGCGATGTCGGGAATTTCGTAGGAGGCACCGACCAGATAGCTGTAATCCGTCTCGTTGGAGGTATCTAGCGTGTAGGAGGGCGCAGATACGCTCGGGATTGCGGGAAGGCTGACTTCACCATGTGAGCGCAGGGCGCGTACACCACCGTGTACGGCGAAGTTGTCGTTCAACTTGTAGCGCAAAATTGCGGAGACGCCAGTAGTGGAGACTTTAGCAGATGCAGTGGCGAACGGGTAGTTCGCATCGGCGTCGCCATAGTCGACATCCGCACCGAATGGCTGGTCAATGATGATCGCCATAGATAGCGCGTCGCTCAGGTCACGTTTATAGGCCGCACCGAACATTGTGTAGGTCGATGCCATGTCGCCAGAGGCGAAGTCGCCGAAGGTCGGGTGGGTGAAGACGCCCGACACCGATGGGTTCACATTCCCAAAGCTCAGTTCTACATAAGAACCATCTTCGAATAGTGGCGCGATAGACTGACCTGATCGGTCCATGCCGCCTGCGTATGCGCCCGTGGCGCTAACCGCGATGGCTGCGGCCAGTGTAAGCTGTGTTTTCATAATCTCATCCCTTTTCGAGCACTGGGCTCGTAATCGTTTTTTTTGTTTTTTGTCCAACGTGTCTCCTCACGTCAGATCTCGTTAAAGTCTAAGCGAGGATTCGCCGATGACGCAATTCTAACGCCGCGTCAAAATCCTCTGTCGTGGTTTGTGCGCAACGCTCTCATGACGCGCTGGACCCATACAAAATGGGGCTAAACGGCGCGTGCGGCCCGTGATTTGCGCGATTCAGACAAGATATTGATGTAATTGGCCCCGAAAATCACGCTCGCCCCGATATATGTCGCCCAAGTTGTCGCCTCCCCATAGAGCACGTAGGCGATCAGCGCGATCAGGGGCAGGCGCAAGAAATCAATGGGCGTGACCACGGAGGCGGGCGCGAGGCTGAGCGCGGTGGTCAGGCAAAAATGCGCGCCCAGTCCCGCAAGGGCGAATAGTGTCAAAAGCGGCAGTTGCGCGGCGGTGAACAGTTTCATCTGGCCGTCCATCATTGCACAGCCGACCCCGAGGCCAAGTTGCATCAGGGACAGCCAGAACAAGATGTTGGTTACCGTGCCATCGGGGCGGCGGGTCAGTCGCTTGGTAAACAGCGCCGATCCGGCAAAGCCAAACGCACAGGCCATCGCGGCCAACAGGCCAATGGACAGACCGCCCGCGCCAAAGGGCTGTGCGACGATCAAGATGCCGATAAATCCGAGCAGGGCCGTGGCGCCGCGCAGCGGTGTTAGGCGTTCGCCCAAAAACAGGCTCGCGCCAAGCGCCACAAGGATCGGATAGGCGAACTCAAGCGCAAACAGCTGCGCCAAGGGGATCAGGGTCAGCGCGAACAGCCACAGGTTTTGGCCAGTAAAATGTGAGATGTTGCGGCCCAAATGCAGCGGTAGGGCGCGGGCGCGAATTTGGCCACGCGTGCCCGCCAGTGTTGAGATGACCAGCACGGTGAGGACACCGATGAGGGAGCGATACGCCATGATTTCAAAGGTATCGAGATCAAGTGTGAGTTTGCGCCCCAGCACGGCCATGGATGAAAACCCGAACACCGCCCCAGACATCCAGACGGCCGCTTTGAGCGGATGGGACGTTTGCGTGTTCATGCGTTGGCCTTTGTGAAATCACGCGCCATGTGACCGGTGATGCGTCCCCAGTCGGAGCCTTGGCTGCGGTCTTGGTGCTTGGCAAATGCCGCCTCGCTCAGGAACACCTCGGAGATGTGAAAATCGGTGGGCGTCAGTTCATCTTGCCATAACTCGAATTGCAAACACCCCGCCTCGGCGCGGCTTTTGCGAATGTGGTCGTCAATGATGCTCAACACATCGTCGACCTCGTGAGGGGCGCAGGTCAGGGTGCCTGTCAAAAGAACTTTGCTCATTGGGTCAGGTAGCCGCCTGTGGTGATGTCGAGCAAGCAAAAAGCAAAAGGCGCGTCCCATTTGCATGAAAAGCGCCTTTGCGTTTTTGAACGATTGGCCTGTTCGGCTCACTCCAATTCGATTGTGCCCGGCGGTTTGGATGTCACATCGTAGAACACGCGGTTCACGCCTTTGACCTCGTTGATGATGCGGGTCATCGTCTCTGAGAGGAAATCGTGGCTAAACGGGTAGGTATCGGCGGTCATACCGTCGACGGATGTTACCGCACGCAAGGCCACGGCGAAATCGTAGGTGCGCCCGTCACCCATGACGCCCACGGTTTTCATCGGCAAAATCGCGGCAAAGGCCTGCCAGATGTCATCATAGAGGCCATGCTTGCGGATTTGGTCGATGTAGACGGCATCTGCTTTTTGCAAGATCGCCAGTTTTTCGCGGGTGATCTCACCGGGACAACGGATCGCCAGACCCGGACCGGGGAACGGATGGCGGCCGATGAAAGACGCGGGCAGGCCCAACTCGTGGCCCAATGCGCGCACTTCGTCCTTGAACAACTCGCGCAGCGGTTCGACCAGTTTGAGGCCCATCTTTTCGGGCAACCCGCCGACATTGTGGTGTGATTTGATCGTCACGGACGGGCCGCCGCTAAAGGACACGGATTCGATCACATCGGGATAGAGCGTCCCTTGGGCGAGGAACTGTGCGCCCTCGATCTGATCGGCGTATTTCTGGAACACATCGATAAACAGCTTTCCGATGGTTTTGCGTTTGACCTCGGGGTCCGACACGCCCTCAAGCGCATCGAGGAACAGGTCTTTCTCGTCCGCGGCGATGAGTTTGAGATTGTAGCTCTCGCGGAACATCTTCACGACTTCTTCGGCCTCGTTGAGACGCAGTAGGCCGTGATCCACAAACACACAGGTCAGTTGGTCGCCAATCGCCTCGTGCAGCAAAATCGCCGTGACGGAGCTGTCGACGCCGCCAGACAGGCCACAGATCACCTGTTTGTCGCCGACTTGGGCGCGGATTTTCTCGATCATCTCTTCGCGGTAGGCGCCCATGGTCCAGTCGCCCGAAAATCCCGCCAGTTTGACGAAGTTTTCATAAAGCGTGGCGCCGTTGGGGGTGTGGTGCACCTCTGGATGGAACTGCACGGCGTAGAAATTGCGTGACACATCGGCGGTGATGGCAAAGGGCGCGCCCGGCGAGGTGCCGTAGACCTCAAAGCCAGGTGCAATCTCGGCCACATGGTCGCCGTGGCTCATCCAGACCTGTTCTTTGCCTGTGCCATCCATGAACCAGCCATTCAAAAACGCGGCGCGGTCGTCTTTTGGTGTCACATAGGCGCGACCGAATTCCGCCGTGGCGTTCTCACCCGCCTCAACGCGACCGCCCAGATCGTGCATCATCACCTGTTGGCCGTAGCAGATGCCAAGGATCGGTACGCCCATCTCATAGGCCGCTTTCGGCGGACGGGGGCTGCCCTCGCGCATCACGCTATCTGGGCCACCCGAGAAGATGATCGCTTTGGGGGCGAACTCTTTGACGAAGGCATCCGTGACGTTCTGATAGGGGTGGATTTCGCAATAGACACTCAACTCGCGAAGCCTGCGCGCAATGAGCTGCGTGACTTGTGAGCCGAAGTCGATGATGAGGAGGCGGTCATGGGAAATCTGTGTCATGCGCTCGGTTTACCCGCACGCGCGCAGGCGAAGCAAGGCGGATTTTGCACCTGTGTGTCGTGAGCGACTAAAAAAGGGTGCGGCCATTGCGCAATCGAAGGCGCGCGGGGACCTGTCCGGGTCGCACCGCGCGCCAGATAAATGCGATTTCTCTATGCAGGGGTAGGGGCAGGGGTAGGGCGCGGCGCCAGTAGGTTGGCCTCTCCCATAAGCGCGATCAAGGTCTCCACATGGCGCACAACTGAATAGCTCGCATCACCGGCTTGGCGCAGCGCATCGAGCGCGTCCTCACGGTCCATCAGTAGGGGCACCGTCGCGCTCGGTGACATCACAGGCATGCCCGATAGCACCCGTTTCAGATCTCGACGCCGGTTATAATCCACAAGTCCGTGCTGTGCGGCGCGGATCAAAAGGCGCGGACGGCGCAGATGGGCGAGAGCGTGTTGTGTGGTGGTCATGGGGATCTCCTGTTGTTGGCGTGGTCCGGCCATCAGATCGGTGGCGAGGTCACGATACTGGCAGGAAGCCTACACAACCCTAGCGGGTGTTGCGTGCCGGACGCTTACAGCGCGCGGTCGGTTTTACAATCCTTTAACTCTTTGGCTCACCATCAGTTTTGTAAAGGTTTGGTTAACTATTGCGGAGGCTGAACAACTTTAGGTTGATATCTGTTGCGAGGTTTTTGGGTCACAAGTGACTGTTTTAAGGACAAAAATCCCGCTGATTTAAGATTGTTGCAGCTGTGGAAACACTGCGCTGCGTTAACACGTTGGGGAACACATGTCCGATCATGCAAAGCATTCACATACGCACCATACCGAACAAGCGGCCATTCCGGTTTGGGTGCCAAAAGACGCACAGCGCTATCTCGCCCACACAGAGGGTGGCCAGAGTATTCGCGCCTTGGCACGCACGCACGGCTGTGCGCCGTCCACAATCATGCGACAGGTCAGACGGATCGAGCAAAAGCGCGACGATCCATTGGTCGACGAAGCGTTGGAGCAACTACGATCTGCGTCTTTGACGACTGACGCATCTGACGGCGCGCATCTGTCTCATCCCCGTTTTGCCGCACGCCCGCACAAGGAGGCGCACGTTATGGATAACCGTCACTCGACTCCCGTTTCACAAGCGGGGGCAAAGACCACGGATGATCTCACATTGGAACGCGAAGGGCGGCGCATTTTACGGCGTTTGTCAGAACCGCAGGCCTGTTTGGCGGTGGCAAAGGATATGGATAAGGCCGTTGTTGTGCGTGAGTTGTCGGACGGGCGCACCACGCGCACGGCCATCCTTGATCGCTCGGTGGCGCAGATGCTCGCCCTCAAAGGGTGGATTGAGGCGCAGGTAAAAGGCAAAATCACCCGCTATACTATCACAGCCGCTGGACGCACGGCGTACCGCGAATTCCTGGCGGTAGACGAGAGCGCGCGGGCAGGGATTGCAAACGGGTCCGGTGAGGGGCGTGATGGGTGGCTCGGGGCGGGCATGACAGGTCTGGATCCTCGCAAAGGTACGCATGCCCGCTACACTGCGATGGAAAGTCCGGTGTTGGTACTGGCGCGCCGCCGCGACAAAGACGGAACCGTGTTTTTACGCCCTGAGCTTGTGGCTGCCGCCGAGCGGCTTCGCGAGGATTTCGAACTGTCACAGATCGGTATGGACTCACCGCCAGATTGGGACGCTTTTTTGGCGGGACGGGGAGGGGCGCGCGAGTGGTCTGAGCGCGAGTGTCACGGCTTTGGTGCCAGTGCTGCACGGGCGCGCGTGGCAGCGGCGCTCGACGAGTTGGGCGTGGGGCTTGGGGATGTTGCCTTGAGATGCTGTTGTCGCCTTGAGGGTATGGAGGCGGCAGAACAGTGTCTGGGGTGGTCGGCGCGCTCAGGCAAGATTGTGTTGCGCATCGCATTGGAACGCCTCAAGCGCCACTACGACCGCGCCGGATACTCAAATCTTATTGGGTGAGCGGCGGTTCGGCCCCAGATCGCGCAGTGGCCGATGAAGGCGCCAGTGGCGCGTTCAAGCCGCGAACGGGCGGAGCCTTGAAATCATTACACGAAAAAGGCCCGACACTTTGCTGTCGGGCCTTTGGTTCTAGCGCGTCTTGTGGGCAAGACGATCTGGTGCGGATTACTCGGCTGCAGTGCGTTTTGCGGCATCGACCAAGTCGCTTATAAAGGTCTCGCGGGAGGACACGCCATACGGGGTTTCGCTGCGGGTGTTGCACTGATCTGGTTCCTCGCACGACACCTCGATCTCGCCGCCGCCACTGTCGTCATGCACGCGGGTGTGAAATGTCACAGCGCAGAGTTGGTATGTGGCTTTGATTGGCGGTCTTTTTGTGCCACGCAAGAAAAATCAATGCGCGGTCTTTGGCACGATTTTTAATCTGGGGGTGCCGCCTGCGTGGAGATTTACGCTTCTTGTGCAGTATTGATTTGAAATATATTGAGAATTTCTAGCTCTACCCATGATTTTTAACTGATTTTGTGATGAGGTGCGGCGTGTGTCGCATGGCGCATGCGCGCGCGGCGCATAGCACGTCGCAGGAACGCGTTGGACAGTGTCGGATCGAACCCCTATATCGGTGGAAATGTCTGGGACAGCTATGGCACTGCACCCGTGTCGTGATGCGCCGTATCGCCCCAAAGGAGGACCACATGCCGCCACGTGATCTTAAAATTCCCGAGCAACGCCACCCTGAAAAGGCGCGTCGCCCCGACAATGCGCAGCCCAAAAAGCCGGATTGGATCAGGGTCAAGGCTCCGACATCGGACGGGTACAAGAAAACCCATGCAATCATGCGCGAGCACAAGCTGGTCACAGTGTGCGAAGAGGCGGGATGCCCGAATGCGGGCGAATGTTGGTCGCAAGGTCACGCGACGATGATGATTATGGGCGAAGTCTGTACGCGGGCCTGTTCGTTTTGCAATATTGCGACGGGCAAACCGACCGAGGATCTGGATGCATTCGAGCCGGGCCGCGTGGCGGATGCTGTCGCCAAACTGGGTCTGAAACACGTGGTTGTCACCTCCGTGGACCGCGACGATATCAAGGACGGCGGGGCCGAGCATTTCGCCCAAACCATCCGCGCCATTCGTCACCGCGCACCTGATACGACGATTGAAATTCTGACCCCCGACTTTATCCGCTGTGATGATAGCGCGTTGGAAGTCGTGGTTGCGGCCAAACCCGATGTGTTCAATCACAATCTTGAAACCGTGCCGGGTCTGTATCCTGAAGTGCGCCCCGGCGCGCGCTATTTCCACTCCTTGCGCCTGTTGCAGCGCGTCAAAGAGATCGATCCGACAATGTTCACCAAATCCGGCATCATGGTCGGTCTGGGCGAGGACAAACAAGCGGTCACACAAGTGATGGAAGATATGCGCGCGGCGGATATCGATTTTCTGACCATCGGTCAGTACCTTCAACCTACGCCAAAGCACCACAAGGTGGATCGCTTTGTGACGCCAGAAGAGTTCAAGACCTACGAGAAAACCGCCTATAACAAAGGCTTCTTGATGGTGTCCGCCACGCCTCTGACGCGTTCCAGCTATCATGCGGGTGACGATTTTGCACGTTTGCGCGCGGCGCGCATTCAAAAATTCGGTCAGGCGTAGGGCTGTGACAGACGAGATATTCGAAATCTTTCTCGCCACGCCTCCGGGCTTGGAGGAGACGCTGTTGTTAGAGGTCATGGAGGCGGGATTTAAACGCCCCGAGACCACTGGTGGCGGGGTCACCATTTGGGGCGATTGGCGTGATGTCTGGCGAGCAAACCTGACCCTTCGCGGCACCTCAAAAGTGCTTGCGCGTGTCGGCGAATTTCGCGCGTTTCACCTTGCCCAACTGGACAAGCGATCGCGTAAATATGCGTGGGGCGACATTTTGACCAAAGGCCAGTCGGTCAAGGTCGAAGTGGCCACCAACAAAAAGTCTAAAATCTACCACGCAGGGGCGGCTGTTGAGCGTATTGAACGTGCCATTGCCGAGGAATTTGGCGCGACCATCGCCGAGGGGCTTGAAGACGCAGATTTGGTGATCAAAGCCCGCATTGACGACAACAATGTTATCTTGTCGGTCGACACCTCTGGTGACGGGCTACACAAGCGCGGCCATAAACAAGCGATGGGCAAGGCCCCAATGCGCGAGACGATGGCGGCGATGTTTTTGCGGGCCTGCGGGTATGACGGGCATGAGCCGGTGCTGGACCCGATGTGCGGCTCTGGCACGTTTTTGATCGAGGCGGCTGAAATTGCGCGCAACATGATGGCGGGGCGTGCGCGCGCGTTCTCGTTCGAGCGTCTGGCCACCTATGACGCGGCGGCGGTCCAATCCATTCGGGACGCATGGCAGACCCGTCCAAGCGATCAGCGGTTTTACGGCTCGGACCGCAACGTCAATGTGATTGGCTCTGCCGGTGAGAACGCGGCGCGCGCGGGAGTGGCCGATATGTGTAGCTTTACGCCAACCCCCGTTTCGTCGATTTCGCGCCCTGACGGACCCGCGGGACTTGTGATCGTCAACCCACCTTACGGCGCGCGCGTTGGCAAAAAGAAAGACTTGTTTGCCCTGTATGGTGCGTTTGGTGACAAAATGCGCGCCGAGTTCAAAGGGTGGCGTGTGGGCATGATCACCACCGATACGCAATTGGCCGAGGCCACCAAATTGCCGTGGCTGCCGACCGAGGCACCGATTGCCCATGGCGGTCTCAAGGTCAAATTGTTCCGCACCGACCCGCTCTAATCAACCGCCCCTTCTGATCTCCCTCAAAGTCAGGGGGGACAGGTGCGTGTTAAACTCACTCCAACAGGTTGGATGGAGTTTTTGAGCCTATGCACAAAACCAATTGGGATGACTTTCGCTTTGTGCTTGCTGTTGCACGGATGGGGTCCGTTTCGGCGGCAGCACGGGAGTTGGGGGTCAATCATGCCACCGTATTGCGCCGTGTCGCAGGGATTGAGGACCGTCTTGGTGTCGCGCTTTTCGAGAAATCGGTGCGCGGATATGACGTAGCACCCGAAAAGCTGCGCTTGATTGAGGCCGCCCGCGAGGTCGAGATCGCTGTCAAAGCGGTTGAGCGTTTGGCACAGGCGGGGGATACGCCGCTTGCGGGGGTGATCCGTGTGATGTCGAGCGACACCTTTTGTCACGCCATTCTTCCGCCCGTGGTCGCCGGCATGTCTTTGACATCGCCTAGTCTGTCGTTCGAATTGCTATGCGCCAGTGCGCAGACGGACGCCTCACGGCTCCATGCGGACGTTATCGTGCGCACGGCGTTTAAATTGCCAGATGACCTTTATGGCGAAGTTGCGGGCCAGTTGGCCTTTGGAGTTTACGCCGCTGAGGGCGTGCCTAAGGCGCACTGGCTTGGGATGTCTGGCCCGTTGGGTCGGGCACAGGTGGCGCACAAGTTGAACGAGCGGTTACAAAAGGACGGCGTGGTGTTTCGGGCGGCGGCCGACAGCTTTATGACGCTGCGTGCGCTGGCCGAGGCGGGTCTGGGGCGGACCATGCTGCCTTGTGTGATTGGGGATCAAAGCCCTGTCCTGCAACGCGTTCGCGCGCCGATCGATATCGCGCCCATGCCGATTTATGTGGCGTCCAACGCCGAGCTTGCGGATGCACCGCGCCTGCGCCAAGCGCGCGCCCGCATGACTGCCGCGTTACAGGCTGACGCGGAGCGGTTGTTGGGACTTGCGCCCGCCGCGGCTTGACATGACCCTACATGGCCTCGCATGGGCGCGTTAAAACCGCATCCCGCCGCGTCCCGTACGGCCCTCTAGTTGCATCCAGTCTGGCAGAAGTCCCGCACGCTCGATCAGATAGAGCACAATACAGGCCGCCACGAGTCCAAAGACAAAGATGATCCGCTTGGTGGAGGGCGGATGTTTGGCCCATCGTTTGGCGCGGATGAGCCAAAGCATGTTCATGTTTTGGCCTGTTGGGCCTCATCCTCAAACACAACCGAGCCGATGTAGGGCAGGTTGCGGTTGGCTTGGGCAAAATCAATCCCGTATCCCACGACAAAGGCATCAGGGATTTCAAAGCCGACCCATGTGGCCGTGAGATCAACTTCGCGCCGTGCGGGTTTGTTCAATAAGGCAATGGTTTCCAACTTGCGCGGCTTGCGCGAGCCAAGCAGCTCCAGCACCGCCTTGAGCGTATGGCCCGTGTCGACGATATCCTCAACCACCAACACATCGCGCCCCTCAATGGCTCCACGCAAGTCTTTGAGAATACGCACTTCGCGTGTGCTTTCGGTGCCGTCCCCGTAGGAGGATGCCTCGAGAAAGTCGACTTCGACATTCATGTCCAATTCGCGCACAAGATCCGCAATAAAGACGAACGAGCCTCGCAAAAGCCCAACCACAACGAGCTTGTCTGTCTCGTTATATTCGCGGCGTATGTCGCGGGCGAGGTCTTCGATCCGCGCGGCAATGGACTTGGCCGAGATCATAACGTCGATGTGATAGGGACGGTGCGGCATGGTAACCCCTTGCAATTTCGGTGCAGGTTTAAGAAATAGCAGGTCAGTTTAAAAACGCCAGAGCGCAGACCCTTAAGAACATGCCAACACACCAAGAGACCAAACACCTGCCTTATAGCGCGCAACAAATGTACGATCTTGTTGCCGATGTTGAACGCTATCCCCAGTTTTTGCCTTGGAATGCCGCCGCGCGGATTCGCGCGCGCGAGGCCTGTGGAGACCACGAGCTGTTGTTGGCCGATCTGGTGATTTCATTCAAAGTGTTTCGCGAAAAGTTCGGCTCGCGCGTGAAGCTGTATGACGCAGAGCGGCGCATTGATACCGAATACCTCGACGGTCCGTTTCGCTACATGAAAAGCTGGTGGCACTTTCGCGAGGCCGAGGATGGCGGGTGCGATGTCGAGTTCTTTGTTGATTTCGAGTTCAAGAACGCGATTTTACAAAAAGTCATCGGCGTGGTGTTCAATGAGGCGATGCATATGATTGTCCGCGCATTCGAAAAACGGGCCGCTGCACTTTACGGCTCTGGAGCGTAGCACACGGGTCAGGCTTTTCTTGGTCTAAATATCCAAATAAAAACGGCGCCCCAATGGAGCGCCGTTTATTGATTCACGCTTTTGGGCGCTACGAGTTATGGTCGTAGGCCGTTTCGCCGTGTTGTGCGAGGTCTAGTCCCGCATGCTCGGTTTCGGCATCGACGCGCAATGGCACGATGGCTTTGCAGATGAGCACAAGGGCAATGGTCACAACAGTTGTGAACACGCCGACAATGGCCAAGGCACCCAGTTGCGCCACCCATGTGCCTTCGCCAAAGGCTGCGATCATGATGGTGCCGAAAATACCGCCCACGCCGTGCACGGCAAAGACATCAAGCGTATCGTCGATCTTGGCCTTGTTGCGCACGAAGTTCACCAACTCTTGGCACAAAATACCCGCAACGCCACCAATGATCAGCGCCTCGACAGGGCTGACAAAACCAGATGCGGGCGTAATGGACGCCAGTCCCGCGATTGTGCCCGTGACCATGCCAACCATAGAGGCCTTGCCGTATTTGATCTTTTCCCAAAGCGCCCACGTCAATGAGGCAGCGGCTGCGGACAGATGCGTGACGGTGAGCGCCATTGCAGCTCCACCATCGGCCGCCAGTTGCGATCCGCCGTTAAAGCCGAACCAACCCACCCAAAGCATTGACGCCCCAATCATCACATACCCAGGGTTATGCGGTGGCTTGTTTTTGACTTTGCGTGCGCCGAGCATCACGGCGATGATCAGTGCCGCGAGGCCTGCCGTTTCATGCACAACGATACCGCCCGCGAAGTCGCGCGTCCCGATCTCGCCAAAGATACCGCCATCCGCGAGGAACCCGCCGCCCCAAATCCAGTGGGTGACAGGCGCGTAGCACAACAGCATCCACAGGCCGGAAAACAGTAGTACAAAGCCAAAGTTAATGCGCTCGACGTATGCGCCCACGATCAGCGCGGGGGTGATGATAGCGAACGTCATTTGAAAGGCAAAGAACAAGACTTCGGGAATGGTGCCGGACACGGTGTCCGCATCAATCCCGTTGAGGAAGGCTTTGCCCAGACCGCCCCAGACCGCGTTGCCATCTCCAAAGGCGATGGAATAGCCCACCACGAACCATAGAACCGACATTAAGGCGGCGATGGCATAGACGTGCATAAAGACCGACAGCACGTTGCGCGCGCGCACAAGCCCGCCGTAAAAGAGTGCCAATCCTGGCAATGACATGAACAAAACCAACGCCGTTGCGACGATGATCCATGCGGTATCCGCTCCAACCATGATGTCCCTCCAAAGGTTATTTTTTAGTCGTTACGGCGCGTAGAGCGGCTTTGAAACGATAAGGAAAGCGGCAAGGGGGCGTATAAAGGGATGAAAAATGCAGCAATCAACGAAATGCATAGAATTAGAGCGCAATTTTTAGGTCGTGCATAAAAAATAGACGCAACTGAATCGCCGCAATCGCAGCCCGATCTGGGGGCGGCTTGGACGTTTTGCCTAAGGGTGCGGTGCGCTACCGCGCGAGGGCGGTGAGTGCGAGGGTGAGCGCATGGCGCACGGTTGCATGTCGCACCTGTGTGCGGCCAATCGCGCCGAACTCCACGGTCTCGACCTGTGTCGGGCGTCCCTCATAGGCCATGCCAAAGCACACGCGTCCCTCGGGTTTGTGCTCGGATCCGCCCGGACCGGCGATCCCCGTGACCGCAAGTGTGAGGGTGGCGTTAGAGTGCTCCCATGCGCCCTCTGCCATCTCTTGGGCGATCTGTTCGCTCACCGCGCCCCATGCCTCAAGTGTGTCGGGGGAGACGCCTAACATGTCGACCTTGGCGGCGTTGGAATAGGTGACGAACCCGCGATCTACCACGTCCGAAGATCCCGCAATCTCGGTCAATGCGCCGATGACGAGCCCGCCTGTGCAGCTCTCTGCGGTGGCGATGCGCACACCGCGCGCCCGCGCCGCATCCAACACATCACGGGCAAGTTGGTCTATACCGGTTGCAGGCGTCATTGCATCAGCACCCCATGCGACAGACCCGCGAGGATCACCACAAAAATGGCGGCAAACACGCCCGCGATCACATCGTCAAGCATCACGCCAAGGGCATCTCCGCGCCGGTCCGCTTTGCCAATCCAAAGCGGCTTCCAGATATCGAACAAACGAAATAGCGCAAAGGCCGCGATCCAACCGGGCCAAAGGGCCGTGGCCTCTACCCCCATCATGCCCGCGCCATACAGCACGGGCATCAAGGCAATCCACTGGCCGACCACTTCGTCGATGACAATCTCTGATGGGTCGTGATCTTTCGATCCTGCGGTCATTTCTTTGGTCGCCCACCACCCGACGATAAAGGCGATGAGGGTCGCAAACACGACAGCCCAAAAACCGCCACGCTCATAAATGACCCACGCAAGGGGCACTGCTGCGGCCGAACCCCATGTGCCAGGCGCGGGCTTGATATAGCCAACGCGGGCAAGGGTGGCTATGATTTCAGCAAGTTGTTTCATGGGGTTATCTCTCTGTCTTAATCTTATAGTTTGGCAAGTGCTGCGGTAGCGATAGAGGCGATGCCTTCCTCGCGGCCGGTGAAGCCCAATTTCTCGGATGTGGTTGCCTTGACCGATACGCGGTCCAGATCCACCGACATTATACCTGCAAGGGCTGCGCGCATGGCGTCCGCATGTGGGCCAACTTTCGGATATTCGCAGACCAGTGTCACGTCACAGTTCATCAAGTCATAGCCCTTGCACCGTGCCAGTTCTATCGCGTGGCGTAGGAAAATGTGGCTTTCGGCGCCCTTCCACTGCATGTCCGAGGGCGGGAAGTGACGTCCGATATCGCCCTGCGCGAGGGCGCCGTAAATGGCGTCCGTCAGTGCGTGCATGCCGACATCGGCGTCCGAGTGCCCTTGGAGGCTGCGCCCGTGGGGAATTTTGACGCCACATAGCCAAACATGATCGCCTACGCCAAAGCGGTGTACATCGTAGCCATTGCCCAACCGGATATCCAACATGTCGTGTCCTTTGTCTGCGCGGCGCGCGAGGACCGCGTTTGCGCGTGCAAAGTCCTCCGCGTGGGTGATTTTAAAATTGTCTTCGTGGCCCGCCGTGATGGTGACTGTCAGGCCCGCAGCGCGCGCAACCTCAACATCATCAAGTGCCGCGCCGTCATAGTGCGCATGTGCGGCGCAAATGGCGTCATAGCCGAACCCTTGTGGGGTTTGTGCGCGAAATAACCCAGTCCGGTCCTGAGTGCCGGTCACATGGCCATCCTCGCCGCGCCAAAGCGCATCCGTGATCGCAAGGGCAGGGGCGGCCGCAACGCCAGTCCCCAGTGCATCGATGACATCGGCAATCACGCCACATGGCGTAAGCGCGCGTGCGGCGTCATGGATCAACACTTTGGTCACGCCGCGATCCGTGAGGGCGGCAAGCCCCGCCTGTACTGAATCTGCGCGCGTGGCTCCGCCCGCCACAAGCGTGACGCCGTCAAGTGTGCGGGCCAGATCGATATCCTCGGCGTGATGCACAACCACAATCTCGTCTACGCGACCGCGAAAGGCGGCGATTGCGTGGTCGATGACGCGCGCCGTACCAAGGGCGCGCCATTGCTTTGGCGTGTCCCCGCCAGCGCGGGTGCCGCGTCCTGCGGCGACGATGAGAGCAGCGATTGTCATGGGCAAAGGAAATAGTCTTTGGCTGCGTCAGTGGCAATGCTCCAGTTTTTGACCAAATGGATGACTAAAATTTATGCAGATGGTGTTTTTGGTGGCTTTTGTGGCGCAAAGGCTTTGCGACTCCCCGACGAGAGGGGTATCTCAGGGGGAGTTGCACAAGGATTAATCGCTTGCCCGTAAGTTTGGCAGATATCACGCTCGACCCGCCCGTTTTTCTGGCTCCCATGGCTGGGATCACAGATTTGCCGTTCCGCAACTTGGTCGCGTCCTTTGGTGCGGGCTTGGTTGTTTCCGAAATGGTGGCCTCGCACGATATGATCAATGCCAGACCTGGCAGTCGTGAAAAGGCCGAGCTTGGGTTCGGTGTTGATAAAACGGCTGTGCAACTGGCGGGTCGCGAGGCAGAGCCAATGGCACTTGCCGCAAAGATTGCCGCCGACAGCGGCGCGAAAATCATCGACATCAACATGGGATGTCCCGCCAAAAAGGTAGTGTCTGGCTATTCGGGGTCTGCGTTGATGCGCGATCTGGATCATGCACTCACCCTGATCGAGGCGGTTGTGGGCGCGGTCGACGTGCCTGTGACGTTGAAAACGCGGCTCGGATGGGATGACGCGCTATTGAATGCGGCAGATTTGGCACGCCGCGCCGAGGCGGCAGGCATCCAGATGATCACAATTCACGGCCGCACACGGTGCCAGTTTTACAAAGGGTCCGCCGATTGGGCGGCCATTCGTGCCGTCAAAGATGCCGTGTCCATTCCCGTGGTCGCCAATGGCGATATCACGTCCTGCGAGGCGGCCCAATCGGCCCTTGAGCAATCGGGTGCGGACGGGGTGATGATCGGGCGCGGCTCACAAGGACGGCCGTGGATTTTGGCACAAGTGGCCGCAAACCTGATGGGCGCACCCGCGCCAGATGTACCAACGGGCGCACGGTTCGCGGATATGGTTGCGGGGCACTACGAGGCGGGTCTGTCGTTTTATGGTGCGGACCTTGGTGCGCGCGTGCTGCGCAAACATTTGGGATGGTACATGGATCACGCGCGCACGCCCGCCGATCTGCGCCGTGCCGTTTTGACGCAAAAAGGCGAACATGAGGTGCAGCGGCTCTTGGCCGAAGCGCTCAACCACGAGGGAGCCGCCGCATGATCTTGGCCGATTTCGAAAC
>NZ_CBFHKW010000010.1:0-17827 GCF_965656515.1 Celeribacter marinus
CCGCGCAACAATGCGCCGATGTTGTCGCCAGCTTCACCGCGATCAAGCAGTTTGCGGAACATTTCAACACCCGTACAAATCGTTTTCGTGGTGTCTTTGATACCAACGATTTCGAGCTCGTCACCAACGTTGACAACACCGCGCTCAACGCGACCCGTCACAACAGTACCGCGACCGGAAATCGAGAACACGTCCTCGATCGGCATCAAGAACGGCTTATCAACCGCGCGTGCCGGTGTCGGGATGTAGCTGTCAACAGCTTCCATCAGCTTGCGGATGGAGTTCTCGCCGATTTCCTCGTCGCGACCTTCCATAGCCGCAAGCGCGGAGCCCGGGATCACTGGAATGTCGTCACCCGGGTAGTCGTAGGACGACAACAACTCACGGATTTCCATTTCAACCAGCTCGAGCAACTCTTCGTCGTCAACCTGATCAACTTTGTTCATGTAGACAACCATGTGCGGGATGCCAACCTGACGACCGAGCAAGATGTGCTCGCGCGTCTGTGGCATCGGGCCGTCAGCGGCGTTCACAACCAAGATCGCGCCATCCATCTGCGCCGCACCCGTGATCATGTTTTTTACGTAGTCGGCGTGACCAGGACAGTCAACGTGGGCGTAGTGACGGGCTTCCGTCTCGTACTCAACGTGGGCTGTCGAAATCGTGATCCCACGTGCTTTCTCTTCCGGCGCGCCGTCGATCTGGTCGTAGGCTTTAAAGTCACCAAAGTACTTGGTGATCGCTGCCGTCAGCGTCGTCTTGCCGTGGTCAACGTGACCGATCGTGCCAATGTTCACGTGCGGTTTGTTGCGTTCAAACTTACCTTTAGCCATATCGAGGCGCCTCTTGGTTTGAAAGGGCCACAATGACCCGAATTAACATCGCGGGCTAGTTATTGGCTATCGAGACAAAAATCAAGCACCAGTTGCAAATTCCGGCATTCTATTCGTTGCCTTGTGCGCGCAAGTCTCAGACTACTGGGGCTGCGATTGCGCCTGTTCCGCAGCCTGCTGTTCCGCCGCCACCTTTTGTGCCTCTGCTATCGCAGCAGGATCAGCATTCGCGGCCAGCAACTCCAAGGCCGCAGCGGTATCATCTTCTTGCGTGATCTCAGCATCCACAGCCGCCACACCAAACCAATCACCGTTCTCTTCAAGCCAACGCTCGATGCGACGCGCTGCGTTGCGACTCAAGACATCTATTTGCTGTTGTTTTTTGCGCGTAATGCCCGAACCGATCAAGGTTTGTGCAGACGTGCCTTCGAAGATCGTCAACAAACGCGGCTCTTCGTTAAGCTTGCCGCCGGCGGCATCATCCCATGCCGTAACCGTCAAAATATACGCCGATTTCGGCTTAAAGACGATCGGGATTCCCGGCATTGCAAGGGCATAGGCCTCGACCTTGATGCCGAGGTGATAGAGTTTATCGCCGTCATACCGCCCAAGACGCTCCGCCAACGCCGCTGTCAGAGAGTCTTTGATTTCGTCTGGCTCCGCTGTGCGCGAAAACACACCTTTTTGCATGCCATCAGCGACAACAATATTATGGCCAAACGAAAAGTCGCCAAGTTGAAGTTTCGGGGTCTCTTGGGTGACCATTTTTGCCTCTCCACACGCGACAAGCGTGAGTGCGGCGAGAAAGGCGAGAAAAGTCCGAAATACCAACATGTAAACCTCTTTTATGAAAACTTATTGTCGCGCGGGAAACCATGCGGTGGCTGTTTGCCAACGCCCGCCCGCTTGCCAAGCCATGGCCCCAAATCTCTTTCGGTGCGGGTGTTCCCCCCACCCATCGTCCAACTCAACCCCTCATCGAGTACGAAGGTCGTCAGATCGGACAGGCCCCCGTCGAGCTCAAGCATGCCTTGCGCACCACGAGCTTGTCCGTATTTTTGCAAACGCACGCCCTTGCCGCGCCCCATTTCTGGAATCTCGGACAAGGCAAACACGAGGAAGCGCCTGTTTTGCGAAATCACTGCAACGTGGTCGCCATGAATGCGGTGCGCAACTTTGGTCACTTCGCCATCCTTCACGTTGAGAACTTGTTTCCCGCTACGTGTCTGCGCCACAACATCCTTTTCGGCCACGATGAAGCCATTGCCAACGTTGGACGCCATTAGGAGTTTGGCTTCGGGGTCATGCTTTAATATGTCGACAATATCGACCTCATTGGGCAAATCCACCATCAACCGCAATGGCTCGCCCATGCCGCGTCCGCCCGGCAACGTTGCCGCTGATAGAGTAAAGATTCGACCGTTATTCCCAACCACAAGTAACTTGTCCGTCGTTTCAGCGTGGAAGGTAAATCGTGGCCCATCGCCGTCCTTAAACTTCAACTCGCGCGTCAGATCGATATGCCCTGACATAGCGCGAATCCACCCCATTTGCGAGCATACAACAGTGATCGGTTCGCGCTCGATCATAGCTTCCAAAGGGACATCCTCGACCTCAGTCGCCTCGGCAAATTGCGTCAAACGCATGCCGCGCGGGTAGTCTTTACCAAATGTCTTTTTGACCTCGCGCAACTCATCAGAGATCCGCACCCATTGCACGTCTTCGTTAAGAATCAAGTCTTCAAGAATCGCACGCTCCGCCATCAAGGCGTCACGTTCCTTCACCAACTCTATTTCCTCAAGGCGGCGCAAGCTGCGTAGGCGCATGTTGAGAATGGCTTCCGCCTGAACCTCGGTCAATTCACCTTGATCATCGCCCGCGGGAAGAGGCGATACATAGTCTTTTTCGGTCATGGCGCGCGCAACACCGCGCCCCCATTCCTCGGCCATCAATGCGGCTTTAGGATCATCATCATAGCGAATGATATCAATCACGCGGTCGAGGTTTAGAAAGGCAATGATAAAGCCTTCGAGCACCTCAAGGCGGTGATCAATCTTGTCCATCCGGTGCTGGCTTCGGCGGTGTAGAACAATACGGCGATGATCGAGCCAAGCACGTAACACTTCTTTGAGCGAACAGACCTTGGGTGTGCGCCCGTCGATCAGCACATTCATATTCATCGAGAATCGCGTTTCCAGATCGGAATTGCGAAACAGCGTGCTCATCAACACATCGGGATCAACGTTTTTGGACTTGGGCTCCAATACAACGCGAATGTCCTCAGTGCTTTCGTCGCGCACATCGGCGAGGATCGGGACTTTTTTAGTCTGGATCAACTCGGCAAGTTTCTCGATCAATTTGGATTTAGCCACCTGATAGGGAATCTCGGTAACGACGATCTGCCACACACCACGCCCTAGATCCTCGACCTCCCATTTGGCGCGAAGGCGAAACGATCCACGGCCAGTTGCATAACTCTTTGCCATGCTCTCCGCAGGCTCTACGATAACACCGCCGGTGGGAAAATCTGGCCCCTTCACGTAATTAAGCAGAGTCTCGTCACGCACATCGGGAGTCTTGATCATGTGCAGCGAGGCATCAATCAGCTCAATAATGTTGTGTGGCGGAATATTTGTCGCCATGCCAACCGCGATGCCAGTCGACCCGTTGGCGAGCAAATTTGGAAAGGCAGCGGGGAGAACAACCGGTTCGGTCAGTGTGCCGTCATAATTCTCGCGAAAATCGACCGCATTCTCATTGAGGCCCTCAAGCAACGCTTCTGCCGCCGCCGTCATCCGTGCTTCGGTATACCGTGATGCCGCCGGGTTATCGCCATCGATGTTGCCGAAATTCCCCTGACCATGCACCAGCGGATAGCGCACGTTGAAGTCCTGAGCCAAGCGCGCCATCGCATCATAAATCGCCATGTCACCGTGAGGATGATAGTTCCCCATCACATCGCCCGAAATCTTTGCCGACTTGCGAAACCCGCCTGTAGACGACAGGCGCAATTCACGCATCGCGTACAAAATACGGCGGTGAACCGGCTTTAACCCGTCACGCGCATCAGGCAATGCACGGTGCATAATCGTTGACAGTGCATAGGTTAAATACCGTTCACCGATGGCACGGCGCAGGGGTTCAAATATTTCGCTGCCCTCAGGCACGGTGTCTGTCAAATCATTGCTCATGGCAATTGAATACAGGTCCACGTCCGCGCCGACAAGCGGCGCTGTCGCAACACTCCTCTAAAGAAATGAGTTTCTGGTGGTTGCCCCGATAGCGCCGCCCGCGTAAAGGGATACACTAATATATACTTTTGTTTGTGTAATTGGTGACTGGGGGGTTGCTATGATACGTTTGACTGCCTGGACCTTGGCGGGTCTTTTTGCTGTACTTTATATCTTTGGCGGTGATTTGTCGGACGCCGAAATCGCTGAACGTGATGCTCGTCATGCCAATCGCACGCCGATCATGGCAATGGTGCAAAACGCTTTTGACGACCATAGCAAACGAAAGGGCGATTACGTTCCTACGCTTGCACAGATCGAATCAGGTCACCAGAGTTTGGCGGCTCCCGATATCAAGGTAGCGTCTCTCCACACATCGGTGTCAAAGCCTGATCGTCCGTCGTTCTCGCAAGTGAGTTACACCCAAGAACCACGAGCTAATCTGATCACGTCCGCATCTCATGTTACAACATCCGCGAGCGAACCTGAGCGGCTCGCGTCTCTTGTCGCCCCCGCGGGTGACGTCACAAATATGATGCTCGGAGTTGTCACTGGCAAACGCGTAAACGTACGATCAGGCCCCTCAACCTCAAACGAAGTTCTCGGCCAAGTGGTCCAGGCGGACATTGTGCGTGTCATACCCTCCCCTCACAATGGTTGGGTTAAGATCTCCGTAGAGGGTGAAGGCGTCGAGGGTTACATGTCTGCACGTTTTATTGACGCCATAGAACAATAGTCGCACCTTCGGGTTTCCAGTCGGTCACGTGTTGAGCTAAGCCTGTTGCACCCACGCAATCGAGGTATTCATGCAAAGCATTCTAATCACCGGCTGTTCCACAGGCATAGGTTATCACGCGGCACATGCGCTGCGCGCAGATGGATGGCGGGTTTTTGCGACCTGCCGCAAAGATAACGATTGCGCCCGCTTGCGCGATGAGGGCCTTGAGAGCTTTCGGATAGACTATGAAGATTCTGCGTCCATCAAAGCAGGATTTGACGAAGCCATATCGAGAACGGACGGAACCCTTGATGCGCTGTTTAACAATGGCGCGTACGCTATTCCCGCCGCCGTCGAAGATTTGCCCGTAGATGCCTTACGCCAAAACTTTGAGGCCAATGTCTTTGGATGGCACGACCTCACCCGCCGCGTCATTCCCGTGATGCGCGCACAAGGGCATGGGCGCATCGTGCAATGTTCGTCAGTTTTAGGGATCATGGCGATGCCGTGGCGCGGCTCATACAACGCTACAAAATTCGCAATCGAGGGGCTAACCGATACAATGCGCCTTGAAATGCGCGGCACGGGAATTGATGTAATCTCCATTGAGCCTGGACCAATCGGAACGTCCTTTCGCCTAAATGCACGAAAGCAATTTGACACATGGATTGATTGGAAAGCGTCGGCGCGGGCCGATCATTACCGCACTGTCCTTGTACCGCGCCTCTATAAAGCTGCCGAAACGAGTACACCCGATCCCTTTGAACTCGGCCCCGATGCGGTCACAGCGAAGCTCAAGCGCGCCCTGACGTCTCGCCGCCCAAAAGCACATTACTATGTAACCACGCCCACCTACATCGCGGCACTCGCACGGCGTTTTTTACCGCAACGCGCAATGGATGCGCTTATGGCGCGGGCATAACGCTGGAACACGCCGCGGCGTTTCGCGTGTTTTGACACTGAGAAAAATGCGCTATGTCCCTCTCAACATCCACCCAAACACTCCTCGACGTTACAAAGGACACTCCATGAGCCCGTTCATTTATCTCATAGGCATCGGCTGCGCTATTGTCGTACTCATTTTGGCCCGCGGCATATCCCACATGGGGCGCGGCGGCATAGATGGCGCCAAAAAAAGTAACAAAATGATGAAGTGGCGGATCATCGCACAATTGGTCGTTGTGATCATAGTCGTGATTTTTGTTGCACTGGGCGGAAACAAATAAGGGAGCGCAACACAATGGTTGTCCTAAACAAGATATACACACGCACCGGCGATAAAGGCGAAACAGCTCTCGGTGACGGAACCCGCGTTGCCAAACACTCCGCTCGCGTCGAAGCCTACGGCACCGTGGACGAATTGAACTCTACACTGGGGCTGGCGCGCTTGCACGCGGACGGTGATATCGACACCGCCCTGTCGCGTATCCAGAACGATTTATTCGACCTCGGCGCAGATCTGTGTCGTCCAAACATGGCGAGCGATGCCGAGGCGGAATATCCGCCGCTGCGTCTGATCGCCTCGCAAACCGATCGCCTCGAGACGGAAATTGATGCGATGAACGCAGATCTAGAACCGCTTCGCTCCTTTATTCTGCCCGGCGGATCCGCTTTGGCGGCACACCTGCATTTATGCCGTACCGTATCGCGCCGCGCTGAGCGTTTGTGTGTCGAATTGGCAACCACAGAAGACGTCAACGAAGCTGCGATCAAATACCTCAATCGCTTGTCTGACTGGTTCTTCGTTGTCGCGCGAGTCGCCAACAATGGCGGCAAAGATGACGTACTTTGGGTGCCTGGCGCGAACAGATAAGGTCGCCGTTCTAGATGTGAGCGCTATCGCTACGTCACTTTTCCTCCAAACGTCACGTCTTTGGAACGAACCGTGGCGTTTTGGGGGTATTTTCTGCGGGCGCGAGCGGGTAATAAAGTTGCTGAAACGAGGACCTCTGCGACACTCGCGGGGGCTGCTAAAGGAGTTTACGCCGATGAAGGTTATAGTGCCTGTCAAACGCGTGATCGACTACAACGTGAAGGTCAAAGTAAAGGCCGATGGCACGGGTGTCGATCTCGCCAACGTCAAAATGTCCATGAACCCGTTCGACGAAATTGCGGTCGAAGAGGCAATCCGCTTGAAAGAAGCGGGCATCGTTGAGGAGATTGTTGTCGTCTCGATTGGCGAGAAAAAATCGACCGACACGATCCGCAACGCGCTCGCAATGGGCGCGGATCGTGGCATCCTTGTCGTGGACGACCAAGGGGTCAACATAGAACCCCTTGCCGTTGCCAAACTCCTGGCCAAGATTGTCGAACAAGAAGCACCACAAATGGTGATCCTTGGAAAACAAGCCATCGACAATGACATGAACGCAACGGGTCAGATGCTGGCCGCCCTGCTCGGCTGGGGACAGGCCACATTTGCCTCTGAAGTCAAAGTTGAAGACGGCAAAGCGATCGTGACACGCGAAGTGGACGGTGGTCTTCAAACCATTTCCGTTAACTTGCCCGCGATTGTGACCACGGACCTGCGTCTAAATGAACCGCGCTATGCGTCCTTGCCAAACATCATGAAGGCTAAGAAAAAGCCGCTGAGCGAAACCTCAACTGCCGACTACGGCGTAGATACAACGCCGCGTCTTACAGTTGTGACGACCGAGGAACCCGCCGCACGTCAGGCTGGTATCATGGTTGCGTCCGTTGACGAGCTTGTGTCCAAACTCAAAGAGGGGGGCCTTATCTGATGTCCGTACTTCTCCTTGCTGAAGTAGCAGGCGGTGAACTTGCCTTCGATGCAACCGCGAAAGCCGTATCAGCTTGTGCGCCACTCGGCGACATCACTGTTTTGGTTTGTGGCCCACAGGCCGCTGCCGACGCAGCCGCGCAAATTAACGGTGTAACAAAGGTGCTTTGCGCCGATGACACCGCCTATGCGAACGGTCTGGCCGAAAATATCGCTGATCTGATCGTATCTCTGGCGGCGGGCATCACACACATCGTCGCGCCAGCTACAACCACAGGTAAAAACGTGTTACCCCGCGTCGCAGCTTTACTGGATGTCATGGTGATTTCCGATGTCATTGCTGTGGTCGACGCGAATACGTTCAAGCGACCTGTTTACGCTGGCAACGCAATTCAAACTGTAAAATCCGAAGATGCAACGAAAATCATCTCGTTTCGCACGGCTACCTTCGACACCGCGGGCACCGGCGGATCTGCATCGATTGACGCAACATCAGGTGCAGGTCACAAAGGTCTCTCCACGTTCGTTGAGGACAAAGTCGCGGTTAGTGATCGCCCAGAACTCACCTCCGCAAAGATCGTCGTCTCTGGCGGGCGCGGCGTAGGATCCGAGGACGATTTCGCGATCATCTCCGCGCTGGCCGATAAATTAGGTGCCGCAGTGGGGGCGTCTCGGGCCGCAGTCGACAGCGGATTTGCCCCGAACGATTGGCAAGTGGGCCAAACTGGAAAAGTTGTTGCCCCAGATCTGTACATCGCCGTTGGCATCTCTGGCGCGATTCAGCACCTTGCAGGCATGAAAGACTCGAAAGTCATTGTTGCGATCAACAAAGACGAAGAAGCGCCCATTTTCCAAGTTGCAGACTTCGGACTCGTTGCCGATCTTTTCGATGCCGTGCCGGAGTTAACAGGCAAGCTTTAAGCCTTCATCTGCCAAGACGCAGAAAGGCCCGCCAAATTGGTGGGCCTTTTTCACAATTTCACTTGCATCCACAAATTTTAAGCGGCGCATCCTACCGTTTGATAGCACGCAACGCCGCTTGGATCTCCGCTGCGGCACGCGCATGCACAATCGGGCCAAGCATCTCTTTGGCTGCTGCGGCCTCCAACTCGGAAAATGCCAATAGATCATAGCCTTGTTCAATCTCGGCTGGCGTCCCAACGATCTCGACAATATCTTTGACCAACGGCCGGATTTCCTCAATCATTTCACGATCCACAAATAGCGGATCTCCACTTATCACATTTGTCGCATCCTTGTCGTCAGGGGCATGATCGGACATCCATAGCAAAACCACATCACCCGGAATGCGTTGTACCATTGTTCGCATCCGTGCGACCCAAGCATCCTTGAGCTCCTGACGAACCATCGCGAATTTTTCCGCAGACGCAGTTTCTAAAGTGCTCAAAAGATGTCGGGTAAAGTTGAAATCAGTAAAGTCGATCTCGCGGTAGATTGTTTTAAGAAGGGTCGATGCCCGCAAAAATCGATCATTACGGCGGGGATGTACGGCGTAAAACCGGTTCGACATGTTTTGTGCACCCGACATTTGCAGCACAGTGACCGCCGCTCGATCACACATATCCATGACGGTTTCATCATTGAGAAACACATCCGTTCCCGCATTCACGCATCCAAGATTTACAGTCGTGATTTCCTCACCCGCACTTACGAGCTCGACAAAGGGAACCGGGACATATTTACCATACGTCTCTGTGCCGCCAAGAAAGGCGATGTAGTCGTCTTGCAAGTCTTTTTTCGGCCCTCGAAAGAGCAGTTTTGACTTGCCATAACGACAAGGAAGATAGTTCAGAGACACCTCTGAGGGATATTGATAAGCCATTTAACCACCCACTGGTTTGTATTTCACCCAAGGTGGAGATTCGCAGATACAAGTTGCGAATTCGCTAAAGTCACAATTCATGCTAAATTTTCACGATCGCTTGCCTCTCGCGGCCCTTGCGCCACATTCATGGCAACGCGTAAGGTTCTATTGTCAAAAAGGAGTTCGGCACCATGAGCATTGCAACCGTAGGAATCGTTGGCGCCGGCCAAATGGGAAATGGCATAGCACACGTTTTCGCGCTCGCGGGGTATGACGTCCTGCTAAATGACATTTCAGCGGAAGCGCTCGAAAAATCCGTAGCTGTGATATCCAGGAACCTTGATCGACAAGTGAGCAAAGACAAAATTTCCACCACAGAAAAAGATGCCGCGATGGCGCGGATCAAGACCACTCAAGCACTTGAAGATTTGGGGAAAACCGATCTTGTGATTGAGGCCGCAACAGAGCGCGAGGATGTAAAGAACGCCATCTTTGCGCAGCTTCTTCCTCACTTGCAAGACCATACAATTCTAACATCGAACACCTCGTCGATTTCAATCACGCGTCTGGCCTCACGTACCGATCGGCCTGAGAAATTCATGGGGTTCCACTTCATGAACCCGGTTCCGATTATGCAACTCGTCGAACTCATTCGTGGTATAGCGACCGACGAGCCAACCTATAAACTGCTTCTCGACGTTGTTGAACGGCTGGGGAAAACAGCCGCAAGTGCAGAGGATTTTCCCGCCTTCATCGTCAACCGCATCTTAATGCCGATGATCAACGAAGCCGTCTATACGCTCTATGAGGGCGTGGGCTCCGTTAAATCCATTGATGAATCGATGAAGCTTGGGGCAAACCACCCGATGGGACCGCTTGAGCTTGCCGATTTCATCGGGCTCGATACCTGCCTGGCGATTATGAATGTGCTGCACGATGGCTTGGCAGATACCAAATACCGGCCCTGCCCGCTTTTAACCAAATATGTTGAGGCCGGTTGGCTTGGCCGCAAAACACAGCGCGGCTTTTACGACTACCGCGGCGATGCTCCGGTCCCGACCCGCTAAACGTTAGTCAGTTCGCCCACCCAGGGCGAGGGTATGACCACGCAACCAATCCATAAATCCACGCGGATTAGCCTTCCATTCCCCGAGCTCACTGGCAAGAATTGGATCTCCAATAATGGGCGACTGAGGCTTATTCATCGAGCGGGCGATTTCGTGAAGCAACAGCCCCTGCCGGATCGTCGCAGAAATCTTGTCCGCGATTTGATAAAGACGCGTATTACGGCCCGGAAAATATATTGGCAAAACCGTTGCACCCGACTTTAAAATCATCTTCGCAGTAAACGGATTCCACTCTTTCTCGACAACAGGTCCGAACATTGTGTGTGATGTGGCCACGGCGCCCGCTGGGAAAAGAACGATTACGCCTCCCGCCTTTAACTGATCCATTGCCTCATGCCGCATCGTGATGGATTTGCGGTGACTGTCTTCTTCGTGAGGAAAGGGAACGGGCAACATAAACGGATCAATTTCGGGAATACCGGTCAAAAGCGAGCGCGTCAAAATTTTATAATCCGTGCGCACCTTCCCAATCAACTCCGCCATGACAAGACCGTCGGTCAACCCGTGTGGATGGTTCGCTACGACCACCAATGGCCCTGTTGAGGGGATTTTCGCGGCTTGCTCGACTGGAGTTTTCACCTCGATGTTCATCACATTGAGAGTCTGCGTGAAAAATCCGTGACCATGAGGCGCACCTAATTTCTCAAAACGACGAATACGACGCAACAGCGGTAACTTGCCCGTCATCCACTCGATTGCGCGGATTATCACAATTTTTGACGGATCAGAAAACGTATTGGCGTATGATAAACGGCGCGCATCATAAGGCGTAAAATCAGCATCGCGCGACGTTACCTCGCCTGTGATAGCGTTCTGGTCGGTCATACTACCCTCGTATCCCGTGGCGGCACTCACATGCCCTCGCCAAATCGGTCCTTGATCAATATTTCGAGCGCATCAGCAAGACCATTTGCCTGCGGACCACTCGTCGTCACATCAATAGTGGTTCCCTTTGAAGCTGCCAACATCAAAAGCCCCATGATGCTATCGCCGCCTGTACACATGCCATCCCTACAGACCTCCGCCGAGGCATCAAATTCCTCAACCTTTTCAACAAACTTTGCTGACGCGCGCGCGTGCAAACCTTTGACATTGATAATCTCGTGGGTACGGAAAACTGACGACATGTTGAATCCTAACTGTTGCGATCTTACTGACCGGCGACATCGAAGCTGTCGATGTATTTGCGCCCTGCAACAAGCGCTTTTGATACGGCGTCATCGACCGTTGTATGGCGCGATTTTGCAAGCTTGATCAGCATCGGCAAATTAGCCCCGTAAATGATTTTACGATCACTATGATGGCAGGCAAGCAAGGACAAATTGGATGGGCTTCCGCCAAACATATCGGTGACCACAACCACTCCGCTACCGGCATCTACAGTATCAGCGGCTAAGCAGATCTCTTGTTGCTTGCCGACTCGATCATGGTCCGGGGCGATGGAGATTGCCTCAATACCTGACTGTTTGCCGACGACATGCTCGACGGCAGCAAGATATTCTTTGGCCAGCCCACCATGTGCGACGATGACAATTCCAATCACGCCAACGTCTCCGTTTCTTTCTTGGGCGCGGTCAAATCGCGCCGTTCCATTTCCCGATGCCTAACTGACACTCGAGAACCACGCTCCGCAAGAGCTTGTGACAAGTTTTCCGCAAGAGTGACGGAACGATGCTGCCCACCTGTGCACCCAAACGCGATAGACAAATGGCGCTTTCCCTCTTCTTCATAAGCTGGCAAAAGCAGCTCTGTCATATCACACACTTTTTCGAAAAAAGCAGCGTAACGCGGGTCAGCCTCGACGTAGGCACGCACCTTTACGTCTAGCCCGTTCAAGCCACGAAGACTTTCCTCCCAATACGGATTGGTAAGAAATCTTACGTCGAACACCATATCGACACCACGCGGCATGCCGCGTTTGTACGAAAAGGACTGTACCGAAATCGCCATATTGGCGCGATCATCGGCGGCGAACCACCGCTCGACCTCATCGCGCAATTGGTGCGGCGTCAATTCGGATGTATCGATCAAAATATCCGCGCGGGTCCGGATCGGAAGCAAAAGGTCTATCTCTCGACCGACACCGACAAGCGCAGTTTCCGCAGGTGCCAACGGATGACGGCGGCGCGTTTCCGAATACCGCCGTACCAGTGCGTCCACCGAAGCGTCGAGGTAAAGTAGCTCGACGTCATAAGTCGAACTGCCCGTGAGGCCGTCAATCACTTCAATCATGCCTGCAATTGAGAAGTCACGGTTACGTACATCGATGCCGAGCGCGAGTGGCCGACGCGTTCCACCTGCTTCAAGTAACCTTGGTAAGATAGACAACGGTAAATTGTCGATCGTCTCGTAACCCAAATCCTCAAGAACGTTAATCGCGGTCGAACGACCGGCACCCGATGGTCCTGTCACCAGCACTACACGGTGGCGCGGCGCCATTATGTTTATTGCCTTACCGTCTTCGGTCACGCGATCCGGCCTCCTTTGAGCCATTGGATCAAAGCGGGAGCAAACTGTGGCCCATCCACTTTGTAAAACAAGGGAATCGAAACACCAATAACGCGCTCATTTCGCACCGGAGGCAAGCGTTCTTCCTCAACTTTTGATAGATCAACAATAGCACGGATGCGACAAGCATCAAACGATGTTGCACTCAGGATCCCGATGCCCCGCGCCTCTATTTGCCCCTTTATGGTAGGGGGAGCGGTTGCGACCACTGCCTGTCCGTCATCGTCCGCGCGCAACAATGTTTGATCATCACATACGAGCGTGGCACCCAATGCCATCAGGGTCAACGATAGCGTCGACTTTCCGCTACCCGATGGCCCGACAATCAGCAAGCCGGCAGACGGCGTAAATGCCACACAACTGGCGTGACACAGCTTGGCGGGTTGGGATTTGGGGGAGGTCACACCCAAACCACTCACACTGGCAGACCGACCACGAAACGCGCACCCAGCGGCTCAGATGTGATATCGGCATCGGTAGGGCGAATATTTTCCGCCCAGATAACGCCACCATGAGCCTCGACAATCTGTTTTGAGATCGCCAGACCAAGGCCCGAGTTGTTGCCAAACTGCCCTTCAGGGCGCTCCGAATAGAACCGCTTAAAGATTTTTGACAAGGCTTGATCTGGGATTCCCGGCCCGGTGTCCTCTACGACGACTAAAACCCTGCTGTCACGTTTGCGCACCCAAACGCGAATCGCATCGCCGTCTTCGCAAAAGGACACTGCATTGGTGATCAAATTTACGAAAACTTGGGCAAGGCGGGCCTCAAGGCCTGCGACGATGATCGGCTCGTCTGGCAAGTCCGCAATAAAATCGACACCTTTCTCTTGGGCATCCTGACCGAGAAACTCGGTCAAATTGGACAGCATTTTGAGAAGGTTGAATTCTTCCTCTTCTTCCTTGACCAACTCACTATCAAGGCGTGATGCATTAGAAATGTCAGAGACAAGGCGATCGAGGCGGCGCACATCATGCTCAATCACATCGAGCAATTTGATACGGTGCTCTTCTTTTTTGACCATCCGCAGTGACCCGACAGCGGAGCGCAGTGACGCCAATGGGTTTTTGATTTCGTGCGCCACGTCTGCGGCGAATTGTTCGTTTGCGTCAATCCGGTCATAGAGTGCAGAGACCATTCCGCGCAAAGCACTGGACAGGCGGCCAATTTCGTCGGGCCGCCCTGACAGATCAGGAATACGCACGCGTCCCGGCGAGACCTTACGACTATTTTTATCCCGACCGACTTCGGCGGCTGCGGCAAGATCCGCAAGAGGGTTTGCAATCGTTGAAGCAAGTACGAGGCTCAACCCGATCGACACAAGAATAGCGATGATAAACACCTGTAAAATCTGCTCACGCTCGACGCGTACAAGCTCGTCAATTTCGCCCTCAGCAGAGACCAACCCCACAACGCCCACGGTTTCGACCCCGTTTTCGCCCTGTAGCGTAATCGGCGCTGCAACGGCAAAAACTGTCGAACCGGTATTGGAAAACCCCGTATCCACACCGATCTGATTTGCAAGGGCGCCATCGATCAAAGGGGCGACATTGGCCGCATCATCATGCGCGAGATTGCCCTCATGTGGCCCCCCTGACGACGAAAATGTCATCGCATTCCACACCTTGTTCAAAAAATCGGAGATGACGGTTGGGCGGCCACCATTGGCATATCCCGCGAGACCCGATGGGCTAAGGCGCGGCTTGCCCACGGTCGACGCCACCAAATCACCCTGAGCGTTGTACAAAAACACATTTTCGCGCAACGGGATTTCGAGAACCGCCATAACGGCTTCATCCTGCGCGGTGATCTCCAGCGTACCATTTGCAGTTGCTTCAAGCATATCTGCGATAAGCGCAGCTTCTGTCACCATCGCGATTTCGCGTTGCGTGACGAGACTATCGCGAAACGGGTTCAAATAGAGAATACCCGAAACCATCAAAATGATCGCAACGAGGTTAAAGGTGATGATTTTTTGCGCCAAAGGTGATCGGTTAACCGCAATGAATTTGCGCCGAGCACGTTTTTCGCGCAAATCGATGTCAGAAATTTTTGGCGCAATCCAATCATCGCCAAGGACAACATCTGCATCCTTGGCGCTTTTGCGTGATCCATCAACTCGGGAGGACAGTGACATGCTCGTCCCTTATTCCTCGTTGTATCGATAACCGATGCCGTAAAGCGTCTCGATTGCGGAAAAATCAGAATCTACCGTGCGCATTTTTTTGCGCAGGCGTTTAATGTGACTATCGATTGTACGATCGTCTACGTAAACCTGATCATCGTAGGCCACATCCATCAGCTGATCGCGGGACTTCACAAAGCCGGGCCGCTGCGCCAACGCTTGCAGTAACAGGAATTCTGTCACTGTAAGAGTAACATCCTTCCCCTTCCACCGCACAGCATGACGCAATGGATCCATGACCAATTCGCCACGCTCCATCATTTTAGTTTCTTCGGTTTCCGCGACCTCAACACCATCGAGGGCCTCTTGGCGCCGCAAAAGCGCACGAATTCGCTCGACCAACAGGCGCTGTGAAAACGGCTTTTTCACATAGTCATCAGCCCCCATGCGCAAACCAAGCACTTCGTCGATCTCATCATCCTTCGATGTTAAAAAAATGACGGGCATGTTCGTTTTTTGCCGCACGCGCTGCAGCAAGTCCATTCCGTCCATACGCGGCATCTTGATGTCAAACACCGCCATATCGGGAAGCTTTTTATTAAAAGCGTCCAAGGCTGATTGACCATCATTATATGTTTCGACCTCGAACCCTTCGGCTTCGAGTGTCATGGAGACGGACGTGAGGATATTCCGGTCGTCATCGACCAAGGCGATCCGAGACATGTTCGGTTTCCTTCAACTGCTCAATAGTTTCGTTTTTGCTCATTCGTTTTGTTACGCATATTCATCCAGACACCTATTCAAATCAAGTGAAACCGCGAATCAGTGCGTAGATGGACTCATTGAAATGCTAAAAAATTCAATGTTTGACTAATTTGCCTCACTTATTATCTGGTTCGCGCCTATTTCCTTGGTCCGCGCGGCAAATCTGCACCGTGATTGCGCTAACTCGAAAATGATTGCGCTAACCCCATTATGGTTGCGCTAACTTTGACTTAGCGCCTGTTTACGGACGATTTCCGCATGTTATAGCCTGCATGTCTCTCGGGCACGACAGACCGCGAATGGCCCTTCGCGTTATTATTTTTGACATCAGGACGCCCACATTGGCGGGGCGGGGAGCTTGGCACTATGGCAACCGGACGCGTGAACCCAGATTTTACATTGGAAACCCAAGGGATCTCTGATCTCGGCAATGTGTATTATAACCTTCTTGAGCCAGCCCTCATCGAAGAGGCACTCAAACGCGGCGAGGGAACGCTTGGCAAAGGTGGCTCACTCTATGTCACCACAGGCGAGCATACGGGGCGCTCTCCCAACGACAAATATGTGGTCCGCACACCTAGCGTTGAAGACACAATCTGGTGGGAAAACAACCAACCGATGGAATCGGACAAGTTTGACGTCCTTTACGCGGACATGGTCGAGCATATGAAAGGTGGCGATTATTTCGTCGAAGATCTCTACGGCGGCGCCGATGCGGCCCACCGTCTTGACGTGCGTATGGTGAGCGAACTCGCATGGCATGCCCTGTTCAACCGCACGATGTTGCGCCGCCCCACGTTGACGGAAGTGGATCACTTCGAAGCAGACTATACCGTCATCAATTGTCCAAGCTTTAAAGCGGACCCCGCAAAACACGGCTGTCGCTCTGGTACCGTGATCGCGCTTAATTTCGATCGCAAACTCATTCTTGTCGGAGGCACCTCCTACGCGGGCGAAAACAAGAAAGGCGTATTTACGCTTCTCAACTACATTCTACCCGGTAAGGGCGTCATGGCGATGCACTGCTCCGCCAACCACGCCCCAGGTAACCCAGTTGATACCGCAGTCTTCTTTGGCCTTTCTGGCACAGGCAAAACAACACTGTCCGCTGACCCTGATCGTATATTGATCGGCGATGACGAACATGGGTGGTCCGAACGCGGCACCTTTAACTTTGAGGGCGGCTGCTACGCCAAGACAATCGATCTTTCAGCAGAGGCAGAGCCAGAAATCTATGCGACAACAACCAAATTCGGGACAGTCATCGAGAACATGGTTTTTGATGAACACACCAAAGATCTCGACTTTGAGGATTCCAGTCTGACCGCAAACATGCGCTGCGCGTACCCGCTGCACTATATTTCGAATGCGTCAGAGACCGCCCTCGGCGGCCACCCCAAAAATATCATCATGCTGACATGTGATGCGTTCGGCGTGCTTCCCCCGATCGCGCGGCTGTCACCTGCGCAAGCGATGTATCACTTCCTCTCTGGTTTCACGTCCAAAGTCGCGGGCACCGAAAAAGGGATTACGGAACCTGTTCCCACGTTCTCGACCTGTTTCGGCGCACCGTTCATGCCGCGCCGGCCAGAGACCTACGGTAATCTGCTACGCGACAAAATTGCCAAACACGGCGCCACCTGCTGGTTAGTAAACACGGGTTGGACCGGCGGTGCGTATGGTATTGGCTCTCGCATGCCGATCAAAGCCACACGCAACTTGCTCCACTCCGCCCTTGATGGCTCGCTTTCCGAGGTTGAATTCCGCAAGGACGAGAACTTTGGCTTCGAAGTCCCCGTCTCGGTTCCGGGCGTAGCCGACATCCTACTCGACCCGCGCCGCACATGGGCAGATAAAGAAGGCTATGACGCCCAAGCTGAAAAGCTTGTCTCAATGTTCTCGGAGAACTTCATCCAGTACCTTGATTACATCGACGACGATGTGAAATCCGCCGCG
>NZ_CBFHKW010000010.1:17924-24676 GCF_965656515.1 Celeribacter marinus
CCATCGGATAGGGCGTCTCAGTACAAATGTGAAAAGGCGCGCCACTCGGCGCGCCTTTTTGATGTCTACGACATGTCTGCTAGCGATTACATAACCCCACGACGGATCAGATTAAGCCCCGCAATAATGAGTACGAACAACGTCATCCGTCGGAATTTCTTTTGGTCCAGCCGATCCTGAACCTTGTTGCCCATGGATTGACCAATCATTACGGGAACGATCATCAATAGCGACAGTGGCAGTGTTTGCGCGCTCAAAACGCCCGACCGGATGTGCGCAAGGCCAAGCGTGATAGCACCCGCCCCGAAAATTACACCTGTAATTCTGATCTGTTCTTTCTTTGGCGTATCAATCGCGGTGAGATAGGTCACTGTAAGCGGGCCCCAAATTCCTGCAAGGCCACCCAGAAAACCAGAGGCGGCTCCAACCAAAACGTCCATCCGCCCGCGCTTGCTTGGATCAACATACATCACCCGCCCTTTGAGCAAGAACAATGCGAGCGCCACAATGGGAACGCCCAAAATAAGCAAGACTACATTTTGCGGCAACGCAGCGACAAGTTGTGCGGCGATAACGATGAAAACGAGCAATGTCGCGATATAGAGTTTAAATCCACCGGCCACATCTACCGCTGCTTTTATCCCGCCCCCGCGCAGCGATTGCCACACGTTGGACAGAACAGTCGGCACAATCATCGCCGCAATCGCCGTCTCGGGCGGCAGAATTGACGCCAAGCCAGAGACCATAATCATGGGCAATGCAAAGCCTGTAGCGCCTTTTACAAATCCCGCGAGCACTGTGATCGCGAAGGCGAACACGAGTTGCGGGAGGGTGAGTAGGTCGGTGAGTGCTTCAATCATCATAGTGCGGTTTTATCATCAAAATCAGAGGGGTCATCAAAATTCCGTCGCGACGCTTTCGAAATGAAATTGCGCCTATTTATAAAATATTATTGCGCTGCAATTGCAAAAAGCCTAGATCTACACTACCTTTTCTGGAGAGATTCCTATGGCCCTAGACAATGACGACACCCAAATGACGACCGCTCTCTTGCCCGAGCTTTTGACCCTGACGGCTGCGGCTATTCCTGCGGCGCAAGACCTTCAAGAGCGCGCCAAAGCCGCTTTGCGTGTCGAATTTTTAGACGGGGGCCGGATTTCAGGGGCGAAAATCGACGCTAACCAAACAGCGGCCCATGGCCTTGCGTGGCTGGCGACATATGTCGAAGCACTGCGCCAGATGCAAAAATGGGCCACGTCACTTTGTGATGAAGGCAAGTTTGGCGAAATGGAGCAGCTCATTTTGCAAATCTCCTTTGGCGAGTACCTCAGTCAGATATATGGCGGCATTCCGATGAACCAAGGAGAGATCGTGCGTTTGTCCGATCTGGGCCTAGGTCTCGTGCAACCCTCTGAACAAAGCGTGACGAAGCTCATGTTGTCGGGCAACACTGTACAGGCTCGAACTCGCCTTGTTGAACTGATGCGCGACAATCACGGCCATGCGACGTTCGGCGCCTCTGGCCTCGATGACGAGCTCGAAATGGTCCGCGATCAGTTCCGCCGCTATGCCGACGAAAAGGTGGTCCCGTTCGCGCACGAGTGGCACCTCAAAGATGAATTAATCCCAATGTCCGTCATCGATGAATTGGCCGAAATGGGCGTATTCGGATTGACGATCCCTGAAGAGTTCGGAGGCTTCGGCTTTCCAAAGGCGGCGATGGTCGTCGTCTCAGAGGAATTGTCGCGCGGATACATCGGCGTTGGTTCATTGGGCACGCGTAGCGAAATTGCCGCCGAACTCATCTTGTCGGGCGGGTCACAGGCCCAAAAGGAAAACTGGCTCCCTAAGCTCGCAAGCGCGCAGACGCTCCCCACCGCCGTCTTCACCGAGCCAAACACCGGATCAGACCTCGGCGGATTGCGCACACGCGCCGTAAAAGACGGCGAAACCTATACGGTGACAGGCAATAAAACATGGATCACGCACGCCGCGCGCACCAATCTGATGACCCTCTTGGCACGAACAGACTCTGCGACAACGGACTACAAGGGCCTATCAATGTTCTTGGCGGAGAAGACCGCTGGCGATGACTCGAACCCGTTCCCAACAGATGGTATGACGGGCGGAGAAATCGAAGTGCTCGGCTACCGCGGCATGAAAGAATACGAACTTGCTTTTGACGGATTCAAAGTGGATGCGGCAAACCTTCTTGGTGGCGAAGAGGGCAAGGGCTTCAAACAACTGATGGAGACATTCGAGTCCGCGCGCATTCAAACCGCAGCCCGCGCCATTGGGGTCGCCCAAAACGCCCTAGAGGTCGGCATGAAATACGCCGAGGACCGCAAACAATTCGGCAAGTCGATTATCGAATTCCCACGTGTTTCAGGAAAACTCGCGATGATGGCCGTCGAAATTATGGTCGCACGCCAACTCACCTATTTCTCCGCATGGGAAAAGGACAACGGGCATCGCTGTGACGTGGAGGCCGGAATGGCAAAACTGTTGGGAGCGCGTGTGGCGTGGGCCGCTGCTGATAACGCGTTGCAAATTCATGGCGGCAACGGCTTCGCCCTTGAGTATCAAATCAGTCGCATTCTATGTGATGCGCGAATTCTCAACATCTTTGAGGGTGCTGGTGAAATTCAGGCGCAGGTTATCGCGCGCCGCCTTCTCGCATAAGCGTACCCACGAAAACTGTTTAAAAAGGCGGCGCTGCTTGTGCTGCCTTTTTTGCAAGCCGGTCCAACAACCGTGTACGAGCTTGCGGCAAAGGCTTGTCTGACAGCTCCGCGAGAATTTTCGCAATAAAGTGTCCGGTGGTGGTCATGCCCGCAATGATTTCGGCATAATCCAAAGACGACTGGCCAAGCAATGACTGCGGCAACGGCAAAAGCCGATCCGCCCACTCACCTGCGCCCTGACGGCTGACAGCCCTGCCCGATTTTGGCGAGACATAGGCGAGGTCATCGGGACTACCCGTCACCGCGCACGCGGACAGGTCAAGACCGAATCCCAACTCGTCAAGCAAGGACACTTCCCAATGCAGGTAGGCCAAGGGCCAGTTGGGATCGGTTCCAAGCCGGTCGAATAACCCCATGGTTTCGGCGTACAGATATGCATGAGGTTCGCGTTCCGGCAACGTCGAAGTGAGCAACGCGGCGAGCGTGTTGAGCCCCTCTAACGCCAAAGCGTCATTCATGACATCCGCGGCGCGAGAACGGATTGGCTCCACCACAAAGCTCCCCAAATGGTCCTCAAGCCGCGCTTTCCATGTCACCGATATATGACCACCCGGTTGCAAGTGCGGCGTCATTTTGCGTGACACCCCGCCGCGCACGACGCCGGCGTGACGGCCATGGCCTTCGGTAAATACCTCGACGACGACAGACGTTTCGCCGTACTTGCGGACCGCTAATACTGTGCCATGATCCTGCCATTCCATGCGCGCATATTCCGTGGGACGCGCCGCTCTTGCAAGCGATGTTTATGCATGACGTGAGGCGGGCCTTTAGTCTGACAGACCAACCTCGTCCAAAAGTGTACGCCCATGGCGGTCCTCGACCTCGATGATCCACACATCCGCATCAAAGCTTTTTTGTTTGGCCAAACTCGCATCCACATCACGCTCATCACCCTGTGTCAAAACCTGCCATTCACGGCGGTCTTCCATAAGGTTGAACTCGCGTTGAAACGCCGTTGCTTGTCCGTCCAGTGTATTGAGTTTGATCAAAATCGCGCCCGCGGTGGTATCGCCTTTTTTGACCACGAACGCGGGAATATCAGCGAGCCGCAGGCGCGACAGATACGCCGACACCCAAAAATCAGCCGTCAGACGTGCCACAGATCACGCGTTTCCGTCTTTAAAGTCGAGTCCCATTTCGCCGTAGCGCTCAGCCTCTTCAAGCCAGTTTGGACGCACTTTAACCTGCAAGAACAGGTGAATTTTACGATCAAGAAACTCTGACAATTCCTCACGCGACTGGCGAGAAATCCGTTTAATTGTCTCGCCACGTTTGCCCAAAATAATACCTTTGTGACCGTCACGTGCCACGTAGACAATCTGATCCACACGCGCGGACCCGTCTGCACGCTCTTCCCACTTTTCCGTCTCGACCGTGAGCTGATACGGCAACTCTTGGTGCAGGTTCAGCGTTAGCTTTTCGCGGGTCATTTCCGCCGCGATCATGCGCAATGGCAAGTCGGCGATTTGATCCTCAGGATAAAGCCAAGGCCCCATGGGAATCTCTTTTGCAAGCCACTTGCGAAGATCATCAACCCCGCGCCCTTTTTCTGCGGAGATCATAAATGTCTCAACAAAATCAAACCGCTCATTGAGCTTTTGTGTCATGGCGAGCAATTTTTCAACGTCGACCATATCAATCTTGTTAATGGCCAGAGCGATTTTGCCGCGCACAGGGTTTTCGGCCAACGCGGCGAGAATGCCCTCGACGCCTTCGGACAAACCGCGATGCGCCTCAACCATCAACACGGTGATATCTGCGTCAGCGGCACCTCCCCATGCGGCCGTAACCATCGCGCGATCAAGCCGTCGCTTGGGCTTAAAAATACCCGGCGTGTCTACAAAAACGATTTGGCTATCGCCCTCAATCGCGACACCACGAATACGCGCGCGGGTTGTTTGCACCTTGTGTGTAACGATTGAAACCTTGGCGCCAACCATACGGTTGAGCAATGTCGATTTCCCTGCGTTCGGCTCACCAATAAGAGCCACAAAACCAGCACGGGATTGGTCGTTTGCGTCAGCCATTTTTGGCCTCCAGTTTGTTCAAAAGCGCCTTTGCGGCGGATTGTTCTGCGTTGCGTTTAGAGGCAGCTTTTGCCTGTTCGCTCTCGCCGCTTTCTAGCACTACTTTAATAGTGAAAACGGGTGCGTGATCTGGGCCTGTGCGCTCAACTGTCTCGTAACGCGGCGGGTTTTGTTTGCGGGCCTGTGCCCATTCTTGAAGTGCAGATTTCGGGTCGCGCGCGTCATCCTCCACACCCTCGATCCGCTCTCCCCAAAGGCGTAGAACCATATCGCGTGCGGTTTCAAATCCTGCGTCGAGATAGACGGCTGCAATTATCGCCTCCATCGCGTCGGCCAACAGCGCCTCTTTGCGCCGTCCTCCCGACAACATCTCGGAGCGCCCAAGTTTGAGAACATCACCAAGGTTGATTTGACGCGCAACATCCGCGCAAGTCTCTTTGCGCACAAGCGCGTTGAAGCGTGGCGCAAGCTGCCCTTCGGCGGCAGATTTGTCTGCTTGGAACAGCGCCTCAGACATCGTCAGGCCCAGAACTCTATCGCCCAAAAACTCTAAGCGTTGGTTGTCTGGGCGCGTTGCCGATGACAACGAGCTATGCGTTGTGGCGCGCGTCAAAAGCTCAGCATTTTTGAACTCATGCCCGAGACGCGTCTGAAACGCTTTGAGATCGGCTGAAATTTTCAATTGATTTTCTCGTAAAAACGATCAAGTCGCCACGTCCAAAAGAACAGGAGGGATTTACCGGCGGCGGAGAACATGACGCGATCCACTCGACCGAGCAGAAACTCCTCGGGGACAAAACCGACACCGACCGGCTGAGCCACGCGGCTATCGGCGGAGTTATCGCGGTTGTCACCAAGGAAGAAATATTGACCGGCAGGGACGGTAAACACGGCGGTATTATCAACGCGAGACTCACCGATATTTAAGATCGAGTGCGACGTCCCTCCAGGGAGCGTTTCAATGAACTTCTCTTTGATGCACTGGCCACCCAAACCCGGCGCGGGGTTGGAGCAACGCGGCGTGTTGCCTGCGGACCCCTGCCCCTCATAGGTCTCGACAAACACGCCATCGGGTGTTTGTTTGGCCTCTTCGCCATTGATGAACAGCACACTGTCTTTCATCTGGATCTTATCACCAGGCAGACCAACGAGACGTTTCACAAAGGCGCGGTGTTGGGTCGGGTGCTCGAACACGACGACATCGCCGCGCTCGGGCGCCTTGTCCAGAATGCGGCCCGATACGGGGCACATGAACGAGAACGGGCACGAGTATTTAGAATAGCCATAGCTCATCTTGTTGACGAACAAAAAGTCACCAATCAGCAAGGTGTCTTTCATCGAAGAGGATGGGATAAAGAACGGCTGAAAAAAGAAGGACCGAAAAATTCCTGCAATCAATAGGGCGTAGACAACCGTTTTTACGGTTTCTGTCGCACTGTCTTTAAAGCTGCTCATCTGTGCTCAAGTCCGTTCTGTCAAATAAGGGCGCGCCAATACGCGCGCTAGGTCGCTCAATGATTGGCGCGGCGCATGGAGTCAAGGTGAAGCCGTGCCACACCGCGCACTTCAGCGCGGAATAGGCGAGAATACTCGCACCAAGCGTTGCGTTACTCTTCGCATTTTCGCGCCTCAATCACAACAAAAGCCTGTGCCCACGGATGATCATCCGTCAACGTGACATGAATAATCGCCTCATGCCCGGCGGGCGTCATGTCGTCGAGCCGATCCTTGGCCCAACCCGTCACTCGCATAACGGGTTGCCCCGTTTCAAGGTTGCTCACAGACATGTCGATCCATGAAATCCCCATGGCAAGACCGGTACCGAGCGCCTTTGAGCAGGCTTCCTTCGCGGCCCAGCGTTTTGCATAGGTTCCCGCAACATCGCGCCTACGATCCGCTTTTTGTTGTTCGGTCGGCGTGAATACACGGTTTTTAAAACGCGTCCCGAACCGATCCAAGGTACCTTGGATACGCTCGATGT
>NZ_CBFHKW010000010.1:24774-45691 GCF_965656515.1 Celeribacter marinus
TTGGCCAAATCTGTCCCAATACCAAGGATCATTTGCGCGCCAAAAATAACGCGCTCATACAGGCCGCACGGGTTGGGGCGATCAATTGTCGCGACATCTAACCACGCACCTCATCCATGAGGCGTCTCATCTCCAAAATAGCCGGTTGAATGCCCCGAAAAATTGCTTCTCCGATTAGAAAATGGCCGATGTTTAGCTCCACGACCTGGGGAAGTGCGGCAATTGGTTGAACCGTATCATATGTCAGTCCGTGCCCTGCGTGGACCTCCAAGCTTAGACTGTCGGCAAAGGCTGCCATCTGTGCAAGGCGTTCTAACTCTGCATCGCGCTCGTCAAATCGGCCCTCGGCATGCAGGTCACAATATGCGCCGGTGTGCAGTTCCACGACCGCAGCCCCGATCCGCGCAGCCGCTTCAATTTGCGGACGATCCGCCGCGATAAAGATCGACACACGGCATCCCGCATCCCGTAATGGCGCAATAAAATGGGCTAAACGGTTTTCGTCACGCGCAACTTCAAGCCCGCCCTCTGTTGTGCGCTCTTCGCGCTTTTCAGGCACGAGGCAAACCGCGTGGGGTTTGTGACGTAGCGCAATAGCGTGCATTTCATCTGTTGCGGCCATCTCGAAATTGAGCGGGACAGTCAGCGCCTCCATCAGGCGCTCAATGTCGGCGTCCGTGATGTGCCGGCGATCTTCGCGCAAGTGAGCGGTGATACCGTCAGCCCCCGCATCCTCAGCCAGTTTTGCCGCGCGGATGGGATCAGGATATTCTGATCCGCGTGCGTTTCTAACAGTGGCAACATGGTCAATATTCATACCAAGACGAAGGGGCGCTGTTTCAGTCATGACGGGCCTTTTCTGCGCGTTTGAATGTTCTTTTGATGCGACAATACCCCTCGAAGATCAAAACCGAAACGAAGAAATTGTGCGCGCTATCAACTCTTATTTTAGCCCGCGTGCGCCTTTTTTCTCAGCTTTTCGAGTTTGACTTTCAACTTTTTACGGCGCCGCGCCTGATAAGCCGTGATCATCGGCAGGGTGACGTAATATCCGACAAGTCCCGCCACCACGCCCGGTACAATCCCACCAACGAGGTAAGGCAAAAACACCTCGTAAAAAAACCGAATAAGCGCATCCCAATTGGCGTCGACATCCGACAGGACCGTGAGGAAGTTAAGCCAAAAGTCGTCTGCCGCGTCTATAAATTTACCCATGAAAGAGCGCTCGTTAACGTGATCAAACTCTGTGCCCAAAATGAAGTGGCCCATTTTCAGAGACACGACCCCAATCGGCACATATGTCAGCGGATTTCCGACAAACGTTGCAAGCAGCGCGGCAACAACATTTCCACGCATCAGCTTTGCCAATATGTAGGCAACCAGAAAATGCAGCCCAAACAATGGCGTAAAGACCGAGAAGACGCCCGCAAAAACGCCACGAGAAATTGTTTGGGGAGTGTCAGGCAAGCGGTGAAGCCGATGCTGCAAGTACAGAGCCGCACGATGCCAACCGCCCTTGGGCCAAAGTGATCTCGCAAGCCAGATCAATGGGGTCAGTTTTTTACGGCGTTTAAATACCACGTGTTCCCCGCCCGTTCCTATGGCTTTCGATCAAGGTCGCGGTAGCGACGAATGCGAGCAACGTCGCTCTCAGCCTCAAGCGCGAGCATCACGGCATGGAGGTGTTCAAGATCGCGCAAGTCAACATCGACGATCAGACGGTAAAAATCGGGTTTGCGGTCGACAAAATTGAGGTCCGAAATGTTTGCCTTTTGCTCACCTATTAGGGTGCAAATATGGCCCAAGACGCCCGCACCGTTGGCGATGGTCACATCAAGTGACACAGTATGCTCGGCGGCATGCGGTCCCGCGTGCCATTGCAAATCAACCCAACGGCTTGTTTCGGCTTCGAGTTCTTCAAGAGCAGGGCAATCGATCGCATGGGTGACGACCCCCTTGCCACGATACGTGATGCCTACGATGCGCTCGCCCGGAATCGGCTGACAACAATCGGCGCGGTGATAGGTCTGCCCCTCTTGTAGGCCCAACACTGCGCGGGTTGCGGCAACCTCATCACTCTCATGGATCAATTCGGGATAGACCGTGCGCACAACTGCGGACGCGGCTAATTCGGCGGAGCCGACACGCGCCAACAACTCTTCGCTTGATGAGAGCGACAGCTGGTTGGCGGCGGTTTTCAGAGCCTTGTCTGTTGCTTTTTTTCCGATGTGATCGAATGACACGCGGACCAATTCGCGACCAAGTTTGACAAACCGTTCACGGTCCTCTTCGCGTAGCGATTTGCGGATTGCCGCCTTGGCACGCCCCGTCACAACAATATCGATCCATGTGCCCTGAGGGCGCTGGCCCTCGGCCGTCAGAACGACAACGGATTGACCATTTTTGAGACGGGTCCAAAGTGGCACGCGAATGCCATCCACCTTGGCTCCAACGCAACTGTCCCCAATTCGAGTGTGAATGGCATAGGCAAAATCAAGTGGTGTCGCGCCCTTAGGTAGAGAAATTACCTCACCCTTTGGTGTGAAACAAAACACCTTATCGGCGTACATTTCGAGCTTCACATGCTCAAGAAATTCACTGTGGTTTTCAGAGTTTTCAAACCGCTCGGTCAGCTGCGCCAACCATTTGGCCGGATCGACCGCAAACGGGTTTTGTGCGCGCACACCATCACGGTACGACCAATGCGCAGCCACGCCACTTTCGGCAACTTCATGCATTTGGCGCGTACGGATTTGCACCTCGACACGTTTGCCGTCTCGTCCCGAAACCGTGGTATGAATAGACCGATAACCGTTTGATTTAGATTGGCTTATATAGTCTTTGAACCGACCCGGGACGGCCTTCCAACGTTGATGAATGACCCCAAGGACGCGATAACAATCGGCCTCAGATCGGGTGATAATTCGGAATCCGTATATGTCTGACAAACGTGAAAAGCTTTGCTGCTTTTCTTCCATTTTGCGCCAGATGGAATAGGGTTTTTTGGCGCGACCAAACACATCGGCGTCAACGTCCGCCTTTTCCAACGCCGCGCGGATGTCCGTGGTGATCTTATGGACAACATCCCCCGTTTCGCGCTGCAACGTAATAAACCTGCGGATGATCGAATTGCGCGCCTCAGGGTTGATCACGCGAAACGAGAGATCCTCAAGTTCCTCGCGCATCCATTGCATCCCCATGCGACCCGCAAGCGGCGCAAAGATATCCATGGTCTCACGGGCTTTTTGGAGCTGCTTTTCAGCACGCATAGATTTGATCGTGCGCATATTGTGGAGGCGGTCGGCAAGCTTGACGAGGATAACCCGCAAATCTTTTGACATCGCCATGAACAGCTTGCGAAAGTTCTCCGCCTGCTTCGTCTCGTTCGATGACAATTGCAGGTTGGTCAGCTTTGTGACGCCGTCAACAAGCTCGGCCACGTCTGTGCCAAAACGCCGCTCAACTTCTGCGTATGAGGCGCGTGTATCTTCGATAGTGTCATGCAACAGCGCGGTGATGATCGTGGCGTCATCAAGAGCCTGTTCGGTCAGAATTGCGGCAACGGCAATGGGATGCGAAAAGTACGGCTCACCGGAATGGCGAAACTGTCCCTCGTGCATCTCAAGGCCATACGCGTAGGCCTCGCGAATAAGATCGGCATTTGATTTGGGGTTATAGTTGCGGACCAGTGCGATCAGGTCTTCGACATCGATCATGTTCGGTCCGCAAACTCCGTTGGTTTGACCTGCGTGGAGGTCTCGTTCTTACTGCTGGCCTTGTGCTTCCATCAACGCACGTAGCAATTTCTCTTCGGACATTTCGTCATCAGCAGGCTTGTCAGTTTCTTGACCCATAAGAAGTGCCATTTGGTCTTCTTCTGGTTCATCCACCTCGATTTGTGTCTGGTGAAACTCAATCGCGCGCTCACGAAGTGCATCAGCAGATTGTGTTTCATCTGCAATTTCGCGCAATGCAACAACAGGATTTTTGTCGTTGTCGCGATCCACAGTCAGTGAGGAACCAGCCGCGATCTCACGTGCTCGGTGGGATGCGAGCATAACGAGCTCGAAACGGTTCGGTACCTTGTCGACGCAATCTTCTACGGTGACGCGAGCCATGGGATCTCCAATTCTTAACTGTGCGGGGCAACAAAGGCACTATCTAGGTGCAGATACCTAGCATTGCAAGTTGAGAATAGCATGAAACGGCGTACATCGCCCCTCGTTACAGAGGTTTTACGCCCGATCGTTCACTTTCAGGCAGTTCATCACACATCTGCGTCACCGTTTTACCCAACAATGGATGTATCCAGTCCGGTGCAACATCACGAAAGGGAATCAGAACAAATCCGCGTTCGTGCAGGCGTGGGTGCGGCAAAATAAGCTGATCCGGTGCCATTTTCATTTGTTGATCAATGGGCAAGCCCATCCAACCGCGCGCGATTTCGGGGGAGGGACAAACCTGCACCCCCATCGCGAGCAAATCCAGATCAAGTGCGCGCCCTGCCCAACGGACCTCGCGCGTGCGCCCGAACGCCGACTCTATATCATGCAAAATTTGCAAAATAGACTCGGCACCAAGCGATGATTCGATCTGTGCACAGGCGTTAACAAAGTCGGGGCCCGCACCCCTTGGGAAACAATCCGTGCGATAGAGTGCACTTACGGAAACTACCGACACTCCAACGTCCGAAAGCGCATCCAGTGCGGCGCGCAAAGTGTCCTCAGGCGGGCCAAAATCCGAGCGGAGATTTCCGCCAAGCGCAATATACGCGTTTTGTCGCTGATTTTTGTCGCGCAAATCTCTCGCCCCTGTATATTCCGCACAAATTGGGTAAATTAAAGTTATCTATACTGATAATTTGATATCGACGGAATACTTGAAGGCATACGCAATGTGTCTGACGGGCACAAAAGGGCAAAATATGTTTTATAAAGACGAACGGCTAGCTTTGTTCATTGATGGGTCAAATCTTTACGCAGCGGCGAAAGCCCTCGGATTCGACATTGACTATAAACTTCTACGCCAGGAGTTCATGCGCCGCGGCAAAATGCTGCGCGCGAACTATTACACTGCACTTTTGGAAAACGACGACTACTCGCCTATTCGCCCCCTCGTTGACTGGCTAAACTACAACGGCTTCACAATGATCACGAAGCCCGCCAAAGAGTTCACGGACTCAATGGGGCGCCGCAAGATCAAGGGCAATATGGATATCGAACTGGCGGTTGACGCCATGGAGCTTGCGCCGCGCATTGACCATATCGTGATCTTTTCTGGTGATGGCGATTTTCGTCCGCTTATTGAGAGCTTACAGCGCCAAGGCGTGCGCGTCTCTGTGGTCTCCACGATCCGTAGTCAACCGCCGATGATTGCCGATGAATTGCGCCGTCAGGCGGATAACTTCATTGAACTGGATGATTTGCGTGACGTGATTGGCCGCCCGATGCGAGAGCCGCGCGAACCCGACGCACCCATTTCAAACTAGTTTTGCCACATTGCGCGCTGCGTCCACGTCGCAAATCGCCCTCGCACCGTCGGGGGCGATTTTTTGTTCCGCCTAGTTGCGCGGCTCATGTTGGCCTGTAAGCATTGCCAATCACGAGCCAAATCAATACCTCTAGGGCTAAGGAGCGCACACCATGACACAATCGCCACTCACCCTCTACCTTGCGGCCCCGCGCGGTTTTTGCGCGGGCGTTGACCGTGCGATCAAGATCGTCGAATTGGCGATCTCGAAATGGGGCCCGCCCGTCTATGTGCGCCACGAGATCGTCCACAATAAATTCGTGGTCGACAGCCTAAAAGACAAAGGCGCTATTTTCGTCGAGGAACTTGACGAATGCCCCAATGATCGCCCCGTCATTTTCTCTGCGCATGGCGTCCCCAAAGCGGTGCCCGCCGAGGCAGCAAAGCGCGAAATGATCTATGTCGACGCCACGTGCCCGTTGGTGTCCAAAGTCCATATTGAGGCCGAGCGCCACCACGCAGACGGCTTGCAAATGGTCATGATCGGCCACGCGGGCCACCCCGAAACGATTGGCACAATGGGCCAGTTGCCAGATGGCGAAGTGCTCCTTGTAGAAACCCCCGAGGACGTTGCGGGCCTTGAGGTGCGTGATGCACGCAAATTGGCGTTCATCACCCAAACCACTTTGTCGGTAGATGACACTGTGGACGTGATTGCCGCCTTGCGCGCGCGCTTTCCCGCCATTGTCGGCCCCCACAAAGAAGACATTTGTTACGCCACCACAAACCGCCAAGCCGCCGTAAAAGCCATTGCGTCGAACATTGAGGCGCTCTTGGTCATCGGTGCGCCCAATTCGTCGAACTCACAACGCTTGGTCGAGGTCGGTCGCGCCAACGGGTGCAGCTATAGCCAGTTAGTGCAACGCGCCACGGATATTGATTGGCGTGCTCTTGACGGGATAACGGCGGTTGGCATTTCGGCGGGGGCCTCCGCCCCCGAAGTTCTTGTCAACGAAGTCATTGACGCATTTAAAGCGCGATATGACGTCACCGTCGAACTGGTCGAAACCGCGCAGGAAAACATAGAATTCAAAGTCCCGCGGGTGTTGCGAGAGCCCGCATGAGTACAGGCGTTCCAAGACAGGCAGCGTTGTTAACGGGCCTCGGTGTGCTCCCCTTTGCATGGGGCGCACTTTTATCGTTTTCCGGATCGGGTGACGCCGCGCGCGAGGCAGGCAGCTACCCCGTCTTCATCACCTCTGACGGCCTTGAGATTCTACTCATCTACGGGCTGATCATCCTAAATTACATGGCGGGGTGTCTGTGGGCCTTTGCCGCAAAATCCGAGCGCACGCAGCCGCATCACTATGTGCTGGCCGTTGTACCAGCGCTCTATGTGTTGTTCACAGTCGGACCATCTTTGTTTGACCGCGCATTCCATGACGGCGCTCTGCTGGCTTTGATCCTAGGATTCACCGGCTTGCTCGCCTTAGACTTCTGGTTCCAACGCGAGGGGCTCGCACCGGTGTGGTGGATGAAACTGCGCCTCCCTGTGACCGTAGCCGTCGTAGTCTGTCTCACCCTCGGCTGGACCAACGCCTAACCCACGAAAGACAAAGACTATGCCCGAAATTCATGCTTGGACCGATGGTGCCTGCTCTGGAAACCCTGGCCCTGGAGGCTGGGGCGTTTTGATGCGCGCGATGAACGGCACCGAGATCGTCAAGGAGCGCGAACTTAAAGGCGGCGAAGCAAACACCACCAATAACCGCATGGAACTTTTGGCCGCGATCAACGCCCTTGAGACCCTGACGCGCCCGACGGATATCACCATCACCACCGATAGCGCCTATGTCAAAAACGGGGTGACGGGGTGGATCCACGGATGGAAACGCAACGGGTGGAAAACGGCGAACAAAAAACCCGTCAAAAACGTGGACCTGTGGCAGCGGATCGAAGCGGCGCAAGAGACCCATACCGTGACGTGGAAATGGATCAAGGGTCACGCAGGTCACGCCGAAAATGAACACGCCGACGAGCTGGCACGTGCGGGCATGGCTCCGTTTAAAAAGGCAGGCAAATGACCCTCATTGAAGCTCTCGATTATGCGGCGGTTGTCGTGTTTGCCATCACAGGCGCACTGGCGGCGTCACGCGCGCAACTGGACATTGTGGGCTTTGCTTTTGTTGCATCCTTGACGGCTGTTGGCGGCGGGACAATTCGCGACCTTTTGCTCAAACGCGATGCTGTGTTTTGGGTAGAGAATACGAACTACATCTTCTTCGCTGTGCTCGCCGCCTTTGTGGTTTTTTTCGCGGCTCACCTGTTTGAAAGCCGTCTCAAAGCGTTGATGTGGCTCGATGCTGTGGCGCTTGCAGTGGCGGTATCTGCGGGGACGGGTGTGGCGATGGAATTGGACCAGCTACCGCAAGTCGTGATTATCATGGGTATCGCCACGGGATGCTTTGGCGGCTTGATGCGCGATGTTGTGTGCAACGAAGTACCACTTGTTCTCAAGCAGGGCGAGCTATACGCCTCCGCCGCCTTTGCCGGTGCATTTGCTGCTGTCATAGCGTCGTTTATCACGCCCTCGCCATTGGCCATTACGGCCGCGTGTGCTGCCACGACATTCGTCCTACGCGCGGGTAGCCTGAAATTCGGGTGGTCCCTACCCGTCTACAAATCGCGCCCGCCACGCGTCTAAGGCGTTAGAAAAAGTCGGCGTAATACTCGGTTGCAAGCAGAGCGACAACACAGGCGACGGCCCATCCGCCTGGGCGAAACATCAGCCAGATACATGTGCCAACCACGATGCGTAGGGCTAAACGCGGGATCGCCAAAATCGCAAACATTTAGCGGCGGTCCGACAGCTTCTTCCAGATCCAGATCAGCGCCATCGCCCCAAGGATCGCACCAACAAACCCCGCAGCCATACCGAACAACGCGCCAATAAGGCGCAAAATAAGCGTCCCGAATAGCGCCCCTGCAATGCCAATAGCGATTGTCACGGGAACTGATGATCGTAGATCAAGTAGCCGCGTGGCAATGAACCCAGCCGCAGCACCCACAATCACAAGCAACAAAATGGGCATGGGCTACCTCCTACGCCAATGGGTCGGGACAATAATAAGCGCCCCAAGCGACGATACGATCGCGTTCAAACCCGCCGGACGCAAGCCAACACCGAACATCAACTTGATGAAGTAGGCCAGAAAGGCACCCCCAACACAAATGATAATAGATTGAACGTAGCCATTGTGGGTAAAACCGGTTTTCTCGGAGGCGTATCCAACGATACCGGCGATCACCACCGTGCCTATCATGACGGGAAACATATGCGATCCTTTAGGTGAACTGGGTGCCCGTGGGCATGTGCAACCCTTTCAGAATTTCGTCCACAGGCATAGCCCGTTTGCCTTCGCGTTGCGCAGTTTTGATCTCAATGGCATCTTTGCCGCACGCAATGGTGAAGCCGTCAACGACCTCGCCCTGCGCGCCGCTGGCATCCACGACACGCGACATGTGGAATTTGATCCGCTCACCGTTCAGCTCCGCCCATGCGCCAGGAAACGGGGTGAGGCCACGAATTTGGCGGTCGATCTCGGTCGCAGTGCGCGACCAATCAATCTTTGCCTCAGCCTTGTCGATCTTTTTGGCGTAGGTCACGCCCGCCTCTGCCTGAACCTCGGGCGTCAAAAGCCGCAGCGTATCAAGCGCTGTAACGATGGCATCCGCGCCCATATCCGACAGGCGGTCGTGCAAAGTCGCCGTGGTGTCGTCAGCTACAATATCAGTCTCCTGGCGCAACAATACAGGCCCCGTATCAAGGCCCGCCTCCATCTGCATAATACACACGCCCGTGGTCACATCGCCCTCTATCACCGCGCGGTGGATCGGGGCCGCCCCCCGCCAGCGTGGCAACAATGACGCATGGATATTGAGACAGCCATGTGTGGGTGCATCAAGTAGCGCTTGTGGCAAAATCAACCCGTAGGCCACCACTACAGCCACATCCGCGTCAAGCGCCGCAAAGGCCGTAACATCTGCCGCATCTTTGAAGTTCAACGGATAACGGACGGGTAGACCAAGCTCTTCGGCGCGGGCCTGTACAGGCGTAGGTCGGTCCTTTTTGCCACGCCCTGCGGGACGGGGCGGTTGGCAATAGACACAAGCAATCTCATGGCCCGCCGCGACCAAAGCATCCAACACGGGCACGGAAAACTCGGGCGAGCCCATAAAGATCAGTCTCATTTGATCACCCCAAGCTTTTTGGCCTTTTTGAGGAACATCTGACGTTTCACCGGCTTGAGGTTGTCGAAATACATTTTCCCGTTGAGGTGGTCGATCTGGTGCTGCGCCGAGGTGGCCCAGAGACCGACAAAGTCACGCTCTTCTTGCTCGCCTTGTGCGTTCATAAACGTGACCGTGACAGCACGCGGGCGCGAAATTACGGCGGACATGGAGGGCAGGTTCGGGGAGGCCTCTTCGTGTTCACGCGGTTGCGCAGAGGCGTGCAGGACCCGGGGATTGGCCATGCGCACAGCCTTGCCGCGTTCGTTCGAACAATCCACAACAGCCAATTGCATCATGACGCCGATCTGCGGCGCGGCAAGCCCGTAACCGGGCATAGCGTCCATGGTTTCAACCATGTCGTCCCAAATCGTGCGGACATCATCGGTGATCGCCTCAACAAGTGGAACGACCGTTTTCAGCCGCTTGTCAGGATAGAGGATAAAAGGTCGGGCCGCCATTGTTGTCACCTTTGGATTTCACGAAGCAATCGACCCTTAGTCTCTGGTCTGCTCGCGTTTTAGCTTTTGCATTTTACGGGTGATCATCTGGCGCTTCATCGGTTTGAGATAATCAATAAACAATGTGCCGTTTAGGTGGTCGATTTCATGCTGAACACAGGTCGCCCATAGTTCATCGAACTCTTGTTCGTGGGCTTTGCCCTCAATATCCTGCCACGTCACGCGCACCATTTTCGGACGCTCGACATCCGCGTATTGACCAGGGATCGACAAACACCCTTCCTCATATACGTTACGCTCTTCGCTTTCCCAAACAACGTGCGGGTTGATCAACGTCATGGGCGCAGGCGTGCCACCCTCTTCTTTGACGCAATCCATCACCATTACGCGGTTCATCACCCCGATCTGGGGAGCCGCCAACCCGATGCCCGGCGCGTCATACATCGTCTCAAGCATGTCATTGGCCAAAGCGGCCAGCGCTTTGTCGAACTCGGTCACAGGATCACATGCTTTTTTAAGGCGCGGGTCGGGGTGTATCAGGATGGGCTTTAATGTCATGCCTGTGCATGTAGTCAATGCGCTACGATTTCGCAACTACGCGTGATCACGTGACGCAATAGCCCAATTCAAAAATTGTGGTTTTCTCTGTGGGGGAATGCGCACTAACGTGGTGAAAACCCAAATAAGGAAACGCCATGACCAATCCGCTATTCGACGATGTCATCGACCGCCACGGCACGCACTGCGCAAAATGGGACAACATGGAAGCGCTCTACGGCGTCCCGGCGTCTGACGGGATTGCGATGTGGGTCGCCGATATGGATTTTCGCCCGCCTGCCTGCGTTCAAAAGGCGGTCGAGGACATGGCCGCGCATGGCGTCTACGGCTACTACGGTGACGAAAGCGAATACAAATCAGCCATTCAGTGGTGGATGCAAAACCGCCACGGATGGACCATTGATCCCGACTGGATTTTCACCACCCACGGCTTGGTGAATGGGACGGGGATGTGCCTTGACGCGTTCACAAAAGAGGGGGACGGTATTGTCCTGACAACCCCCGTCTATCACGCCTTTGCTCGTACAATAAAAGCGGCAGGACGTACGGTGGTGGAGTGCGAACTCGCGTTCAACGATGGCCGTTACGAGATGGATTTCGACGCGTGGGATGCCCAGATGACAGGTACGGAAACCATGTTCCTCCTGTGCTCGCCCCACAACCCCGGTGGTCGGGTCTGGACGCGTGACGAGTTGCAAGGTGTTGCGAATTTTTGCAAGCGTCACAATCTCATACTGGTGTCCGACGAAATCCACCATGACCTCGTCTTTTCGGGGCACACCCATACGCCCATGGCGCAGTTCCGCGATATCACTGACCGACTGATCATGATGACGGCGACAACAAAGACCTTTAACATTGCCGGCACCCATTCGGGAAATGTCATCATTGAAGACGCCAAATTACGCGCACGGTTTGCATCGCGGATGATGGGATTGGGCATTTCGGCCAACTCGTTCGGGCTGAGCATGGCAACGGCGGCCTACTCACCTGAGGGCGCGCAATGGGTCGATGCCTTAGTCGCCTACATCGACGAAAACCGCACTATGTTTGATGCCGCGATCAATACAATTGCAGGCGTCACATCCATGCCCCTTGAGGCCACGTATCTCGCGTGGGTCGATTTCTCAAACACAGGCATGTCACGCAAGGAATTCACGGATCGCGTACAAAAAGCGGCGCGTATCGCCCCCAATCACGGGCCAACATTTGGCGCAGGCGGTGACAGTTATCTACGGTTCAACCTCGCCACGCCGCGCAGTGTCGTCAAAGAGGCCTGCGACCGCCTCACAGATGCGTTCAGCGATTTGCAGTAACCTAGCGCGGCAACAATGCGATCGGCGCGTCATCGGGCCGATCGTAATCAAGTGGTGCTTTGTCAGCAGCGGCCGTGGAGCGTTTGAACTCGAATTGAACTTCGTGGTCTTCAAATTGGCTTGCGACGATCAACGCCTGATAAAGATGCTTTGTCCCGTCAAAGACGTCGACCAATCCGCGCAAATGCGCGGTATCATCGCTGTCCAATGCAAATCCGGTATCCCACATCCGCAACACCGGATAGGTGGCCTCACCCGCACGCACCCGTAGGCGCGAGCGTTTTTTCAGACCAGCCTTGCGGGCAAGTTCCAAACCTTCGCGGACTTCTTTGGAAAAATACTCGGACATCGGCGCGTCTCCCTTGTGTGTTACATCAAAGGATGGACCTATCTTTGTAACGGTCAAGTTAACCAAGCGGACATTCCACAGGTTAACGCAGCGACAGTCACCCTATTGCCGCACTTTCGGTCGTAAAACATGGGGCATATCGGGATCGTATAGCGCGCTATCCTTAAAATCAGCGACTTCGCCAAGAGCCGGACCAACGAGAATCAACGCCGTGCGTGTGATTTTTTGGTCGCGCACTTTCTCGCGAATATCGGTCAATGTGCCACGGATCAGCATCTGGTCGGGCCAGCCAACACGGTAGGCCACCGCGACAGGACAATCCGCACCATAATAGGGCGCAAGCTGTCGTTCTATCTCGCGCAGGTTTCGAACACCGAGGTGAATGGCCAAGGTCGCGCCGGTACGAGCAAAGTTTTCCAATGTCTCGCCGGCGGGCATTGATGTGGATTTCATCGACACACGGGTGAGCACGATGGATTGTGCAATCTCGGGGATGGTCAATTCCTGACCTAATGCGGCGGCAGCGGCGGCATATGCCGGAACTCCGGGGACAATCTCATAGTCGATCCCGTCCGCGCGTAGGCGCCGGATTTGCTCGGCAATTGCACCGTACAAAGACGGGTCGCCACTATGCACCCGCGCGACATTCTGGCCTTTGTCGTGGGCCGCTTTGATCTCGGCGTGAGTATCATCCAATGTCATAGACGCGGTGTCGATGACCTTTGCCCCCTCGGGCGCACAGGCGACCACTTCGGCGGGGACAAGCGATCCTGCGTACAGGCACACAGGGCATTCACCGATCAGGCGCTCGGCCTTTTTGGTCAACAGTTCGGGATCGCCGGGGCCAGCCCCGATAAAATAAACAGTCATGACGCGTCCTTGTCATCGAGGTGGCGGTTGCCAACGTTTTCGAGATCGCCGTCGATGCGGCGTGAATAGCCACGCGGGGTGTACATGCGCGGACCTTCACCAAGCTGGGCAAGGCGCGAATTGGACGAGCCGATCAGCACAACGGTGAGCATGTCCACCTCGTCAACCTCCAACTCATCAAGACGGCGATAGCGCACGTTCTCGGTCGGACGACCAAGGTTCGAGGCGAGCATCACGGGCGTGTCGGCGGGGCGATGTTGCAACAAAATCTCACGCGCCTCGGCCAAAAGCGTGCGGCGCGTTTTGGACACGGGATTGTAGAATGCGATGACGAAATCGCCCTCGGCGGCGGCATTGAGACGGCGCACAATATCGGCCCGTGGCGTCAGCAAATCCGACAGTGATATGGCACAGAAATCATGGCCAAGCGGTGCACCCGCGCGGGCCGCAGCGCCCTGAAGCGCCGAAACACCGGGGGAACAGACGATCTCTGAACGCCGCGCCGCATCCGACACACCCTGTGCCTCGGGGCCGCGATCGAGCAATTCGAACACAAGTGCTGCCATGGCGTAAATGCCCGCATCGCCAGAACACACGAGGGCAACATTCTTACCTTTTGCTGCTTGTTCAAGGGCATAGCGGCAACGGTCCTCTTCGCCGCCAAGCGGAAAATCGGAGCGTGTTTTGCCAATAGCCAAGGGCCCAAGCAGGTCAAGGTAGAGGCTATAGCCCACAAGCTCTTCGGCCTCGGCCACAAGTTTGGAGACCTCCGGCGTGCGCCATGCGGCCTGTCCCGGACCAATGCCAACAACCGACAAGCGCCCACGGGGGCGGCCGTTGAGCTCGGTGATCGGCGCGTCTGCCTTGGTCAATGCGCAGGTCGTATTGGCCGTTTTTTGTTTTATGGCGATCAGTTCACCGCCCGCCGCCAGTGCCGCTCCTTCGGCTACGCCGTGGCATCCGACTTCAGCAAAAACGACGTCAGACGGGGTCGCCAAACGGTCCGCTTGGGCTTCCAATTCAGCCGCTGTGAACAGGCGCAGCGGTACACCGAAACGTCTCGCAAGCACATTCATCGCGGGTTCGTCCGCCTTGAGATCAATCGTGTTCACAGACGCAATTGATCCTGCCGCAATCCCCGCATCCGCAAGCATCGCAGAGACGTTTTGCCATAGCTCCTCAGGTTCAGCATTGCGCGCACAGCCAACGCCAAGCGCGTAGCGCTGCGGGTGGTACACAAGCCGCGTTCCGCTGCCCTCGGTGGGCGCATCTGTCACGGTCAATTCGACATCGCCGCCCGTGTCCTCAAGGTCGAAAATATTGTTCCCTGACAAGGAGATACCACTGCCCGACAACAAGTTGGCCATCGCGTCCTTGGCGTCCTCGGGATTGGCAAGGCGGTAGCCCAACGGCGGCACATCAAGCGCCACGCCAAGGGCGATATCACCCGCCGTGGTCAGCGCCGCTTTGGCCCCCAAAACCTCCGCTATTTTTTTGGCCAAACGGTTGGCCCCGCGGTGTCCGCCAAGCAACGGGATCACCACCGAGCCGTCATCAGCCACGGACAGCACCGGCGGCTCGGATCGCTTGTCATTGAGCAGGGGGGCCACGGCGCGAATAAGGATGCCACTGGCACAGACGCCGATCACCGGAATGCCCGCCGCAAACAGGTCGCGCACGTGGTCTAAGGCATTGGAAAACTTGACCTTTGCACTGGTGCGACCTTCGCGGCCATGAAGCTGTGCGCCCAAGGCAACAGCAATGCGTGCGGCAGTTTTTTCGCCCGAAGCGTTGAGGGCGATGACGACAGGAGTTAGAGCCACGGGTCGGCCCCTTTCACAATTAGGATCATTGAAAAATACGGTGCTTTTGCGGGGGCCTCGGCGAGTGGCAAAACCACCTCGTCAGGCGTGGAGGCGCGTTCGATATAGACGGCTTTCTCGGTCAGGCCCGCGTCCGAAATCATGGTGCGCACCGCGTCGAAATGGCGGCCCAATTTCATGATCACAAGCGTGTCGGCCTCCTGTCGGACTTTCGTCGGACTTTCGTCGGGCACGAGCGCGCCTTGGGCCACGAGTTGCGGCGCGGGAATAATGGTCACGACCTCGTTGCGGGCCGCCATTGGCAGTCCTGCCACGGCGGCGCAGGTGGTCACAGACGTGACACCCGGGACGACCTCAACGGCGTAGTCGGATTTGAGACGGGCAAAGAGATACATGAAGGAGCCGTAGAAAAACGGATCGCCCTCGCACAGCACAACCACATCGCGGCCCGCGTCCAGTTCGGCACGGATGGCGACCGCGCCGGTGTCATAGGCGGCTTGGGCGGGGGCGCGATCAACCGTCATCGGGACGTCCATCACGATTTCCGTGGTGCCCGCCGTGATATGATTCGCCGCGATGGCACGGGCAAAGGATGTTCCGCCCGCGAGGGTCGGATAGGCAATCACAGCCGCACCCGCGATGAGACGCGCGGCTTTGAGGGTCATCAGCTCGGGATCCCCCGGGCCAAGGCCGATACCGTAGAGTGTTCCGCTCATTTGCTTAGGCTCCATTGGGTGACTGTCATAGACGGCTTCCACCCCGTCAGGCGACCCACGGGAACGGCGCGCTCAACGGCGATGCGCGACAGTGTTCCGCCAAATTGCGCATGCAGGGCCAACAGCACCGCCTCGCCCTCAAGCGTGACAGTGTTGGCCACCAACCGCCCGTGGGATTTGAGAGCGTCCCATGCGACCGCGAACACCTCAGGCGTCAGTCCGCCGCCGATGAATACCGCGTCTGGCGCGGGTAGGTTTGCGAGGGCCTCGGGTGCGGTGCCATCGATCAGGTTGAGTGCGGGTGCGCCAAGCGTGACGGCATTCTCGGCGGCAAAGGCGCGGCGGTCTGCGCGTGTCTCGATCCCGATGGCGCGGGCATCGCGGGCGGCGCGCATCCATTCGATTGCGACAGACCCAGAGCCACAGCCGATATCCCACAACAGCGCCCCGCGGGCGGGGGTCAGTTTAGCGAGGGTCACGGCACGGACCTCTTGTTTCGTCATCGTTCCATCGGAGGCAAAGGCGCTATCGGGCAGGCCGGTGCGTGGCAAGATCGCCGCGCCATTGTCCGCGATGCACGCGACCGCGAGGGTGTGAAAATCCGGTACCTCATGGGACCAATCGGCGGCGATGCCATCGAGACGCGTCTCATGAGTGCCGTTCATATGCGCCAAAGCCGTCATGCGCGATGCCCCATAGCCGCGGTCACACAGAATTTGCGCAACTTTTGACGGGCTTGAGGCGTCTTTGGTTAGGATAAGCAGGGACTGATTCGGCGTGAGAAACGGAATGATCTGTTCCGCAGGGCGTCCGTGGATGGTCAGCGTTTCGCAATCGGCAAGGCTCCACCCCATCCGCGCGGCAGCGAGTTGGAAGGCGGAGAGTTGCGGGTGGAACAGGATTTCGGACGGGTCGATGTCGCGGGCGATCCGCGCGCCCACGGAATACCAAAGCGGATCCCCCGTGGCGAGCACGACCACGCGCTTGCCCTTGAGCGATTTCAGATCAGAAATGAGCGCGTCAAAGGGCGAGGGCCACGCGCGGCGCTCGGTCGTCAAATGGGCAATCAGTTCGTGGTGACGGTCCGCGCCAAAGATCACTTCGGCGCTCTCAAGGATGGAGCGTGTCGCGGGCGACAGGCTATCCAATCCGTTGTCGCCGATGCCGATCACGTGCAGCCAGACACTCATGTGCTTTCGCCGATCTCGGGCAAGCCAACCGCAAGGGCGTTCACCGCCGCCGAGGCAATGGCGGACCCGCCACGGCGCCCGCGCAGGGCGACGAACTCACAGCCGCGCGGGTTGGCGGCCAGTTCGGCTTTGCTTTCGGCAGCACCCACAAAGCCCACGGGGAAGCCGAGGATCAGCGCGGGTTTTGGCGCACCCTGGTCGATGAGTTCCAACAGGTGAAAGAGCGCGGTGGGCGCGTTGCCGATGGCCACGACAGCACCCGCGAGATGGTCCGCCCAAAACTCAACGGCCGCGGCCGAACGGGTGTTGCCGATGGATTTGGCGTGATCGGGCGTGCGCGCATCGTTGAGGGTGACGATCACCTCGTTGCCTGCGGGCAGGTAACGGCGGATGATGCCCGCGCCGACCATTTCGCAATCACACAGGATCGGCGCGCCGCCCGCGAGGGCCGCGTGACCCGCAGTATAGGCATCGCGCGAAAACGCCAGACGGTCGGCGACCTCCACCATACCACATGCATGGATCAGGCGAATGGCAAGCCGTTCCATCCCTGCGTCAAAGCGGTCCAAGCGGGCCTCTTTGCGCACGGTTTCAAAGCTCGCGGCGTAGATCGCAGCGGGGTCTTTCTCATAAGGGCGCACGGTTTATCCCTTTGCCTTACGGGCGCTTTCGGGACCGTGAGGGTGTTTGGCGTGCGGGTAGACGGGGTGCGCATGATCGTGGTCGTGGTGGTGGTGATGGCCGTGATCATGAGCGTGATCGTGGCTGTGTGAATAGCCGTGGTGATGTGCGTGATCGTGATCCGCTTTTACGAGACGGCACACACCCGTGCAGAAGGTATCACACAGGGTGCAATCGGCCACGTTGGATCCTGGAGCAGATGCACCTTGTCCCTCGACGTGGTGGTGGTGGCTTTCCTGAATCGCACCGACTTCGCCCTCAAAGCCGAGCACTTCGACGCGGTATTTGCACAAAACGCATGTGGGGGGTGGAGCGGCGGCGAGGGCAGGATGGGCCGCCGCGCGATCTTCGGCGGCGATTTTTGTCCCGTCCTCGGTGGCGAGTTTTTGGGTGCGGAACGGGCAGATGCCACAGTTCGGCACAGGCACGGGGCCTGTTTGCTCGATGATACGCTCCGCAAAGGTTTCGAGCACTTTGGGGTGATCGTTGAGATAGCCCGCTTTAACGAACTGAATGTCGGGATGGGCGGCGGCCACTTGATCGGTGAAGCCGTAGATACGGTCGATCAGGATGCCGGTGAACAGGAAATACGGAAACACGATGACGCGTTTGTAACCCAGTTTCGCGACATGTTGCAGCGCGGGTTCCACGAGCGGGAAGGTGACACCGGAATACCCGACCTCACACCAGCCAAAGCCCATGCCCTCCCACAACATCCGTGCGATTTTGGACACGTTGCCGTTGGCATCGGGATCGGATGCGCCGCGCCCGATCACGACCAAGGCCGTTTCGTGCAGTGGCAAGTCGCCGTGCTCGGCGTTGGCCGCATCAACGGCGGCGCGCACGCGTGCACCTGCGGCGGCGATCATTTTGGGGTCCACGCCCAACTCGCGCCCGTAAGACACGTCAATGCCATGCTTGGCGGCGTAGGTGTTGAGCACGGTGGGGATGTCGTTTTTGGAATGCATCGCGGCGAACAACATGCCCGGCACGGCGAGGATGCGGTCACACCCCGCCTCCCGCAGACGGTCAAGGCCGTCACGGATCACGGGGTTCGCGAACTCAAGATAGCCGTAATCGACCATCCAGTCGTCGGGCAACAGCGCGGGCAATTTTTCGGCCAGAACGGCAAATTCGTCCACGGCGGCTTGGCTGCGTGACCCGTGGCCGCAGATCATAACTCCGGTTTTCATAATAACTTCAAGCCTCCTGCGGCTCGGCGTCGACATGACCATCCGTCTCGGATGCGTCCTCGGCTTGCGCCTTGTCCTCTTTGGCCCCTTTTATGGCACCCCATGCCGCGACACCGACCGCGATGCCAAGGGCGATGCCCGCGACCCAATGATCATGTCCTGCCACGTCGGTTATGTGACCGACATGGGCAAATGTGGGGGATGCGAAAAGAGCAAAGAAGAACGCGAGAACGCGGATCATATCTAGTCCTTGTTGTTTGCCCCGATGATCGGGGCGTTGCACTCAAGGAGGCTAGGAACAGCGTTAAGTCCGTCCCTTTGACGATGCTGCATGAGATCCCCGACTTGGGTCAATCTACGGTCAGCCAACCTCTCTGGCCCCCCGAACGGAGGCGTCGTCATACCCTGTATAGGGATCGTCGCGGGGATTCTCAAACGCTTTAGCGATAACATTGCGGCGCGCCCCTGCGGCACTTTGTGCATATTCGCACCCTTCTTGCGCTCTCACACCTGTTTGCGCGCATACCTGCCTGCCTTAAGTCTAACGAAACGCGAAAGGAATGCAGATGGGTTATTTACAAGACGGCACATGGAACGATGGTTGGTATGACACCAAAAGCTCTGGCGGTCGGTTCGAGCGCACCACAGCGGGGTTTCGCAACTGGATCACGCCCGATGGCGCGGCGGGTCCATCAGGGGTCGGTGGATTTGAAGCCGAAGCAGGGCGTTACCATCTCTACGTGTCGCATGCCTGCCCATGGGCGCACCGCACCTTGGTCTTTCGTGCGCTCAAAGGGCTGGATAGTCTGATCAGCGTCAGCGCTGTGCATCCAGACATGCTTGGCGATGGATGGACATTTTCGCGCGACTTTGACGGGGCGACAGGCGATGATCTGTTCGGATTCGATTACTTGCGTGAGGTCTACACAAAGGCAGACCCCGAGGTGTCGGGGCGCGTGACCGTGCCAATTTTATGGGACAAAAAACGCAATACGATTGTATCGAACGAAAGTGCTGAAATCATCCGCATGTTCAACTCCGCCTTTGACCACCTCACAGGCAACACGTTGGATTTCTACCCTGACGCGCTGCGCCCCCGCATCGATGAGATCAACGCGCGGGTATATGACACAATCAATAACGGCGTGTACCTGGCAGGGTTTGCAACATCACAGTCTGCCTATGACGAGGCCATCGCGCCCCTGTTCGAGAGCCTTGATTGGATCGACAGATTGCTTGGCCAATCGCGCTATTTGGCGGGCAATCAAATCACAGAAGCCGATTGGCGCCTGTTCACCACGCTCATCCGGTTCGACAAAGTGTATCACGGTCATTTCAAATGTAACCTGAAGCGGATCGTAGACTACCCAAACATATGGGGCTATCTGCGCGAGTTGTATCAGGTTGAGGGCGTGAAAGAGACGGTGCACGTCGATCACTTTGTGCGTCACTATCACTACAGCCACGATACGATTAACCCCAACCGTATCGTGCCGATCACACCGCACATCGACTTTGATGCGCCGCACGGGCGCGGCAATATTTAACTTGCACTCGGGCGCGCACAGGGCAAAACACGTCTCCATGACAACATGGATCACAATTTGCGAAACCTGTAAGCGCGACGATTGGGCCGCGCGAGGCATGGAGCACACGGATGGCGAATTGCTCGCCGCCGAGATTGAAACACGCGCTGGCGCGGCGGGGGTCAAAACCCGCCGCGTGGCCTGTACGATGGGATGTGAGCGCGCTTGCAACATCATCGTCCAAGGTGAGGATGAGACGGGCACGGCCAAGATGGGCTATAGCTTGGGCAGGTTTGATGGCACGGCTGAAGACGCCGCCGCAATCGTCGAATACGCCGCACTGCACGCCGCATCACCCACGGGACAAGTTCCGTTTCGCACGTGGCCACAAGGGGTAAAGGGACATTTCGTGTCGCGCCACCTGCCACTGCCGACCGAGAGCGACACATGAGCAAACACCGCGATCACGGGGGCG
>NZ_CBFHKW010000010.1:45788-47632 GCF_965656515.1 Celeribacter marinus
AGGGCGCGTCTGGTCGCGGATATTCCCGTATTCGGAGCGTTGGATTCGCATCGGCCTACCCGCACCTGATGGATGGGATCAATTGGAGGCGGCCCTTTGACGACAGCTTTGGCATTGGCGCTTGCGATGGCGATCGACGCGCTTTTGGGCGAACCAAAATGGCTATGGTCGCGCCTCCCCCATCCCGCCGTCTTGATGGGTCGCATGATATCCGCGGGCGATCGCCGCATGAATCGTGGCTCCGCGCGCCTTATTGCGGGTGGGCTACTTGTTTTCGGGTTGGTTCTGCTGATGGGCGGCTTGGGCTGGGTGCTGTCCCATATCCCCTTTGTCGAGATTATCCTTGGTGCGATCTTGCTGGCGCAACGCTCGCTTGTCGATCATGTGCGGGCGGTGGCTCTGGGCCTTGGCGATACTGTTGCGGCGGGCCGGTTTGCCGTGGCGCAAATCGTTGGACGTGATACCGCCGACATGAACGCCCCCGCAATTGCGCGCGCCGCCATTGAATCAGGGGCCGAGAATTTTTCAGACGGGATTATCGCACCTGCATTTTGGTTCCTGATTGGCGGTTTGCCAGGTATTTTGATCTACAAAGTGGTGAACACCGCAGACAGCATGATCGGCTACCGCACCGATAAATACGAGGCCTTTGGCAAAGCTGCAGCACGATTGGACGATGTGCTCAATTGGGTGCCCGCGCGCATATCCGCGCTGCTGATTGCAATTGCAGGCGGACGCATTGATTTGGGCGGCATTGTTCGCGATGCAAAGCTACACCGCTCACCCAATGCCGGATGGCCGGAGGCGGCAATGTCACGCGCCCTTGGCGTTTCTTTGTCTGGGCCGCGCTCATATGAGGGCACGATGACGTCATTTCCATGGGTCAACTCGGACGGCCGCCATGATGCGAGCGCCGCAGATATCGACACCGCGTGCCGCATGCTTTGGCGCGCATGGGGGGTCACCCTCGCGATTGTGATCGCTCTTGCATTTGCCTAGCGCGGCCTCCCCCCTTAGGCTCTCACCACATTTACAATCAAAGAGTTTTATATGCGCCATTTTGCACTTGCGGCCCTCCTCGGTCTGACACTGATCCAACCCGCCCACGCCACCATCGCGTGCGGTGGAGATTTCGCATCTTTCGTGCAAGGCATGAAAGCCGAAGCCGTAGCCCAAGGGCATGATGCACCCACCGTGGATGCGTTTTTTGCATCGGCGCAATACAGCCCCGCCGTGATCAAGGCCGACCGTGCGCAAGGCGTGTTCAAAAAATCTTTTGTCGATTTTTCGCGCGCGGTCATTAGCCAGAACCGTATGGACAACGGTCGGTACTACGGCGAAAAATACGCCTCCGTGTTTGATCGGGTCGAACGCGACTATGGGGTGTCGCGCGGCGTGCTTTTGGCGTTTTGGGCGTTGGAAACCGATTACGGTCAGGTGCAGGGCGGTTTCAACACGCTCAATGCGTTGATGACCTTGAGCCATGATTGTCGTCGCCCCGCATTGTTCCAGCCACAGGTGTTTGCAGCCCTCGAGTTGTTCACGCATGGCGATTTTGATCCCGCGTTGACCGTTGGCGCATGGGCGGGCGAAATCGGTATGGTCCAGATGCTCCCCGCAGACATTTTGGAGAACGGTGTTGACGGTGATGGGGACGGACATGTGTCGCTGAAAACCTCCGCCCCTGACGCATTGATGTCGGGCGGAAAAATGCTGCACGCGTTGGGGTGGCGCGCGGGGGAGCCGTGGTTGCAAGAGATCACGGTGCCGCGCGATCTGGATTGGTCACAGACAGGCCTTGAGACCAAGTTGACGGTGGATCAGTGGGCGGACATGGGCGTGAC
>NZ_CBFHKW010000010.1:47730-53317 GCF_965656515.1 Celeribacter marinus
GTCGTTCACGCCCCTCTTTGTTGAGGGCGGAAATACCGCTGCGCAGGGTCTTTATCGCCTCTTCGAGGTCCTGCTTTTCGGTCACGAGTGTGTCGTGTTCGACACGGACCTCTTCGCTATCTTCCTCGGCGCGCAGGTTCACCGCACCAAGACTGTCGCGCAAACGTTTAAGGCGGTTCACGTCCACTTCGATTGCGTCATGGCTCGGGATTTTGTCGGGATCAACCGCCAACTCTTGGAGGAGCGCATCGGGTGTTGTCTCCAATTCCTCGCGGATACGTTCGACCGCCGCCTCAACGGTTTCACGCGCGGCGTCACGGCGCGCCTCGGCGGCCGCGCGTGCTTCGCGGGCATCAGAGGCCACGCGCTCGGCCTCACGTTCGGCGTTCACCCCATCGCGTAGCGCAGTTTCGGCAAGGGCCAATGCATCAGCGGAGGCTTTGCGGCGGGTTGCAGCCTCATCAATTTTGCTCATCAAAGCATCTCTGCGCCGTGCAATTTCAGCCGGTTGCGCACCAGCATCATGCAACTCGGTTTCAGACGCCTCTTTGCGGTCGTTCAACTCGGAGATCCGTTTTTCAGCGGTTTCAAGGCGATGACGCCACCCCGAAAGTTCCTTGATCACCTCTTGACTACGGCGAGTGCGTGCCTCGCCCTCGCGGCGCATTTCGTCATGTGAGGATCGTTTACTCATCATGGTGATCCGCGCAGCCTCAACGGTCAGTTTGATCTCTTCGATCGTGTCACGGGCGGATTGCAAATCAGGCAATTGTGAGAGTGCGCCCTGCGCCTCATCCAGACGGGTTTGCGCCGCACGCGCCTCTTCGTCATGGCGCGCTACAGCGAGGCCAAGGTTCTCAACTTTGCCCTCAGCCAGCGATTTTTCATTCTCGGCCCGCGACAGCGCGCGTGCGACATCAGATAGCGCACGATCCGCATCGCGGCGGGCGTCACGGGCGGCTTTGTCGACCTCGGTGAGACGGGTCAGTTCGGCTTTCAGATGCTCGTGGGCCTGAATTGCGCCTGCGGCTTTTGCCTCCTCGGTCACCAACTCTTGTTTGAGAACTTCGAGGCGATTGAGTTGTTGTAGGCGCAGGGCTGCGGCGGAGGGCGCGTCCTCGGCCCCTGCGCGGTAGCCGTCCCATCGCCACATATCGCCCTCGACGGAGACAAGCCGTTGACCGGGTTCGAGATCAGATTGAAGCCGCGCCCCATCCTCGGCCTTGACCAGTCCAATCTGGCCAATGCGGCGCGACAAAACGGCGGGGGCATCCACGTAATCGTGGAGCGGCTCGACGCCCATCGGCAAGTCTTGTTCATCGGGATAATCAGGCAAGGTGACCCACCCTGATGCCTGATAAGCCTCAATCGCGGGTTGGCGCAATTCGTCGGCAAGCGCGGCGCCAAGCGCCTTTTCATAGCCTGACTTTACCTTGATGAGGTCAAGCACTTGTGTGCCTGCGATTTGATCGCGGTCAAGCATTTTGGCGAGGGCGGCAACCTCGGCTTTTAGGGCATTCACTTCGCCTTCCGCCTCGGAACGCGCGGAGCGTGCCAGACTTTCGCGCGTGTGTGTTTCAGTGCGTGCATCATCGGCGGCGATGAGAGCGGCCTCGGTTTCAGCCGCACGCCGCATTGCCGCCTCTTGTGCTGCGGTCGCGTCGATCAGTGCCGCCGCAGCGCGCAACTGGGTCGCTTTTGCATCCTCAACGGCCGCGCGTGCGCGGTCCGCCTCACCGCGCCCACGATCCAGCGTTTTACGGTTATCCTCAACCAGACGGTTAGCCGATTGATGACGCGCGGCCAGCCGCGCCACATCCTCGGTCATTTCCGACAATTGCGTTTCGCGGTCTTGCAGGATTTCGTTCGCTTCAGTGGCGGCAAGGGCGGCGCGTTCCAATCGCGGACCGTGCCCCTCGGACGCCTTTTGCAATTCGCGCTGTTCCCATTCGAGGCGGTCGATGGTTTCGCCTGCGTCTTTGTTTAGCTGCTCCTCGCGGGCCATGTCGGCCACCAATTGGTCGATACGCCGCGAGAGGGTTTCGATCATATCTTTGGCGCGGGTCTCTTCCTCGGTGAGCTGATCGCGCTCAACGGTCAGGCGTTGCAATATCGCGCCCGCAATCGCCTCTTCCTCGCGCAGGGGCGGCAGAGCGGCCTCGCGTGTCTCGCGCTGTTTTGACGCTTCGCGCGCGAGGCGTTCGGCCTCGGCGGCTTGTTTGAGACGCGCGCGCAACAAATCGTCGGTCTCTGCGCGGGCGTGATCGGCATCGCGCCACCGACGATAGAACAACAGCCCCTCAGCGTGACGTAGCTCGGTGCCGATTTCGCGATACCGCGCGGCTTGGCGGGCTTGGCGGGCGAGGGAGGCCAATTGGGAGGCGAGTTGTTCGATCACATCATCAACACGGGCAAGGTTGGTTTCCGCGCCTTTGAGTTTCAACTCGGCCTCGTGGCGGCGTTGATACAGGCCGGAAATCCCCGCAGCTTCCTCAAGGATACGACGACGGTTTTTCGGCTTGGCGTTGATCAGTTCGGAGATTTGTCCCTGACGGACAAGGGCGGGCGAATGTGCCCCCGTGGAGGCATCGGCAAACAACATCGAGACATCGCGGGCACGGACATCTTTGGAATTCACTTTATAGGCCGAACCCGCGTCACGGGTGATGCGGCGAATGATTTCGACGCTATCACTTTCGTTGAACCCCGAGGGCGCGAGGCGTTCGGAATTGTCGATCATCAATGCCACTTCGGCAAAGTTGCGTGCGGGGCGCGACGAGGCCCCCGCAAAGATCACGTCCTCCATACCGCCGCCGCGCATCGCCTTGGGACGGTTTTCGCCCATGACCCAGCGCAACGCCTCTAGAAGGTTGGATTTACCACAGCCATTGGGACCAACCACACCTGTGAGCCCGTCCGCGATCACAAGATCGGTCGGGTCAACAAAGCTTTTGAAGCCGTTCAATCGCAGGCGGGTAAAGCGCAAGGATCGCCCTTTTCGCTGATTCCAAGTTAACCATCAGCTTTTGCGGTTGAGACGCGGCTGTCAATGCTACGTGCTCGATATCTCGGCGGGGCGATCAAGTTATCCACAAGATATTGTTTGGGCCAGCACCAAGTTGGGCAATATTATTGCGCTGCGGCGTGAAACTCCTTGACCCGTGCTACCCAGGTGCGCCAAATGGGGCCGCTAAGGTTCCCCGCTACGACGCCAAGCGTCAGGGGAGAATTGGGAATTCGGTGAGAGCGACCCACATCGGGGTTCAAAACCGGAGCCGCCCCCGCGACTGTAAGTGGTGAGCAGGCTGTCGATTGACCACTGGAGCATCCGCTCTGGGAAGGTGACAGTTCTGCATTGACCCGCGAGCCAGGAGACCAGCCTTGCCTCATATCAACCCGCCGTCGGGGATGACGGCTTAGGAGACTGTATAAATGCATATCGAACCCGGACTCGTAACTGGCGCGAAACTCGCCCTATCTGTTGTCACAGCTGTTGGCGCGGCGGGCTTTACCGTCAAGCACGCATGGCAGGCTGTCAAAGAAAGCGGCGTCACATCGCTCGCGGCGCGTTCCGCACTAGCCATGATCGCCACCGTGTTCGCATTCCAAGTGTTGCCCCACGCCCCTGCGGGTGTCTCGGAAGTTCACTTCATCTTTGGCTCAACGCTGTTCTTGCTGTTCGGAGCTGCCCCTGCGGCGATCGGTCTGGCACTTGGCCTGTTGGCGCAAGGCATGATTGTCGAGCCGATTGACCTGCCGCAATACGGCATGAATGTCACAACGCTTCTCGTTCCGATGTTTGCGATCAAAATGGTTGCGGACCGCATCATTGCGCCAAACACGGCCTACGCTGACGTGACCTACAAACAAGCCCTCGCGCTGTCCACCACGTACCAAGCGGGCGTTGTAGCATGGGTTGGCTTTTGGGTCACGTATGGCCACGGCTTTGCCGCTATGGGTGAGATCGCCACATTTGGCGCGGCCTACCTTGCCGTGATCGCCATCGAGCCGTTCGTCGACCTCGCTGTGCTTGCGGGTGCGAAAACGCTCAAGGGTCTGGGCCGCACCGGTCTTGTGTCGCCTCGCACGTTCAACGCCGCGTAATCGCCCCACATTCAAACGTATCGCGCCGGGGCCTCACCGCTCCGGCGTTTTCACGTAAAGGACACCAACATGGCTGCCAAAATTCCTGCTACCGTTGTTACCGGCTTTCTGGGCGCGGGCAAAACCACCCTCATCCGTCACATGCTTGCCAATGCAAACGGCAAGCGCATTGCACTGATCATCAACGAGTTTGGCGATTTGGGTGTGGACGGCGATATCCTAAAGGGCTGCGGTGACGAGACTTGCACCGAGGACGACATCATGGAGCTGTCGAACGGCTGTATCTGTTGCACCGTGGCCGATGATTTCATCCCCACCATGCAAAAGCTGTTGGCACGTGAGAACAAGCCTGATCATATCGTGATCGAAACCTCAGGTCTGGCATTGCCGCAACCGCTTGTGCGCGCGTTCAACTGGCCCGAGATTTCCACGAAAGTCACCGTCGATGGCGTGATCACCGTGGTCGATGGCAAGGCCGTGGACGAGGGCGTGTTCGCCCACAACGTGGCCGCCGTGGATGCCCAACGCAAGTTGGACGAGAACCTTGACCATGAGACACCGCTGTCGGAATTGTTCGAGGATCAGATTGCCTGTGCCGACATGATTGTCGTGAACAAGGCCGACCTCTTGGGCGAGGCACAGGCAGACGCGCTTGTCGCCAAGCTCAAGGCGGAGGCCCGCAGTGGCGTTCAGGTTGTGCGCGCATCGCATGGCGCGTTGCCCGTGGATGTGTTGCTTGGCCAAGGCATCGGGTCGGAGGCCGACATGACGGGGCGCGCCGAGGTGCATCACGGCCACCACCATCACGACGATGATCACGACCATGACGGGGATCACCACGATGACGATGACGATCACCACCATCATCACCACGACCATGATCACGACGATTTCGAGAGCTTTGTGGTCAGCCGCGATGAGATCAGCGATCCCAAAGCCTTTGCCGCGCAAGTGTCTGATGTGATCCGCGCCCACAGCATTTTGCGCCTCAAGGGGTTTGTGGCCGTTACGGGCAAGCCGATGCGCCTGACGGTTCAGGCCGTTGGCCCGCGCGTCGATCATTATTTTGACCAACCGTTCGGAGCCAACCCGCGCGAAACACGTCTGGTTGTGATCGGTCAGGCCGGTTTGGACCGCGCCGCAATAACATCAGCGCTGCAAGCATGATCATCGTCGAGCTTGGACATCCGCATGACCCGCAACCTGCCGCACTTTTGGCGCAGGCACAGGCGTTGCAAGCGGAGATTTATGACGACGAGCACAATCACGCCTTGCCCGCGGATGCACTGGCCGCCGATGACGTGCGGTTTTTCATCGCGCGTGAGGGGGATGTGGTTTTGGGCGTTGGTGCGTTTAAAATCTACGGCACCTACGGCGAGGTGAAATCCATGTTCACATCGCCAGACGGACGCGGCAAGGGCATTGCCGCCGCCCTCGTGCGCGCCATAGAGGACACGGCCCGCGCCGAGGGATTGAGCGCGTT
>NZ_CBFHKW010000010.1:53417-62781 GCF_965656515.1 Celeribacter marinus
TGGAGACAGGCGACGAATTGGACGCCGCCTGTCGTCTTTATGAGCGCCACGGGTTCACCCGCTGCGGGGCCTTTGGCGATTACGCAAACAACGGGGTCTCCGTGTTCTACGAAAAGGCGCTTTAGTCCGCTTTTTTGGTCGCTGCCGCTTTCATACGGGCGAGCAATTCGGCCTTTGGAGCCGCTTTGCCATAGGGGTTTTTTGACGACCCTTTGGCGTTGTGTTCCGCGTGACGCGGGGCATTTTTGCCGAGCTTCGGCGCGCCTGATTTACCATAGTCCATGAGATAACCTTTCGTGGTTTTCTCGCTGATGCCGTAAACCGCGCGGCTTTTCAAGGAGAGACAGATGCATCTGTTGGCCGCCACCCCCGGATCAATCGACGATGGCAACGAGGCGTTCGACCTCGCACAGACCCCTGCGGACCTTGTGGTGATCTCTGCGGCCGATACCGAACTGGCCGCATTGTCCCATGCGCGGGCGGGGATGGATGCCCCGCCATCGCTGCGCCTGTCGCAACTGATGCACCTGCGCCACCCGATGTCGGTTGATCTACACCTTGACGATTGCGCCACCAAATCGCGCATGGTGATCGCGCGGGTTCTGGGCGGATCGGGCTATTGGAAATACGGGTTGGAGCACTACGCCGCACGCCTTTATGAGGCGGGGATTCCGTTTGTGGCGCTTCCCGGAGATGACAAGCCTGATGCGGAATTGGCAGGGTTATCAACGGTTTCGTCACAGGACTACCATGCGCTTTGGGCTTATCTCGTGGAGGGCGGCCCTGACAATGCGGCGGCATTTTTGAGTTATGCGCAGGCAATGCTAGAGGGCGATGAAAAACCCGCACCCGCCGCGCCGCTGTTGCGCGCGGGGGTTTATTGGCCCGCCAAAGGCGTGTGCGATTTGGACACGGCACGGGCGCACTGGACGCACGGCGCGCCCGTTGTGCCGATCACGTTTTACCGCGCCTTGGTACAGGGTGCGGGGCTTGCGCCGATTGATGCGTTGGTGGCTGCGCTGATCAAAAAGGGGCTGAACCCCCTGCCCGTTTTTGTGGCCTCCCTCAAAGACCCGATTTCGGTCGCCACACTGGATGGGCTGTTTTGTGACGCCAAACCCGATGTGATTCTCAACTGCACTTCCTTTGCGGTCGGCACTCCCGAAAAGGCGGGCAACAACCCACTCGCCGCCGATTTCGCGAACGGTGCGCCGGTGTTCCAAGTGGTTCTTGCCGGCTCGTCACATGCCGCATGGGACGAGGGGCTGACGGGATTATCGGCCCGCGACATCGCGATGAATGTGGCCCTTCCGGAGGTCGACGGGCGGGTGTTGACCCGCGCGGTATCATTCAAGGGCGAGGCCTATTTCGACACTGCCACCGAGTGCGCGATTGCAACCTATCAAGCCGACCAAAGCCGTGTGGATTTCGTCGCAGAGCTGGCCGCAAACTGGGCCACGCTGCGGCATACACCGCCCACCGACCGCAAGGTGGCTCTGATCCTCGCCAACTATCCGAACAAGGACGGGCGACTGGCCAATGGTGTGGGCCTTGATACCCCTGCGGCGACTGTAAATACGCTGAGCGCTCTTGCGAGTGCTGGCTACGGCGTCACGGATATTCCCGAGAGCAGTGACGCGCTGATGGCGCAGATCCTTGCAGGGCCGACCAACTGGTTGACCGATCGCAGCGAGCGGCACGGCGGCGAGAGGATGACGCTTTCGGCCTACCGCGCATGCTATGATGCGCTACCGCAACAGGTGCGCGCGCAGATCGAAGATCAATGGGGGGCGCCCGAGGCGGATCCGTTTTACGGGACGGACGGGTTTGCCCTTTCGGTCCTGCGGTTTGGACACGCCGTGGTCGGCATTCAGCCCGCGCGGGGCTATAACATCGACCCGACCGAGACCTATCACGCGCCCGATCTGGTGCCGCCGCACAACTACCTCGCGTTCTATTTCTGGCTGCGCCAATCCTATGGGGCGCACGCGCTGATCCACATGGGCAAGCACGGCAATCTGGAATGGCTACCCGGCAAGGCGCTTGCCCTGTCGCAGACCTGTTTGCCCGAGGCGGTGATGGGGCCGATGCCGCATCTCTATCCGTTTATCGTCAATGATCCGGGCGAGGGGACACAGGCCAAACGGCGTGCGCAAGCCGTGATCATCGACCACCTCACCCCGCCGCTGACCCGCGCAGAAACATATGGACCGCTGCGCGATCTGGAGGCGTTGGTGGACGAGTATTTCGAGGCGGCGGGGGTTGATCCGCGCCGCATCGAGGTGCTGCGCAAGGAGATTTTGAGCCTGAGTGCCGTGACCGGACTAGACCGTGATGTGGGTATGACGGGCGACGACGAGGACGGCGATTTGGGCAAGCTCGACGCGTACCTGTGCGAGTTGAAAGAGGCGCAAATCCGCGATGGTTTACACATTTTTGGTACCGCGCCGACAGGGCGGCTTGCCCGTGATCTCGCGCTTGCGTTGGTGCGTGTGCCACGCGGCGACGGTACGGGAAAAGACGCGTCTTTGGTGCGGGCTTTGGCGCTGGATTTTGAGCTCGGGTTCGACCCGCTTGATTGCGAGATGGCGCAGACATGGACCGGCCCGCGCCCCGATGCCTTGACCGGTATTATGGACGGAACGTGGCGCACCAATGGCGATACGGTCGAGCGGTTAGAAGCGTTTTGTGCGGCCCTTCTGGATGACGGAAGACCTGCCGCAGGCCCCGCGTCACAGCCGGTTTTAGACCATTTGCGCGAGCATGTTTTGCCAACTGTTGCGGCCTGTGGCCCCGCCGAAATGGACGGGCTGTTGCGCGGGTTAAATGGCAGGTTTGTCCCCCCCGGCCCATCGGGTGCGCCAACACGCGGGCGTTTGGATGTGCTGCCCACAGGGCGTAATTTTTTCTCGGTCGATGCCCGCGCTGTACCAACGCAAACCGCGTGGAGCCTTGGATGGAAATCGGCCAACCTGTTGATTGAACGTCACCTTCAGGATCAGGGCGACTGGCCCCGCGCCATGCTCGTCACCGCATGGGGCACGGCCAACATGCGCACGGGCGGCGATGACATCGCACAGGCTTTGGCCCTGATGGGGGTTAAACCAACGTGGGATACGATGTCGCGCCGCGTCACAGGATTTGAGGTGTTGCCCGCATCCGTTTTGGGGCGTCCGCGTGTTGACGTGACATTGCGCGTGTCAGGATTTTTCCGCGATGCCTTTCCGCAACTCATCGCCTTGGTCGATAGTGCGGCGCGTGCGGTACAAAAGATGGACGAGAGCGAGACGGACAATCCCGCCGCCGCCCGCGCACGCCGTGGAGAAAGCACGGCGCGGGTGTTTGGGTCCAAACCCGGGGCTTACGGTGCCGGACTTCAGGCGATGATAGATGAGCAATTATGGGGCGACCGCCGCGACCTTGCCGATGCCTATCTCGAATGGGGCGGCTATGCCTACGGTGCGGGGCGCGAGGGCGTCAAGGATCGCGCAGGCTTTGAGGCGCGTTTGGGTCAGGTCGAGGCGATTGTACAAAACCAAGACAACCGCGAACACGATCTGTTGGACAGCGACGACTATTATCAGTTCGAGGGGGGTGCTGCATCGGCTGTGGCGACATTGCAGGGACAAGATCGTCCGATTTATCATAACGACCATTCGCGGCCCGACCGTCCGGTCATTCGCACGTTGGACGAAGAAATCGGGCGGGTGATCCGGTCGCGGGTTGTGAACCCGAAATGGATCGATGGGGTCAAGCGCCACGGCTACAAAGGCGCATTCGAAATCGCCGCAACGGTAGATTATCTATTTGCGTTTTCGGCCACCACACGTGCGGTCAAGGATCACCATTTCGACCTCGTTCACGCCGCATTTATCGAGGACGACGACACGCGGGAATTCATCGCGGAGCACAACGCGCCTGCATTGGCCGAGATAGCGCAACGGTTGTTGGAGGCGATGGATCGCGGGTTGTGGATGCCACGGTCGAACTCGGCGCGGGCCACCCTTGAGGCGCTTGCGTAAACGGGACTAGAACGGGCACTCCAACTCCGCTTTGACCAAGGCCTGATCGCCAACAAGTGAGCCTGTTTTGATCGGGCACCCCGTGGCTTGGGTGATCGCAATCGCGGCTTTTGCGACGATGCCAGCGCGGGATGGCGGTGGGACCATGACGTTGATGCGATGCGCCTCAACACTGGAGCCGCCGCCGCGCTGGCGAAAGATACGAAAAGTTGCCCCGCCTACAACGATCGGAGTGGGTGTGATAAGGGTCTTGCCGATTTGTGGGCTATCGATCGCGCACGCAGACAGGATCATCAGTGCGAGCGCGGCGGTTAAAGCGCACGCAAAAGGCGCGGTGTGGTGGGTGGCGTATATCATGCGGCCACCGTCATATCTCTTGGTTAACAAATGGTTAACGCGGGTTCGGCCAATGCCCTAACGACCTAGAGAAGGTTCGATGGCCCATCTTCTAACACCTCAACACAATCGCCCAAAACGACCGTTCCAGTCTGTTCAACGACCGCGTTTTGGCCGAAAATGATGCGCCCGCGCGCAGATCGGTGCAGCTTGCCAAGAGTCGCCAGGGGTTCATGGCGATCGGTTTGCACGCCGGTGTCGGGGTCTTGTGTGGTCATCACGCAGCGCTCACACGGTTTGACGATCCGCAAAATGGTCGAACCGATGCGGATGCGCCGCCACGTGTCCTCGACCCACGGCGCAATGTCGCCCTCAATCACCAGATTGGCGCGAAACCTGCGCATCTCAAAGGGATATGCAGCTGCGGTATTGAGCGCCTCCAAGGACGCATTGGTGGTGATCAAAATCGGGTAGCCATCGGCAAATCCGGTAAAGTGGGGCGTGATGCTATAGGTCGTATTAACGGGGCGAAGCGGTTCATTGGGAAAGTAGGCCAAACGCACCTCGCGACCCAAAGCACATGATAGAAAACTTGCCGCTAAATTCCCTGCGTCCTCGACCCCCTCAATCCGGTTTGAAAACACAAATGCGGTCGTCCGTTGACCCTTTGGTCGCGTCACATCAAGGTGGTCGCCATCATATGAGATCAAGATGCCAATGTCTGTTTCAACCACGGCAATGCGCGCCAGTTCGGGCAGCTCACGGCGCGTCGCAACGGCGCCTGTCGGGTACAGGATTGCCCAACGACGATCCCCCTCCACACCCAACGCGCCAATATTACGGGCGGCATGATCCGTAACGGGCAAGCTTTTGACAGGATAAGTCGAAATTCGGGAAAGTTTCATTTTGCTCCATATCCTGACGCATCGAGTCCATCAAAAATTGACGTAGGGTTATTTAAAAATTTATCTAATAACAAGTTAACCTTTTAGACAGGTATATTCACCCACGCCATACGCCAATCCCGCATCTTTTCAGTAATATTGCAGCAAAGATACATGCTGTTTGCTCCTTTGATCCAGATCAAGGAGAGTCCGCTCCCCTCATTATATTCATCTTAGTGAATGTGAATTAGGAGACGTACCATGAAAACCTCGAAAGCAAGTGAGAGCTATGTTCCTCTCTACTTTCTCACGTCTGTTGGGGCAGGCGGCCTCGCCGTAACTTTCTTTATGTACTTGATGTTTTGGGTGCCGCACCCCGGGCGCTCTGTTCCCGTCTTTGAGGACATCATGGCCGCATGGGCAACGGGCGGCACGCCGCTCAAATTCGCAATATTTGCCGCTGTCGTCGGTATCGCAATATTTGTGTTTTTGAACCTCAAATCGCTCATCTGGAACCTGAGCCACTACGCCGAGTTCAAAAAGACCGAGCGATATACAAATCTGCGCAACTCCAATGCGGAAACCACGCTTTTGGCGATGCCCTTGGCGCTTGCCATGTCTGTGAACGCGCTCTTCATCGCGGGCCTCGTGTTTGTGCCCAAGCTTTGGACAATCGTTGAGTACCTGTTCCCGCTTGCGCTGATCGCCTTTGCACTTATTGCCTATAGTGCGCTGCGCACCATTGCCGACTTTCTCGGGCGCGTGCTGTCAAAAGGTGGCGTTTTTGATGTCACAGCGCACAATTCATTCGCACAGCTATTGCCGTCATTCGCGCTGATTATGGCCGCCGTGGGGTTTTCCGCTCCTGCCGCTATGTCGACGCAACCCGCCGTTGTGGCCATTTCCATCATTGGTTCAACACTGCTCGGAACTGCTGCGCTTATCTATGCCCTCCTCGCTGTGGTCACCGCGTTCAATTCGATGCTGCACTACGGCACATCCGAAGAGGCAGGTCCAACCTTGCTGATCATCATCCCGTTTGTGACCATTTTCTCGATTATGTTCATGCGTCAGGACCACGGGTTGCACACCACTTTTAACAGCCACTCCACCGCCGCAGACACATTGATGTTCCTTGCCAAGGGCCTGTCGGTCCAACTCGTGTTCCTCGGCCTCGGGCTGACCGTGTTGCGCCGTCAGGGCTATTTCAAAGACTTCGTGTTTGGCAACAAGACCTCCGCCGGCTCCTACGCGTTGGTTTGCCCCGGTGTGGCGCTTTCGGTGTTGACGCACTTTTTCGTCAACAAAGGTCTCGTGAGCGCGGGTGTGATCGAGAAATTCGACATCACATACTGGGCCATCACCGCCATTGCGATCGGCTTTCAATTGGCGATGGTCGCGCTGGTCTTTCGTCTCAATACGCAACATTACGGCTTTCACGAGCCGACCGCTGTACCCGCTGAGTGATCCCTTCCCAGCGACTTGAAAAGGGGCGCGTCTCATGTGAGGCGCGCCCCTTTTTACATAGATGTATTTGCGTCCTTGATGTGGCTCCGTCACACTGCGACTATGGGTTAGGCGGGAGGCGGCGTATGATATTTCATTTGGGACTGTTTTTAGGATTTCAGCTCTTGGGCGAAGTCATCGCGCGCGTGTTTACGTTGCGCCTTCCTGGCCCTGTGATCGGCATGGTGCTTCTGGCAGTGCTGCTGTTGGCGCGCCCCACTATTGGTAAGAAAATAGAAGGCACCGCCACCACCGTTCTGTCTTATCTTTCGCTACTCTACGTGCCCGCAGGTGTCGGAATTGTTCAATATCTTGATCAAGTCTCCGAAATTGGATTACCGCTTGCCGCTGCACTTATCGGCTCAACAATTCTCGCCATCGGCGCAGGCTCACTCACGTTCAAATACGTGGGCCGCGCCATGGGCCAAGCCGACGAGACACCGCAATGACCGATATTCTTGATATCTGGTCCTATCTGGCCGAGGGGCAGTTGTTGTGGCTCACTGCGACAATCATCGCATTTCTGATCGGGGACGGGTTATTTCGTCTGTCGGGCAACAAGCCGTATGTAAACCCTGTGTTGATTTCGATGATACTCCTCTCCACATTGCTGACGATGACCGACACCAGTTATCGCACCTACTTTGAGGGGGCTCAGTTTATCCACTTTCTGCTGGGGCCAGCGACCGTGGCCTTGGCGATTCCGCTGTGGAAGAACTGGCAAAAGGTCAAATCCGCCGCTGTGCCACTTCTGGCGGCTCTCTTTGTCGGATCGTTTGTTGCCATGGCGTCTGCGGTCGCAATCGGGGCCGCGATGGGATTGGAGGGCGCCGTTCTTTTGTCACTCGTTCCGAAATCCGCTACGTCACCCGTTGCCATTGGTGTGGCCGAAGCTATAGGCGGCCTGCCCACACTCACGGTCGCCCTTGTCCTGATTACGGGCGTTATCGGCGCGGTTGTGACAACCCCGCTCAATAACCTGCTCGGCGTGCACGATTATCGCGGGCGCGGGTTCGCCACGGGTGTCGCGGCCCACGGGATTGGAACCGCGCGCGCGTTTCAAGTTCACGGGACCGCCGGTGCCTTTGCCGGTATCGGCATGGTCCTCAACGCTATTCTCACGGCGCTTTTGGCGCCGCTCTTTGTCCAGATTTTTCTCTAAGGAACACCCCTATGACAGACACGAACGACCACGCCCGCCACGCAACGAAAATGGCAAAAAAGAAAGTGGCACGCGACAAGATCATGGCCACGAAGATTGATCAAAAAGGCCTAATCATTGTCCATACGGGTAAGGGAAAAGGCAAATCCTCTGCCGCGTTCGGGATGATTTTCCGCTGTATTGCACATAAGATGAAATCAGGCGTGGTGCAGTTCATCAAGGGTGGAATGGACTGTGGCGAGCGCGATTTGATCACCGCGAAATTTCCGGAGCTATGTGAATTTTACACGATGGGAGAAGGGTTTACATGGGAAACCCAAGACAAGGCCCGCGACATTGAAATGGCGCAGGCTGCATGGGAAAAGGCCAAAGAGCTAATCCGCAACCCAGAGAACCGCATGGTTTTGCTTGATGAGATCAATATTGCACTACGCTATGATTACATCGACGTGAACGATGTCGTGGCGTTTTTGTTGGCTGAAAAACCACCCCTGACCCATGTTGTTTTGACGGGACGCAATGCCAAAGAAGAGTTGATCGAAATCGCTGATCTGGTCACAGAAATGGAATTGATCAAACATCCCTTCCGCGCAGGTGTCAAAGCCCAAAAAGGCGTGGAATTCTAACGCTCGCCAAACCGTCTATAAACTGGCGTCGACCCGAAAGGCCTCGGGGATCTCATCTCGATCCTCGAGGATCACGTCGACCAGCACGCGCGCTGCAAGCGGAGCCATGCCGAAGCCGATTTTAAAGCCCCCATTGGCGATAAAATGTCCCGCGCGCTCCGGCCATGCGCCCAACATGGGTGCGCGCGATTTCGCGCGCGGACGCACCCCCGCCCAACGCGTGATCTCGGGGGCGTGGGCGAGTTGTGGCATGGCCACAATCGCACGGGCGAGAAGATCATCCGCCAATTCATCGGTCTCGTTGGGGTGATCAAAGTCACGCTCTGACGTTGATCCAATCGCGGTTGTGCCATCCTTATGGGGAATAATATGCAGGCTTTGGGCATAGATTTGCGGCGCATCGCGCATATCGAAATCAAGCAAGATCGCCTGACCTTTCACGCCCCCCCCGACCTCGCGCCCGAACACCGCATTCAACGCGCGCAAGCCATGCCAACCAGTGGCATGGATCACCGCGCCCTGCTCACTGGCTTCGCGGACAACCTCACCGCCCAGCGCGACAATCGCGGCCGCAAGAGAGGCACAGGCCCGTGCAGGGTTGAGGCGCGCAGACAGGGTGTCGAAAATCCAAAACCCTGTCGGGCTTTCGGGTAGCCACGCCCCGAAACGGGCAAGGGCAGCCTCACGATCATAAACCGACCATTCCGCGTGCCCTTGCCATAGCTGCTCCGCATCGGTGGCACGCTGATGCGCCAACTCCAATTGACGTTCGTTTTGAACGGCCTGCACACGGCCCGTGCGCCCGTATCCGGACGACACACCGCCCAA
>NZ_CBFHKW010000011.1:0-7798 GCF_965656515.1 Celeribacter marinus
AGGCACGATCACGTCCGTGCGGTCAAACGTCTCGACGCGGGTCGAGCGCACAGAGATATCGCGCACGAACCCCATTTGCCCGCCCACCTCGATCCAGTCGCCCTCGGAGACAGGCCGTTCAATCAGCAAGATGATGCCAGAGACAAAGTTCTGTACGATATTTTGCAGGCCAAAACCGATCCCGACAGAGAGCGCACCGGCCACAATCGCCAGCGCGGAGAGATCAATCCCCGCAGAGGTGATGGCGATAATCGCGGACAACATGATCCCAACATAGCCCGTACCCGCAACAATCGCGTTTTGCCCGCCTTTATCGATTTTGGTTTTGGGCAGGACCGAAAGCGACAAAGCGGCCTTGAGCAACCGCGTGGCCCCGAACCCGATCACAAAGACAACGGCGAAGGTCAAAAAGTCGGTGATTGAAATCTGCGCATCGCCAAGCGACACGCCTTGCTTCATCCGCGCCCAGACTTCCCACAGCTGTTCTTCGCGCGCCCCCCAAATCAACGCCAATGAGGGCAGCGATATCGCGAATAGGATGATGGAGACCAAGACAGGGACAAGCCCCTCACTTGCCCCCTCACTGCGCCGAGTGACGACCGCGTAGATGTCGGACATCAAACGCGAGGTGACGAGGAATAGCCCCAAAAGACCCAAGGTCGACACCGCAGGAAAAACAAGGCCTTTGGCGGCGGACATATATCCAACGCCGCCCAAAATAACAGCGATAGCGGCACCGGGGCGCAACACGCGCGCCGCCGTGTTGCTGACCAAGGCCACAAACCCTTTGGAGGCGTTGATATCGCCCTCAGCCGTGTCGTTCGTGATCGTTTGACGCCGTGAGGAAGCCGCAAGGATCTGACCGAACCGAAACAGTGACAAAGCCGTCAATACCACGAGCGGGTAAGACAAAACGTTGAGCGTGGCCGCCGAATAATCATCAATGCGCGCCAAAGCATCGAGCAGGATCCTTACACCGCTCATGACCCCCATCAGCGCCAAGTGCCCCGAGGCTTCGCGGATTTGTATTGGCGTGAGATCAAAAAGCGGCGCAGATGTTTCTGTCGCCCCAAGCACGCGCGCGGCCAACCACCGCGCGCTGAAATAGAAAAACCCAATGGACGGCAAGACGGTGAAAAACGCCTCCGCGCGCGGGCCGACAATATCGGAGGATAACGCGGCAACCGTCAAAAAGAATAGCCCCATGACCGGTAAAATCACCAAACCCAACGATCCGACAATATCGGAGACACCGCGCCCCGCCTGTCCTGTGACAATGCGTTGAACACGGTTTGAGGCACGCAATGACCACACCCGACCGCGCAAAATCAACACGACACCAAGCAGCGTGGACAAAACAATCGCAGCCGCGTTTGATTTGAGCGTGGCGATACCTTGTGCGGTGGTCGCCGGAGTGACCAAATCGCTCCACATCAAAAGACCCGTTGCTGTGATATCCGCAATGGCTTTCGGCCAGATCACAGGGTTAAGCGGGCTTGGGCCAAGCGCCATGAGCGCATCGGTTTGGCGCGCTACCAAAACCGCATCAATCTCACCGATGAGACCGTCCGCACGGGTAAAGGCCTCTTCGGCACTCAAAACCGGTGCAAGAGCACGGTCCAGTTGCCCGTTCAACTCTGCGCGCCGTGCGGCCAGATCCGCCGCCTCTTCGCCCCCGTCCGCAGGGGCCGCGCCAAGGGCCGCAATCTGGGCGCGAACCGTATCGATCCGCGCCGCATTTGTGGCCTTGGCGTCGAGAAACTGACTGCGCCATGTCGCCAATTCGGTACGCAGCGCCTCAAGGTCCGCGTCTTGCGCCGCCCCAGCTTCGACTGCGGCCTCGGCACGCGATGCAACGGTGGCCCACGTCTCATAATCAGGCGCGAAAATGTCCTGTGCCGCCGCATGCAACGGCAGACACAGGAGGATGATCAAAAACAGCCGTGAGACGACATCGCGAATGGTGTGGCGCATTAGCCCTCGTAAACGTCAGGGAGCACTTGTGGGACGCGGTCCAGCCAATGCGGCACCGGCAACCCCATTTCTTTCAAGAACTCGGGATTAAACAATTTCGACTGATAGCGTGTCCCGTAGTCGCAAAGAATAGTGACGATCCGGTGACCTGGCCCCATCTCACGCGCCATTTTCATCGCACCCGCAACGTTGATGCCAGATGAGCCGCCAAGGCAAAGCCCCTCATCGCTGAGCAAATCAAACACAACGGGCAAGGCCTCTTTGTCGGTGACCTGATAGGAATAATCCGGTTTGAAGCCTTCGAGGTTGGCGGTGATGCGCCCCTGTCCGATGCCTTCGGTGATGGAGCTGCCTTCGGATTTCAACTCGCCCGTGGTGTAATAGCTATGAAGGGCCGCCCCCATCGGATCAGCCAAACCGATTTTGACCCCCTTGGGCTGTAGCGCCATGCCAACACCCGCAAGCGTGCCGCCAGACCCAACCGCACAGATAAAGCCATCGACGTTACCGCTTGTTTGCTCCCAAATCTCGGGACCTGTGGTCTCGATATGCGCCTGACGGTTGGCCACATTGTCGAACTGGTTGGCCCAAATCACACCCTCGTTGGTGGTCCGCGCCAACTCTTTGGCCAACCGCTCGGAGTAGCGCACATAGTTATTGGGGTTCTTGTAAGGCGCCGCAGGCACTTGGACCAATTCGGCCCCTGCCAAACGGATCATATCCTTTTTCTCCTGAGATTGCGTCTCAGGAATAACAATCACGGTTTTAAAGCCAAGAGACGCCCCGACGAGCGCCAGACCAATACCCGTATTGCCCGCTGTGCCCTCAACGATTGTCCCGCCGGGTTTGAGCAAGCCCTTCTCTACCGCATCTTGAATGATGTAGAGCGCCGCGCGATCTTTGACCGATTGCCCAGGGTTGAGGAATTCCGCCTTGCCGAGGATCTCACAGCCCGTCGCTTCGGACGGTCCGTTCAAACGGATCAAAGGGGTGTTCCCGATTGTGTCGATGAGATCTTTATTCACGCGCATGAGCCGACGGTCCTTTTCATATGGCAGTCTTGAAATGTGTAGGACGCCCGTTTCGGAAACTCAAGCCACTGCGCCTCAGTCAGGGACCGCATTCTGCAAAACCATTTCCCCATAGGACGCGTGTTTCACACCAAGGCCGCGTTGGATGCATCGCGTTTGGTACAGCTGATCCATATCCCGTTTTGCGCGCGTACCGTCAAATGTGCCACGGGCACAGGTGTGTGCTGCGCCAGTGTCGACAGGTGAAACGCCCGCGCCACAAGCGCGAGGATCAATGGTCCCTCGACCATCGCGAACCCTGCCCCCGGACAGACCCGTGCCCCGCTCGAAAACGGGATAAATGCATCGCGCAGGCATTGCTTGCCATTGTCAGTCTTGAAGCGGTCAGGATCGAACACATCGGCATCCTCCCAGAACCGCTCATGGCGTTGCAAATGCCACGGGCTCAGCACGATCTGGCTGCCCTTGGGGACATCGCGGTCGCGAAAATGCTCGGGACATGCGGCCTCGCGCACCATCATCGGCACGGGCGGATAGAGCCGCAGGGTCTCGCGAAACACGTCCTTCGTATATCGCAGCTTCGACAGATCGGAAAACGTCGGGGCATCGCCAAGGGCCGCCCCCTCTGCCGCCACTCGGTCCGCCACATCGGGATTGGCCGCCAATAGCCACAACGCCCACGCAAGCGCCGAGGCCGATGTCTCATGTCCTGCAAGAAAAAAGATCGCGACCTGATCGACCATTTCGTCCGTATCAAACCGCGCACCCGTCTGCGGATCGGCCGTGGTCATAATCTTCGTCGCTAGATCATCGGGAGCCGTGCCCGCCGCGATCTGCGCCATACGTTCGCGCGTCAATCGGGTGATCAATCCACGAATGACCCGCGCCGTGCGCTTTGTCTCGCGCGAATGAAACCGTGGCACCCATTTGGGCAGCGGGATAAACGCCGCAAGGTTCAAAATGGGTTGCGCCTTTTGATGGGTTTGGAACGCATGAAACACCGCGCGGGCCGTGTCATCCGTGATCGGGATGGAAAACAGGCTGCGAAAAATCACATCCGCCGCCGCGTGGCTCGTATGCGGCTCGACATCAAACCCGCCGTGCATCTCGCCAAGGCGCGCCACCATATCGTGCCCCGCCGCAAGCATCGCGGGGAACGCATCTTTGATCCGCCCGCCCTCGAACGCAGGGTCGATGATGCGCCGTTGCCGCAACCACGTCTCGCCATTGGTCAAAAACACCGAGTTGCCCAACAGCGGGCGCAACCCCTCGGCGATGCGGTTGGATTTGGGAAACTCCATCGGCCGCGTATTGAGCACCGTTTTGACCAGATCGGGCTGATTGACCAGAAAGGACCGAAAGAACGGGGTTTTGAATTCCGCCATCCACGCGCGGTACAATTTCGCGGGCTGCGCCGAAAGAATGTCCTTGCGAAACAGTCGCAAATAATTGCGCAGGCTCGTCTTTTCGGGACGTGCTGCGGGTTTTGGCGGGGTAAACTTGGCGCGATCACTCATGGGGCACTGTCCGTAAATGTGTTGACCGTGCGCGTGATCCGGCTTGGTGAGGCAGGCACCGCGCCAAAGCGCGCACGCAGGGTTTGAGGCCCCGCTGTCACCTTGAAGTAGTCGTAAACAATTGGATTATCAAAGGCACATAAGTATTGGAAATGTAGACGGAAAAACCGCCACCGCAACCGCTTCCATGTGTCGGGTTTGAGCGTTTGCGTAAAGGCTGCCGAGATCACGAGCGGGCCGGTTTGACCCTCGGGGGCCACCCCCGTCACGCCCGCCGGATCACATAACGCAAAGGCACAGCCATCCCCAGGCGCCGTGACATCGAGCCAAAACAGCGCATCCGTGGCGGACAGATAGGCCAGATCGCGGCGCAACACCTTGGCCTCGGGTAAGAACGACACCATCGGCACCACTTGGCCAAGGGTCAAAAACGCGAGGGTCGGCCCCTGATTTGGCACCTCCCCCCTGCGGATCAGATCGGCCAAAACCGCGATGCCAAGATGTGCGCCCGATGAATGCCCGACGACCAGAACTTCGTCCCACTCCTCATGCAGTGCCTGTGCAATCGCGGCGCGAAATTGCGCCATACGGTCGGTCAATGCGGGCGGATCGGCCCCGCGCCACCGCGCCGAGAACCCGTAATCATGCATCAGATAATAGGCGAAAAACTTGCCGTCTTGCTTTTTGAACCACCGCAACAGCGCACCACCGAGCCCTGCGCCCAATGCCGCGCCAATGACCCGACCTGCACCGCCAAACCGCGCACCAAAAGCGAGGCACGCGACAAAAACACCCAAGGCCAAAAGCGCTTGGATCGTGAGCATCGCCACGGGATAGAGCGCGGCAATCACCGGTCCTTTGCGCAATCGCATCAGACGAAACAATGCGCCCGTCGAGATATAGGTCCATGCCGTTCTGGCCAACACGCCATAGGTGCGCAAAATCCCTGCGTCCATGCTCTCTTGGACGATGTCGGACCACACCAACACATCGATCTCGCTGTGGACCTGCGCCCCGTCGATGTCGCTCTCAACCGACCACCCGAACCGCGCGCCTGATTTGGGCGAAATAGCGATCGAGTAGTCGGAAATTTCCGCCTGCTTAGCGCTCTCTTTGCGGTATAATTCGCGGTAGCGGCGTGGCGGAATGGGGTCATAGCCAGAGATGTAGAACACCCTGCGTCGTTTGACCTCTTGTGTCCGCTGATCGCTCATAACGCTCTGGCCTTACTGGTTATTTGGCTCAGGTTAGCCCACAATTGCGGCGATATTAAGCGGTTTTATCGCGCAGGGTCACCCGTTGCTCAGACGCAACTCACCCAAGGGCGGCAAGCGCGGGAAATGTTTCAAGCAACCAATAGGACAAACGCGAAAACGCCCCCGTCAAAAGCATAAGACCCACGAGCACCAACAACGCACCCATTGCCTTTTCAATCACACCCATGTGGCGTTTGAGGCGATTCATCACCGACATGGCACGGGTGATGAACAAGGCTGACAGTAAAAACGGCACCCCAAGTCCAAAGGCATAGACGGCAAGCAACGTGGTGCCGCGGGTCAATGACCCCTCCTGCGCCGCGATGGACAAAATGGCGCCCAATTGCGGGCCAATGCATGGCGTCCAGCCAAAGGCGAATGCAAGGCCAAGCAAATAGGCCCCGAACGCCGACCCGCCACGATCACCCGCATCAAGCCGCGCCTCGCGGTCCAAAATAGGAATCCGAAAGACAGAGAGAAAATGCAGCCCGAGAATAACGATCACACCACCTGAGATACGCCCGAAAAGCACCTGATTTTGCAAGAAAAATGTCCCGAACACCGAGGCCGTAAATCCGAGGAACAAAAACACTGTGGACAGGCCGAGCACGAACATAATCGCGGGGCCGATTGCCTTGCGCGCGGCTTTTCCCTCTTGCATCTCACCCATCGAAATCCCCGACATATACGCCAAATACGGCGGTACAATCGGCAAGACACAGGGGCTAATAAAGGACGCAATACCGGCGGCAAGGGCCACGAACATGGCAGGCAGCAAAGAGGCGTCAAAGAGGTCAATTCCAAACATAATCTAGCTCATGCCACGGATTGCGGCCCATGCAAAGTGTCGGCTTTGTCGCGGCATGTCACATTCGCGTTTTTCTCTGTAACAGCCCAAAAGAAAACGGCCCGCCCGGATGGGGCGAGCCATTCAATGACTTGTAGAGCGCGATGATTAGCCGAGGCTCCACCACCCCTTGCGCTTGGGTTTTGGCTTGGCGTCCACAACCGGTTCCGCTGCGGGAGCAGGAGCAGGTGCAACCTCAGCCTCCACAACGGGGGCCTCAACCTTCACAGGCTCCGCTTTAGGCGCGTCTGGCACAACCGTCTCGGCGACAACCGGCTCTTGAGCGGCTGCTTTGGCGGCTTTCTCTGCGTCGATTTCGGCTTTGCTACGGCGTTTGCGCTTTGGCTTTGGGGCCTCGTCCGCTTTCACATCCGTACCCGCGTCTTTCGCCGCTTTTTCGGCCTCGATCTCGGCTTTGGTGCGGCGCTTGCGCTTTGGCTTGGGCGTCTCTTGCGCCGGTGCATCAGCAACAGGTGCGGCGTCCGCAGACACGGCATCTCCAGACACGGCATCGGTTGTCACCGCATCAGCTTTCTTTGCACGTGAGCGTGACCGCTTTGGCTTCTCACTTGGCGCGTCTGCCACAACTGGAGCCTCGGGTGCAGCCTCAACAGGCGCTGCCTCACCAGATGTACCAGCATCTGGCGCAGTGACATCAGCGGCAGACCCAGACCGGCGCGAGCGTGAGCGGCTACGGCGGCGCTTTGGCTTGTCCTCGGACGTGCCATCAACACCTTGCTCAGAGGCTTGCTCTTGTGCTGGCTCGGACGCGGCATCGCTGTCACCCGCTTCGCTCGTATCACCGTTCTCACCGTTTTCATCGCCCTCACCGGACTTGCGGCGGCGGCGACGACGACGACGGCGCTTTTTGGGCTGCTGCTCGTCATCACCCGCCTCGGATGATGTCGCATTATCGGACTGTGCCGCGTCAGTTGCGTCATCTTCGGCCTCGACTTCGTCCTCATCGGCGTCCGTCTCATCATCGATCTGAGACATCAACGCAGAGGATGCCGAAATCACATTGGTGGCTTCAGGCTTGATCACACGGGTCGCAGTCTTGAATTTCTCGATGGAAAAATCAGGCGAAATCATGAACGGATCAGCCTCAAGACGCACAGCCATGCCATAGCGGCTTTCAATCAGCGCAATCGCCTCGCGTTTGTAGTTCACCAA
>NZ_CBFHKW010000011.1:7896-61640 GCF_965656515.1 Celeribacter marinus
AATAGTTGATGACCGCAACCGGCGCCTTAAGCAGCACTTCGCGCGAGCGTTTGCGTGTGCCCTCTTCCTCCAACTGGCGCAGGATCGTGAGCGCCATATTGTCATCAGAGCGGATCAGACCCGTACCGTGGCAGTGGTGACACGGCTGTGTCGTGGCTTCCAACATGCCCGGACGCAGACGTTGACGCGACATTTCAAGCAAACCAAAGCCCGAAATGCGGCCCACTTGGATGCGCGCACGGTCGGTTTTCAAATGATCCTTGAGACGTTTTTCAACGGCCGCGTTGTTGCGGCGATCTTCCATGTCGATAAAGTCGATCACGATCAGACCCGCAAGGTCGCGCAGACGGGCCTGACGGGCCACCTCTTCGGCGGCCTCTAGGTTGGTCTTGAGCGCGGTGTCCTCAATCGAGCCTTCTTTGGTCGCACGTCCCGAGTTGACGTCAACGGCGACAAGCGCCTCGGTCCAATCGATGACGATGTAGCCACCCGATTTGAGTTGAACAGTCGGGTTGAACATCGAACCAAGGTAGGTTTCGACCTGATAACGGGCGAACAACGGCAGTTGCTCTTTGTAGTTGATCACGTTTTTGGCGTGGGTCGGCATAATCATCCGCATGAAGTCTTTGGCGATGCGGAACCCGCCCTCGCCCTCAACGATGACCTCGTCGATCTCTTTCGAATAAAGATCGCGGATCGAGCGTTTGATAAGGTCGCCCTCTTCGTAGATTTTCGCGGGCGCGGTGGATTTGAGCGTCAACTCGCGAATCTGCTCCCACATACGCTTGAGGTAATCATAGTCGCGTTTGATCTCGGTCTTGGTGCGTTGTGCGCCAGCAGTGCGCACAATCAGACCCGCACCTTGTGGCACGTCGATCTCTTGGGCAATCTCTTTGAGTTTCTTACGGTCGGCCACATTGGTGATTTTGCGTGAAATGCCGCCCCCGCGCGCGGTGTTTGGCATCAAGACACAGTAGCGACCCGCAAGCGACAGGTAGGTGGTCAAAGCCGCGCCTTTGTTGCCGCGCTCTTCCTTAACGACCTGAACCAACAGAATTTGACGGACTTTTACAACTTCTTGGATTTTGTAACGGCGCGGACGGGGTTTACGCACGCGGCGCACCTCTTCGGCGGTGTCATCGTCGGCCACGCTTTCGATGTCATCGTCTTTGTCTGCAGCACTTTGAGCATCGTCATCATCATTGTCGTCGGACTGATCCTCACCGGACTGATCCTCAGAGGCGTCATCCTCAACGGGTTCTTCAACGGGCGTATCTGCCACCGCAAACGCGGGCGATGTGCCCTCGTCTACGGGCGCGTGTTCGTCTGCGGGCGCGTGGTCGTCTGCAATCAGCGCATCCGCTTCGGAGGCTTCCGGCTCATACACGTCCATGCCTTTGACGCCGGTTGCACCGTTATCTGAGGCCGCTTCACCACTTGAACCTTCACCACTTGGCGCAGCATCGGATGGGGCGTCGACCTCTTTGGTCTCCACCGCATCACCCGACACGGCATCGGCGGCTACAGATTGGCCGCGCGAACGCGAAGACGAGGTGCGACGACGACGACCGCCACCGCGCTTGGACTTTTCGCGCTCTTCATCTTCTTCTTCTTGCTGTTTGGCGTATTCCATTTCCTCTTTGAGCAGGGCCTCACGGTCTGCCACAGGGATTTGGTAATAATCAGGGTGAATCTCGGAAAACGCGAGGAATCCGTGACGGTTTCCGCCATAATCAATGAACGCCGCCTGAAGCGAGGGTTCGACTCGTGTTACTTTTGCGAGATAGATGTTGCCAGCGAGCTGACGTTTGTTTTCCGATTCAAAGTCGAATTCCTCAACCTTGTTTCCGTCGACCACCACAACGCGGGTCTCTTCCGCGTGGGTGGCATCGATAAGCATTTTTTTAGCCATAATTGTCTTTCGACACCCAAAAGTGAACCCTCCAGCGCAAGCGCCAAGGAGTGCAGGTTCGGGTGATTGTCAGGGGCGAGCGAATGCGCGGGCAAGAGCGCGCGGGCGAAAACGCCCGTCACTTGCTCTCTATTTGCCTCTGCGCGTTGCATCGCGTTTTTCTCCGGCGTCCGTGTGACACCGTGCCACCCGTCGCCCATTTTAAGATCCCGTTCCCGTTTTAGCGTGGGTTCGAGCGTTCATTGCCAAACGGTTTTGTCATGCCGTGGGGCGGTATCGGTCTGCGCTACGGGCGGTGGACCTGCCCGCTCATTCACGGGGTCAAGGTCGCGTCCTGCACACGTATGCAGCGAATCTTTCGTCGCGGTTTCCCGTTAAAACGAACCCAAAGGTGGCGTTATACGAGACCTGCGTCCCCTATCAGTAGTGATCCAACCCCATGAACACAACACGCAATTTCGTGCGCGCCCGTTTTATCCACAGGGGGCGATCACGGACGGGCGACCACATCTAGGCGTGGCGCCACATCGGCGCGCGGCCCGCTATCCCAAATAGTCGGACCGTTGCAGGCCGTATTTGGCCATTTTCTCATTCAATGTCCGCCGTGGCAGACACAACTCGTCCATCACCGCCACGATCGATCCTTTGTGGCGGCGCATGGTGTTATCGATCAACATCCGCTCGAACGCCTCGACATATTCCTTGAGCGGTTTGCCGTCCGTGGTCATGGTTTGGGCCTCCGCGGAATCGTCCTCGGCCAAGAGCAAGGAGGCAATCGACCCCGACCCGCGCCGCGATTGCAACACGGCACGTTCGGCCACATTGATCAACTGGCGGATGTTGCCCGGCCACGGGGCTTGCAACAATTGCGCGGCCTCTTGTGCGGCGATCTCGGGCGCGTCACAGCCGTATTCCTCGGAGAACTGTTGGCTCAACTGGGTGAACAACGACAAGATATCCTCGCCGCGTGACCGCAGCGGCGGCGTGGTGATTTTCATCGCGGCCAGACGGAAATAGAGATCGGGACGCAGGGCGCTTTCGCAGGTGCGCCCCTGCTCTTGCAAGTTACAAATCGCGATCACACGGGTTTCGGGCGGTGTGCCTTGCTCGTTGATCCATGTGAGCAGACGCGCCTGCAATCCTTCGGACAGCGCCTCTATATCCTCGATTACCAAAGTGCCGCCACGGGCCTCCTCGATCAGCGGTTGCGCCGCGCCATCGGGATCAGGGCCAAACAAACGCTTGGACAACTCCGCCTCTTCGCGTCCCGCGCATGAGAACATAACGAACTTTTTAGAGGCCCGCGCGCCCACTGCGTGCAGCGCGTGCGCGACAAGGGTCTTGCCCGTGCCCGTCTCGCCATCAATCAACACATGGCTGTCGGCTTGACCGAGGTCCAAAATATCCTCGCGCAGCCGCTCCATCACATCGGACGCGCCGATGAGCTTGTTCATAATCCCCGTGCCCCCCGATAATTCACGGCGCAACGCGCGGTTATCAAGGGTCAGACGCCGCGCATTCGTGGCCTTTTTGGCCAGTTCGGTCATCCGGTCGGGGTTGAACGGTTTTTCAAGGAAATCAAACGCGCCAATGCGCATCGCCTCCACCGCCATCGGCACATCGCCGTGGCCTGTGATCATAATGACGGGCAACCCGCTATCCACGCTCATCAGCTTCTTGAGGAACTGCATCCCGTCCATGCCGGGCATCTTGATATCGGTGATCACGGCGCCGGGGTAATCGGGACCAAGTCCCTTCACCGCGTCCTCGGCACTGGCAAAGGTTTCGGTGTCAAACCCCGACAGGGCGAGCCACTGGCTGATCGACTGGCGCATGTCCTGTTCGTCATCCACAATCGCGATTTTCATTGCACTGGCCATTGGTCACTTCCTCTTTGAGGTCTTAAAATTCTAAATTCACAACACGCGCAGAGCGGATCATTCCGCCGCGCGCACGCTTGGCGTCTGCGCATCGTCATCATCCTCGTCCTGTTTGGACAAGGGGAGGATCATCTCGAACACCGCGCCGCCCGAGGGTCGGTTGTGCGCGGTCAAACGTCCGCCAAGCTCGGTCACAATGCCCGACGAAATCGCAAGGCCAAGCCCTACCCCGTCCCCAGGAGCTTTGGTGGTGTAAAACGGCTCGAACAAAGTATCGAGATCTTCAATCCCAGACCCGTTATCGCGCACCGACACAGAGGCATGTGCCCCCCCTGCAACAATAATATCGATCTGTGGATCGGGCGCGGTTTTACCCGCATCAAACGCGTTGCGCAGCAGGTTTACGAGCACCTGTTCAAGGCGCACACGGTCCCCGTCGACCACAACCGGTTCAGGCGGCAAGGTCCGCGTGATCTCCACCGCGCGTTGGCGCATTTGCGGCTCCATCATCGACATGGCCGCATTGACACAATCGCGCAAATCAATCGGCTCAAGGTGCTCCGATCCCTTACGGGCGTAGGACTTCAACTGCTTGGTGATTGCCGCCATCCGCTCGATCAGATCATCGACACGGCCAAAGGACGCCAAGGCCTCATCAGGGCGCTTGCGCTGCAACAGCAATTTCGCCCCCGCCAGATAGGTCTTCATCGCCGCAAGCGGTTGGTTCAACTCGTGACTGACCGCCGCCGACATCTCCCCCAAAACGGCCAATTTACTTGATTGTGCAAGGGTTTGCTCGGCAACCTCAAGGTTCTTTTCCGCCCGCTTGCGCTCCGAAATCTCACGCTGCAACCGTGTGTTCAACTGGCGCAATTCGGCACTTTCGCGTTGAAATAGACCCGCACGAGAGACCGCGCGCCGCGACGTTAGATAGAACCCGAGCGACAGCAGGATCGCAAACCCCATAATCTCAAGGGCAAGAACCCCGTTCACCCGCTCACGCACAGAGGTGTACGTGGTAAAGGACGCCATGCGCCACCCGCGAAACGGGATACGGCTTTCCAACCGCATCACGGCCTCACCGCCCAAATAGACCTCAGGCGCGGGGTTGGACCATTCCGAAGTGGCCCGCAGCGCCCGCTCTATCGCCGTGGGTGCGTCACGCACGTCCAAGGCCTCCGCCTCTTTGCGTGCGCGCCATTTCGGCTCGGTCGACAGGATGATATCGCCCTCGGAATTGACCACCAAAACAGCGTCCGAAATACTCGCCCACTGGGTTTCAAACTTGGCCAAATCCACCTCGACCACGATCACACCCGCTAGAACACCGCCCACCTCAATGCGGCGCGCATAAGTGAACTCATACGCCCCGCTGTCGAGTTTTGCCGCCTTAAATGTGGTGTCATTCGAGCGCAACGCATCAACGAAATATGGGCTCAAACGTCCGTTTCGGCCCAACTCGGCACGGTCGGTCGCGGCCACAACGCGGCCAGACTCATCGAGCAATAGCAAAGATGCTGCGCCAATTTCATCCACATAGGTGATCAGGTGCTGCGAGGTCGTGACATAATCGTCCGTCGACAAAGCCGAGGCCAAAACAGGGTCACGCGACAACAACAGCGGCACAATAGAATTGCGCTGTAATTCGGAGATCAAGTTGCCGGCATAGAGCGCCTGACGAACCTCGGCGCGGTTGCGGGTCAGAATTGTATAGCGCTCTGTCAGCAGCAGGTTCGAAAACCACACAACCGCGATCGCCACCGCCACAAACCCCGCGATCGCCAAACGTCCGAGCCACGTCAAAGACGCGTCGGATACCTCTGCGGTGCCGTTTGGCGTTGAAAGCCCGTGTTCACTCATATGCGGACGTTACGCAGGAGCGCGCCGGACCTGCAAGAGGTAGCGAGACGGGTTTTGCGCCCCGCCCAGTGATCTGGCGGTTTTCCGCTTGGGATCAGAGAGATCGCGGCGGGGTTGGATGTGAGGTCGCGGGGTAGTCGCTCGGATCAGGCGCTGACAACAGCCGAGAGCAAGGAGGTAAAGAACGCTTTGCCGTCCTCATTGCCCTGCGCTGCCTCGGCGGCCCGCTCGGGGTGAGGCATCATGCCAAGCACGCGGCGGTTCTCGGACAAAATCCCCGCAATGTCGCGGTCGGAGCCGTTGGGGTTGGCCCCATAGCGGAACGCCACACGGCCCTCGCCCTCAAGACGGTCAAGCGTCTCTTTGTCGGCGGTGTAATTGCCATCGTGGTGGGCAATCGGGATCTGGATACGCTGACCCTGTGCATACTCGAAGGTATAGGCGCTATCGGTGGTCTCGACGATCAACTCTTGGGTGTTGCAGATGTATTTGACGCCTTGGTTGCGCAGCAACGCACCGGGCAAGAGTTTTGCCTCGGTCAGCACCTGAAAGCCGTTACAAATCCCAAAGGCATAGCCGCCGCGCTCCACATGCGCCTTGAGCGCGGTGGTGATCGGCGAGTTGGCCGCAATGGCCCCGCAACGCAAATAATCGCCGTAGGAAAATCCACCCGGAACACCGACAATATCAAGCCCCTCTGGCAATTGTGCATCCTTATGCCAGACCATCGTGACATCCGCGCCCGCATTGCGCAGGGCCACAGCCATATCGCGATCACAGTTCGAACCGGGGAATTGCAGGACGGCAGCTTTCATGGGGCGTCTCCGATAGGTCAGCAGGGGTACAACGGCGCGGGATGCGCCCTTAGGTGTCGCATTGGTCTGTCTTGGCGCCCGCAATAAAGCAGGCCACCCCCGCGTTCAAGTGGATTGGCGTCATGGCGCGCCTCTCAATTGAGAAAATCGGTAATCACGGCCACGCCAGGCGGGGTTGGACCGTTGAAGGCCGCCAATTCGCGGCCTGTTTCCGACAATTTGATCTCGCGCGCGATGAGAGGCGTAAAATCCACCATGCCCGCCTCAATCAGCGCCAAAAGCGATGGATAGCGGTGCGCAGGCATCCCGCGCGTGCCATAGAGCGCCAGATTGCCCATGTAGACCGTGTTCATATTGATTTGCATCGTCGCGGTGTGGCCCACGGGCATCCCAACCTGTACGTGACGCCCCAGTGGGCGCAGACAATCGATGGAGGCCTGCACAGTCTGGTTGATCCCCAAGGCCTCGACGGAGACATGCGCCCCGCCGCCCGTGATCTCCTTGATCTGTGCGGCGACATCGCCACCAGACGCGTTCACGCCGTAATCAATGCCCAAGCCCACAGCGTGATCCAGCTTGTCTTGGACAATATCCACGGCGATCACCCGCGCGCCGAGCGCTTTGCCAAGCAAAGCCGCAGATAGGCCGACCCCGCCCGTGCCATGCACCGCCAACCATTCCCCGCCCATCAGAGCCGCACGGTCGGTCAACGCGTGCCACGCGGTTGTGACACGACAGCCAAGCCCCGCCGCAACCGTGGGCGATAGCCCCTCGGGCAACAAGGTCAGGTTGTGATCAAACGGCACCGCGACATATTGCGCAAACGCCCCCGGCTCAATAAAGCCCGGCAAACGTTGATCGGGACAGGTGTTGGAATGGCCGGAGTGACAGGCGGGACATTTGCCACAGGCCAGAATGAACGGCGCAACCACGCGGTCGCCCAGTTTATAGGTGGCCATTGGCCCCGCCTCGACCACCTCGCCACAATACTCATGTCCGCCAATCTGACCGGGCTTGATACGCGGATGCTCTCCAACCCAGCCGTGCCAGTCAGAGCGACACACGCCGCACGCCAGAACCTTGAGCACCACACCGTCAGGCGGACACTCTGGCATTGGCACGTCCTCAATCACCAGATCCTTGTTGAACTCTCTTAAAACGGCTGCGCGCATTGGGGTCTCCTAAGGTGAGTGGCGTCACACCACCTTTGCGCGCCACCTCGCATCCGTCAACGCCACAACGTGCAACTCCCCCTGTGCGCAAACAAGACCTGCGCAAACAAAAAGCCGCCCCGAATGGAGCGGCTCATTGAGAGAGTGAGATGTCGGCGTGCTTACAGCAGCTCGACCGAGTAGCCCTCGATCACAGTGTTGGCGAGGAGTTTCTCGCACATGTCCTTGATCGTGTCCTCGGACGTGCCATCCGCCAGATCAAGTTCGATCACCTTACCTTGGCGCACTTCGTTGACGCCTGCAAACCCCAGCGCACCAAGTGCATGTTGCACGGCGGCGCCTTGTGGGTCCAGAACACCGGTTTTCAGCATAACGTGTACGCGGGCTTTCATAGGGTCAAACCTTCTTGTCTTTAGGATCAGTTAATCAGTGTCGGCTTGTCGCCATTGGCAACAGGGCCATTCGTCGGCAAAACGCCAAGGCGGCGCGCCACTTCGGTATAGGCATCGGTGAGATTGCCCAAGTCGCGGCGAAACACATCTTTGTCGAGCTTCTGCCCGCTTTCGATGTCCCACAAACGACAGCTGTCAGGCGAAATTTCGTCAGCCACGATCAGGCGCATGAAATCACCATCCCAAACGCGACCGATCTCGATTTTGAAATCAACCAGTTTGATGCCAACACCGTACATCACACCCGACAGGTAATCATTCACCCGCAGGGCCAAGGCGACGATATCGTCCATGTCCTGTTGTGAGGCCCACCCAAAGGCAATGATGTATTCTTCAGGCACGAGCGGATCGCCCAGTGCGTCATCCTTATAAGAGAACTCGATGATCGGACGGGGCAGTCGTGTGCCCTCTTCGATCCCCAGACGCTTGGACATCGAACCCGCGGCATAGTTGCGCACGATCACTTCGAGCGGGACAATCTCACACTGGCGGCACAGCTGCTCGCGCATGTTGAGACGGCGGATAAAGTGGTTGGGAATACCAAGATTGGTCAACCCGTTCATAAAGAACTCGGACAGGCGGTTGTTCAACACCCCCTTGCCCTCGATGGTCGCGCGCTTTTCGGCATTGAACGCGGTCGCATCGTCTTTGAAATACTGAACAATGGTGCCTGGCTCTGGACCCTCATAGAGTGTCTTTGCTTTGCCTTCGTAAATCTTTTTACGGCGCGCCATATGGGCCTCCAATAGATTGCACGGCGCAGAATCACGAGAGAGCGCCATCGTTAGGCGATCTTTAGGCCAAGGGGGCCGCAGGGGCAAGGACGCGTGCTTGGCCGCGCGCCCTGATAGACGCGATCCGCACCGCATGCGCCCAAGGATCATCGGCGGCAATCGACAATTCGCGTCTTGAACCTGCGGGCTTGGGCGGTCATATAATACGATAACATCCAATCTGGGGAGACAGAACACCATGTCCACGTTCGACGAACGCGAATCCGCCTTTGAAAACAAATTCGCCCATGACGCCGAAATGGTGTTCAAGGCTGATGCCCGCGCCAACAAATTGTTGGGTCTTTGGGCCGCTGAAATGCTCGGCAAAACCGGCGCTGACGCGGATGCATACGCCCTCGAAGTGATCAAAGCCGATTTCGAAGAAGCCGGCCACGACGATGTGATCCGCAAAGTTGCAGGCGATCTTGGCGATAAAGCCACGGATGACGAGATCCGCGCCAAACGCGCCAACTGTCTCGCCATTGCCAAAACCCAACTGTTCGAAGAGCACTAAACAGGCGGCTCTTAGAGGGCGCGCTTAAAGCGCCCGTAAAAACAAGACCCGCACTCATCTGCGGGTCTTTTGTGTGTTCGCGCTTTGCCAGACTGTTTTGGCGACCGCTGCCTTGCCGCTGATTGCGCAAACCTGCGCCCGTCACGCCGCAAACCTGTGCAGGATCGTCCACCGCGCCCCGCTCACCTGCCCCTGCGCGCAAATCTCCCCAAACGATCGCCCTCCAGTTAACCCGATCTTCGCGAATGGATATCTATAGCTGTGTCTCAACATATCCCGTATCGGAGCACGCCACAGGCTATGCGCCACGTTTCTCTTGACCAAAGTGCCGTCACCGAGGTGCCCGCACCCAATCGGCCCCTTCCGTCAGATGCCTCTTTTGTCGGGCACGGCGGGACGGGTGTCAGGTGGCGTGACCTTGCGCGCAAACAGGTGATCCCGCTAGGGATGGTCGTGGTGATGGGATGGGTGTTTTGGGATCATGCCGCAGCGCTTGATCTTGGGGCTATACACGCCGCAGCCCGTGATATCGCCCCTGCCAATTGGGCGCTATCGCTGGTCTTTGCCGCCATTAGTTTTTGGGCGGTGGGGCGCTATGATGCTGTGCTGCATGCCCAACTCGATACAGGGATTTCACGCCGCGCCGCGCGCCGCACGGGAATTGCCGCCATTGGCCTTTCGCAATTCTTGGGCTTTGGCGCTCTCACTGGCAGTTTGATCCGGTGGCGTCTTTTGCCCGAACTGACCCTGTGGCAGTCGTTGCGCCTCTCAGGGGCGGTGGCGCTCTCGTTTTTGGCAGGATGGGCAATTGTTGCGGCTCTCGCGGTGTTGCTCCTGCAACCCGAATTACCGTGGATGAAGACATTGGCCACCCTTGCCATTGCTCTTGCCGGCACCATGGCCGCGCTCTCCGTCTACCCCCCCGCGCCCCTCGTGCGCATGCCGTGGCCCTCCCTGCGCACCATGGCCACGGTTGTGGGTCTTGCGGGGATTGATACCATATTCGCAGGTGCCACGTTCTTCATTCTGCTGCCACCAGACGTTGCCGTCTCGATTGCACAAGCGATTTCGGCCTATTTGTTTGCCCTTGGCGCGGGACTCATCGGCTCGACCCCTGGCGGGGTTGGCCCGTTCGAGGCCACGTTAGCCAATCTGTTGCCCGCGATCCCGCTCGAAGTGTTGCTTGGCTCGGTCTTGGCGTTTCGCGCCGTGTATTATTTACTCCCTGCGGCGCTGTCGGCGGTGATTGTCGTGCTCGGGCCGCGCAAGTGCAACCTCGCCACAGAGCCGCGCCTCTTGCGCACGTCCCATTCGCCGTTTTTGCCACCCGAGTTGGAACGCCAAGTGTTCTTTGCCCCCCGCGCCGAGGCCAACCTCTTGCGCACACGTGATTTTTCCGTCCTACGCGATGACACCGACATCGCTGTGGCCTTGGCCGCGCCCATTGGACAATCGCTTGTGATGCTATCGGACCCGTTAGCGCGCACAGGATGCCCCAAAGCGGCCCGTGACGCCCTGACCCGCACCGCGCGCGACCGGTTCAGAATGCCCGCGATCTACAAATGCGGGAAGCGTATGGCCGCCTCTGCGCGCCGTGCGGGATGGGCCGTCATTCCCACCGGCCAAGAGGCATGGATCACGCCCGCGACCTTTTCCATCGACGGATCAAGCCGCCGACAGTTGCGCCGTGTCTTGCGCAAAGTCGCGGAGGCACAGATCACCACATGCGAGGGCGGACGCGTCTTGCCCCTTGATGACATGGACCGCGTGGCACAAGCGTGGAAAGAGGCCCGCGGCGGCGAGCGCGGCTTTTCCATGGGGACATATCAACGCGACTATGTGACGTGCCAACGTGTGTTTCTGGCCTACCGCGATACGCGCCTTGTGGCCTTTGTCACCTTCCATGAGACCCGCGCGGAAATGACCCTCGATCTGATGCGCCAAACCGATGAGGCTCCTGACGGCACGATCCAACAGCTGATCGTCGATGCCATCGAGACCGCCAAGGCCTACGGGTGTCCGCGCGTCTCTCTCGCCGCCGTGCCATGGGCGGGGCCGGATGCAAACCCGCTGCTCGCGCACCTGCGCACCAAGATGCTCGCAAAATCCGGCGCGTCCGGTTTGCGCCGGTTCAAATCCGCCTTTGGCCCCGAATGGGAAACGCTCTATCTGGCCGCCCCCTCGCGTCTCGCCCTCAGTGTGGCGGCCATGGACATCATGCGACGGATCACCGCGCCACCGCCAAAGACCGCCTCCAACCCGATGAAAGCAAGCCGCTTTGCCACACACCCCATGAGGCACGCGTTCAAACGCCGCGCGCGACCGCCAAAGTAATCGACAGCCCACGCCGGCACATACCCGCCTCATAATCGTTATGACGGGAATGAATTTGCCAAATCCGCTCCCACATGGCACATGGGCGCCACACGTATCGGGTGCGCACCATTGGGTGCGTGCTCTTGTCCACATTCGGAGACCCACCCATGACCGCGCCCCAGACCACAGACGCCCTGACCAAATTGCTTGAGACCCGCGACTGGCTCTTGGCCGATGGCGCGACGGGAACCACCTTGTTCAACATGGGACTGGAATCGGGCGACTCGCCCGAGCTTTGGAATGTCGACAAACCTGAAAACATCGAGGCCTTGTACCAAGGGGCGGTTGATGCGGGGTCAGACATTTTTCTGACCAACTCCTTTGGGGGCACCGCTGCGCGCCTCAAACTGCACCAATCCGAAGATCGCGTGTTCGAATTGAACAAAGCCGCCGCAGCGATTGGCCGCAAAGTCGCAGACGCCGCAGGACGCCCCGTCATCGTGGCAGGATCGATGGGACCAACAGGCGAAATCATGGAACCGATGGGCACATTGACCTACGATGCGGCTGTCGAGATGTTCTATGAACAAGCCAAGGGTCTCAAAGCGGGCGGCGCAGATGTCGCATGGATCGAAACTATTTCTGCCCCCGAAGAATATACCGCCGCCGCCGAAGGCGCCACCAAAGCGGGCCTTGCGTGGGTCGGCACCATGTCGTTTGACACCGCTGGACGCACCATGATGGGCGTCACATCGGCGCAATTGTCCGATATGGTCGAGAAACTGCCAACCCCGCCTGTGGCTTACGGCGCCAACTGTGGCACGGGGTCGTCCGATCTGATGCGCACGGTGCTTGGCTTTGCCGCACAAGGCCACGAACGCCCGATCATTGCCAAAGGCAACGCAGGCATTCCACGCTACATGGACGGCCACATCCACTATGATGGCACCCCCGAATTGATGGCGGACTACGCCTGTCTGGCACGCGATGCGGGTGCGCGGATTATTGGCGGATGTTGCGGCACCACGCCCGAGCATCTGGTGGCAATGAAAGCCGCCCTTGAGACCCGCCCACGCGGTGAACGTCCAACGCTCGAGCAAATTGTTGAAACGCTTGGCGGGTTTTCATCGGCCTCGGATGGCACCGACGACAAGGGGCCCGCTGCGCGCGAACGCACAGGGCGCCGCGCGCGCCGTAGCTAATTGATTGATGTGGCGGGACGACTGTTCCGCTTTCCCTCCTGACGACACCGCAAAGCGGGCGCAAAAGGATACGCACATGTCTGACGACAACGACGATCTGGTCCTCTCTAACCTCAACGATGCCGATCTGTGCGAACAGATGATGGACGACCTGTATGACGGTCTCAAAGAAGAGATCGAAGAGGGCGTGCGCATCTTGTTGGACCGCGACTGGACCCCCTACGACATCCTGACCAAATCTTTGGTCGCAGGGATGCAGATCGTGGGCAATGATTTCCGTGATGGAATTCTATTCGTCCCCGAAGTGCTCAAAGCCGCGCAAGCCATGAAGGGCGGCATGTTCATTCTCAAGCCGCTGCTTGTTGAAACTGGCGCGCCAAAGATGGGCAAAATGGTCATCGGCACGGTCAAGGGCGACATTCACGACATCGGCAAGAACCTCGTCGCGATGATGATGGAGGGAGCCGGTTTCGAAATTATCGACCTTGGTATCAACACCGAAGCGTCCGAATACATCGGCACGGCAGAGGCCGAAGGTGCGGATATCATTGGCATGTCTGCCCTTTTGACGACGACCATGCCCTACATGAAAACCGTGATCGAGAGCCTGAAATCCCAAGGGCTGCGCGACAAATACATCGTGCTGTGTGGCGGCGCGCCGCTAAATGCGGAGTTCGGCACGGCCATTGGCGCGGATGCCTATTGCGATGATGCGGCGATTGCGGTCGAGACTGCCAAACGTCTGATCGCGGCACGCCAACCACAAGCGTGAGCGCGCATTCGGACATAAGCGACGAGGCCCTGCGCGAGCGGGGCCTTGTGCGTTTCGGGGCGGGCAAAACGCTTGTCATCGCGTGCGGCGCGCTGGCCCGCGAAGTCCTCGCCCTGATCGAGGCCAACGGACTATCGCATCTGACCCTGACGTGCCTGCCGGCCATTTTGCACAATACGCCCGACAAAATCACACCCGCTGTTGAGGCCACGATCCTCAAACACCGCGCGGATTATGATCACATCCTTGTCGCCTACGGTGATTGTGGCACGGGCGGGCAATTGTTCGATTTGTGCAAGAAATACGGGGCACAGATGATAGATGCCCCCCATTGTTATTCGTTTTTTGAAGGGTCCGAGGTGTTTGCGGCGCGCGGCGAAGTCACAAGTTTCTACCTCACCGACTTTCTCGCCCGCCAATTCGACGCCTTTGTGTGGCGGCCTTTGGGGCTGGATCGCTATCCCGACCTGTTGGAGATGTATTTCGGCAATTACGAAAAACTGGTCTATCTGGCCCAGACAGAGGATGCGGACCTCACAGCTACGGCACAGAGATGCGCGCACAGGCTTGGCCTTGCGTTTGAGCGCAGGGTCACAGGCTACGGCGATCTTGACCGGTTTTTGACACCTTAAGCGGCCCCAGGCGGCGCTAGGCCGCCCGCGCCGCAGTTTCCTCAATCCGCTCAACCATCGCACGCAACCCGTTGGAGCGTTGCGCAGACAAATGCTCATTAAGACCCAAACGCGACAGCTCGGCCACGGCATCAACACCGCGCACCTCATCCACCGTCAGACCCGCGTATAATTCATGCAACACCGCAATCAGCCCTTGGACGATCATCGCATCAGACGCCCCTTGGAATTGAAACGTGCCATCCTCAACAGTGGGCACGATCCAGACTTGGGAGGCGCAGCCCTCGACCTTGGTCGCCGCGACTTTGAGCGCCTCATCCATCGCGGGAAACGCTTTTCCCATGTCAATCACATGACGGTAGCGATCTTCCCAGTCGTCCAGAAATTCGAATGTATCAACGAGGTCTTCGAAACGGGCATTGGCCATGGTGGATCATCCTTTTTGCTTGTCTGACACATAATCCGCCACGACACAGACGTCCAGATCTGCACAGGCCAATACCGCGCCCCCTTTTCAACGCGCGCCACATCCGTTACGCCTTTTGCAACGAGACAATTGTGGCCAAGGGGAAATCAGATGCGGCGTCAGGTGTTACTTTGTGGACTGGTTGTGCTTGGCCTATCGGGCTGTGCCTCACTCGGCTCATCCAACCTCAACCCTCTCAACTGGTTCGGCAAATCCGAGGCCGTGACCGCCACGACCGCAGAGGGGCAAACAGCCGTTGTTCTAAAGGCACTGGCCCCGCGCAAGGGATATCCCGCATTTGTCGACACCCGCCCATTGGTGCCATCAGTCGCGGACATCACGATTGCGCGCTCCACATCCGGCGCGATTGTCACGGCAACGGGCGTTGTGCCGACACTTGGCTACTATGACGCGCAACTCGTCCCTGTCGCCAATGAGGAACAGGGCACATTGACCTATGATTTCCGCATATCCGCGCCCGAAACCGCCCCCGCCCTTGGCACGGCGCAACAACGCCGCATTACCGTGGCATATTCGCTGACCTTCCCCCAACTCGAGGGCGTCACACGCATCGTTGTGCGCGGTGCAGACGGATCACGTCAAACCCGCCGCTGAGCGCTTTACATCCCAACGCGGCGTGGTCACTGTGGACACTCGACCCACAGCCACGGAGCCGCACATGCCCACGACACACCCGAGCAACATAGCACGCAAAATCATCATCGACACCGATCCCGGACAGGACGATGCGGTCGCAATTTTGCTCGCCCTTGCCTCGCGCGAACTCGACGTGTTGGGCATCACGGCGGTCGCTGGAAACGTGCCGATTGCGCGTACAAGCGAAAATGCCCGCAAAATCTGCGAAGTTGCCGGACGCCCCGATGTCAAAGTCTTTGCCGGTTGCGACCGTCCCCTGGCCCACACGCTTGTCACCGCCGAACATGTGCACGGCAAAACGGGTCTGGACGGGATTGAATTGCCCGCCCCCACGATGCCCCTACAAGAGCAACACGGTGTGGATTTCATCATCGACACCCTACGCACACAGCCCGCAGGCACGGTGACGCTGTGCCCGATGGGACCACTGACGAACATCGCCACCGCATTCACCAAAGCCCCCGACATCATTGAACGTGTCCAAGAGATCGTGCTGATGGGGGGCGCCTATTTCGAGGTGGGCAACATCACCCCCGCCGCCGAATTCAACATCTACGTCGACCCAGAAGCCGCTGATATTGTGTTTAAATCAGGCGCGAAATTGACGGTGATGCCGCTTGACGTCACGCATAAAGTGCTTGTGACCAAACCGCGCCTTGAGGCGTTTGAGGCCTTTGGCAATCATGTGGGCGATGTGGTTGCGGGATGGCTCGATTTCTTTGAACGCTTCGATATCGAGAAATACGGATCGGCGGGTGGCCCGCTGCATGATCCGACCGTGATCGCCTATCTCATCGCGCCGCAGATATTTTCGGGCCGCTTCATCAACGTCGAGATCGAAACAGGATCGGAGTTGACGCGCGGCATGACTGTGGCCGATTGGTGGGGCGTCACCGACCGTGCGCCCAATGCGATGTTCATGGGGGACGCGGATGCGGATGCGTTTTTTACCTTGCTGACGGCGCGTCTCGCCACGCTTTAACCCCTTTACGCACCGCAAAGCGGGGCTAAATGAGATCACATGACCGATTTTGACAACTCCTACGCCCGCCTGCCCGACCGCCTGTTTGCGCGTATCGATCCCGATCCCGTCGCAGCGCCGCAGATGATCTTGTTCAACGACGATCTGGCGCGCTCTTTGGGTGTGACCGAGCGGGACGCGGCGGTGTTTGCGGGCAATGTGATTCCTGACGGGGCCGAGCCATTGGCTCAGGTCTACGCCGCGCACCAGTTCGGCGGATGGGTGCCGCGATTGGGCGATGGCCGCGCGATCTTGCTTGGCGAAGTGGTCACTGATCAGGGCCGGTTTGACATCCAACTCAAAGGCGCGGGGCGCACGCCCTATTCGCGCAATGGAGACGGGCGGGCGTGGCTTGGGCCGGTGCTGCGCGAATACATCGTCTCCGAGTTTATGGCCGCGTGCGGCGTGCCAACCACCCGCGCCTTGGCGGCTGTGGCCACGGGCGAGCGTGTCCAACGCGAACGCGCCTACCCCGGTGGGGTGTTGACCCGCGTAGCCGCGTCACACATCCGTGTGGGCACCTTCCAATATCTCACCGCACAAGAGGACGACGAGGGGCTACGCCTGTTGGCCGAACATGTGCGCGACCGCCACTATCCACAGGCCCGCACGATGTTGGAGCTGTACAGCGCGATTGTCGCGGCCCAAGCACGTCTGATTGCACGCTGGATGGGTCTGGGGTTTGTCCACGGCGTAATGAACACAGACAACACCAGCATCGCGGGCGAGACGATTGATTACGGCCCCTGCGCCTTTATCGACGCCTATACGCCCACCGCGCGCTATTCCTCCATCGACCAATATGGTCGCTATGCCTTTGATCAACAGGCCAATATTGCCGGCTGGAACCTCGCCCAACTTGGGACATGCTTTGTCGGCATGCTGACGCAGGAAACAGGCAGCCAAGACGCCGCCATTGAGGCGCTCACAGGCGTGTTGAACGGCTTTCCCGCCCTGTATCAAGCTGCATGGCGCGATGTGTTCGCGGCCAAGCTTGGGATTGCGCAGCCGCGCGACGGCGACGAAGATTTGGCACAAGATCTCTTGAGCCTCATGGCCGCGACTGGCGCGGATTTCGCCAATGTGTTTGCGCGGTTGGGCAGTGATAAAGCCCGCGACGAATTCACTGACCGCCCTGCCTTTGATGCATGGAATGCGCGCTGGAACGCACGGGTGGACAGCGCGCCGGACCGCCCCGCAATGGCGCGCGCCAACCCACAGGTGATCCCGCGCACACACCGTTTGGAAGAGGCGATTGTGGCCGCAACAGACGGCGATTTTAGCAAGGCACACCGATTGGCCCGCGTTCTGGTCACACCATTTGATGTCGCGGACGCCGACCTCGATCTGATGGCCCCGCCCACCCGCGCAGAGATCGTCCCCGCTACATTTTGCGGCACATAACCGGCTACTTTGATCGGTATTTGGAGAACAATCGGCGGTTGCGCGTGATGAAATCGCCGATCCATCCCGATAGGAACACCCCGCGCTCATACCACAAATAAAGCACCCCCGCGCCCGCGCCGATGAACCCGCCCAAGGCGTCGACCATGAGATCGCCCATCGTATCGTCGATGCCCGACTTTTGCATATTGGTGCCGAATGCCTGATCCATCAGATATTCAAAGATTTCCCAAAGCCCCCCGATCGACATCGCAAAGCAAAACGCGAAAAGACCGATGGCGAGGGGTGGTGCGGCGAACCTGTCACCTTGGAACAGCATGAACATAGCGACGAAGCCGATCAGGCCAAAACCGATCGCTGACCCGCCATGCAGGGCTAAATCCCACCACCAATAGCGCTCGTAAAAGTCATCCACCTCGCCCAAAAACAACGTGGCAAAGATAAACAGGATGATCATCCCCATAAATCCACGCGGCACGTAAATATGAAATCTGCGCGCGAAAAAGATCGGTGCGAGCGTCAGCATAAGCGTGCCAAGCGCCACAAACGAGGCCGTAAACCGCCCCGTCCAAACCCCCGCACCAAATTCGACCAACAGCAACACCCAGATGAGCCATGTCGGGCGCGGCACGGATGTGAGAACAGCTTTAAAGGTGGCGAGGGAAATGAACACGTGCATATAGCCTTTTGGACATACAGGAGTGGACAGCGATCGACGGGCGACGTTGCGGCCCCACGCGGGGGTGTAATTGCAACGCCATATCCCTATCTTAATCCTATGTTGCACAAAACCCAAACCGGTGCGATGCGCCTTGCCTCCTACAACCTGCGCAAATGTCGCGGAACAGATGGCATGCGTGCGCCTGCGCGGGTTTTGGATGTGATCAACGGCTTGGGCGCGGATGTGGTCGCCTTGCAAGAGGCCGATATGCGACTGGGGGCGCGCCCCGCCGCCCTGCCCGCGCGTATGATCGAAACTCACACGGATTTCATTGCCCTGCCTGTTGCGACATCGCCCGTCTCGTTGGGGTGGCACGGCAATGCCATTTTGGTGCGCAAAGATAGGATTGCGCACGCCACGCACCGCATTGATTTACCCGGATTGGAGCCGCGCGGCGCCGTGGCGGTTGATCTGGACGGGCTGCGTGTGGTCGGCATCCATTTGGGCCTGTTGCGCGCCTCACGTCAAAAGCAACTGCACGCCATCCGCGCGCATCTGGCGACACTGGATGCGCGTCCGACCGTCATTTTGGGCGATTTTAACGAATGGTCACGCACAGGCGGGCTTGACCCGTTGCGCGATGCATTTGACGTCATTGCCCCTGGGCGCTCGTTTCACGCGGCGCGCCCCATGGCGGCCCTTGACCGCATTGCCGTGCCATACGGGCTTGATCTGCGCGATGCGGGCGTGGTCGAAACGGCAATCACCCGCCGCGCCTCCGATCACCTCCCCATTTGGGCCGATCTGGCAATGGGATCGTCGCCGCGCGTCTGAGCCCGCGCCAGTTGCGACATGACTCGCAATCGCACTAGACCCCGCGCCCGCAATTTTTTACTATGACGACAGCAGGACGGAGCGACCATGACCGACACCATTTTAGCACGTTGCGAGGCAAAAGGCCTACGCCTGACCGAGCAACGGCGCGTGATCGCGGCTGTCCTCGAAGAGGCACAAGATCACCCAGACGTGGACGAGCTTTTTGCACGCGCCGCGCGCAAAGACCCGAAACTGTCCTTGGCCACGGTCTACCGCACGGTGAAATTGTTTGAGGAGAAAGGCATCCTTGAGCGTCATGATTTCGGCTACGGACGCGCCTGCTACGAGACCACGGACCGCGCCCATCACGACCACCTGATCGATATGGATACGGGCAAAGTGATCGAGTTCTACGACCCCGAGATCGAAATTCTCCAAGACCGCATCGCGGCCAAACTCGGGTACGCCCTTAAGGGACACCGCCTTGAGCTTTACGGTGTGAAAAAGACCTAAAACACCTCCCTTCCCCCTTTTGACCTCTTGGCACCTCGCGCCGTGCATGACACGGTGCGCCGTATTCTTCATTGGATTTGACATGCAAAACTCGCGCGGCATCTTGTATATTTTGGGCTCAATGGCCGCGTTCACATGTGAGGATACCCTCCTCAAAGTGATCTCCGCCGATGTGCCTGTGGGCCAAATTCTGATCGGATTGGGATTTATCGGCGCGGCGGTGTTCCTCGGCCTGACACTGCGCAAGGGCCACCGGATTTTTGTCGCCTCCTATTGGACGCCGCTGTTGATTTTGCGGGGCTTGTCCGAGGGGGCGGTTGCAGTCACCTTTGTCACCGCCCTTGCACTGGTCGATCTGTCGACCGTGGCGGCTGTGTTTCAAACCACACCCTTGGCCACCACCCTAGGCGCGGCCCTGTTTTTGGGTGAAAAGGTCGGATGGCGGCGCTGGACCGCGATTTTGGTCGGCTTTTCCGGCGTGTTGTTCATTGTGCGACCCGGTGCGTCCGAGTTTGATCCCGCCACGCTTTTGGTGCTGGCCACGGTCGTGTTGATTGCCTTTCGCGACCTCGTCACGCGCTCGGTCAATGTCGCGGTGCCCTCCACCCTGATCGGGTTCCAAGCCTTTGCCGCAGTCGTACCCGCAGGCGTGTTGCTCACCGGCTTTGCGCAAACCCCGCTTGTGGTCCCCGACGTGTCCTCCGTGGTCTTGTTGAGCATCGCGTCAACCGTCTCTGTTGTTGGCTATTTCCTCCTTGTCACCGCACTGCGCATCGCCGAGACCGCCGTTATCATGCCGTTTCGCTACACGCGCCTCGTGTTCTCAATCATCGCGGGCATGGTGGTGTTTTCGGAGCGCCCCGACCTACCGATGCTGATCGGCTCGGCCCTCATCATCAGCGCGGGCCTCTACACCTTCATGCGTGAACGCCAGTTGGCGCGGGCAGGCCGTGCCGCGTAACGCGCACCGGATTTGCACAAACCGCCACAAAAATGTTACCGCTATCACATACAACGCCATTTGTTAGCGTCGTTCACGTTGACGTGGGCGTCACGGGTGGTATCAAGCAATCAACTGGCCCAAGATTTAACTCACCGAGAGAGGGACACACCCCATGAGCACCATCATTGACATTATCGGCCGCGAGATCCTCGACAGCCGTGGCAACCCGACCGTCGAAGTCGACGTGATCCTCGAAGACGGCACAATGGGCCGCGCGGCGGTGCCATCAGGCGCATCCACAGGCGCACACGAAGCCGTTGAGAAACGTGACGGCGACACATCGCGCTACCTTGGCAAAGGCGTGCTTGAGGCCGTGTTGGCGGTGAACGGCGAATTGGCCGAAGCTCTCGTTGGCATGGACGCCACCGAACAAGAGGCGATTGACGCCACGATGATCGAGCTGGACGGCACCCCGAACAAAGCCCGCCTTGGCGCAAACGCCATCCTCGGTGTCTCGCTTGCTGTAGCCAAAGCCGCCGCTGATTACTCCGCGCTACCGCTCTACCGCTATATCGGTGGCTCCTCCGCGCGCGTTCTGCCCGTGCCGATGATGAATATCATCAATGGCGGCGAACACGCCGACAACCCCATCGACATCCAAGAATTCATGATCATGCCCGTCTCTGCGGCGAACGTTAAAGAAGCGATCCGCATGGGCGCCGAAGTGTTCCACACTCTGAAAAAAGAGCTGTCGAACGCGGGCTACAACACCGGTATCGGTGATGAGGGCGGCTTTGCCCCCGCAATCAACTCCGCACGAGAAGCACTTGATTTCATTGTGAAGTCGATCGAAAAAGCAGGGTACAAGCCGGGTGAGGACATCTACCTCGCGCTCGATTGTGCCTCCTCCGAATACTACGTCGACGGCAAATACGAACTCAAAGGCGAGGGAAAATCACTGACCTCCGCCGAGAACGCAGACTACCTTGCTGCGCTGTGCGCCGACTACCCGATCATCTCGATCGAGGACGGCATGGACGAGGACGATTGGGACGGTTGGAAATTGCTCACCGACAAAATCGGCGACAAAATCCAGCTTGTGGGCGATGACCTATTCGTGACCAACCCCAAGCGCCTCAAAGACGGCATTGACCAAGGCGTGGCCAACTCCATGCTCGTCAAAGTGAACCAGATCGGCACCCTGTCCGAGACGCTCAAAGCCGTCGATATGGCCCACCGCGCGCGTTACACCAACGTGATGAGCCACCGCTCGGGCGAAACCGAAGACGCCACAATTGCCGACCTCGCTGTCGCCACCAACTGCGGCCAGATCAAAACCGGCTCCCTGTCGCGCTCCGACCGTATGGCCAAATACAACCAGCTGATCCGCATCGAAGAACAGCTCGGTGAAACAGCTGAATACGCAGGCAAAAGCATCCTGAAGAAGTAAGCATAACCGCTTGACGCAACAACGAAAGCCCCGCCATTTGGTGGGGCTTTTTTTATATCATGGGCGCGACACCCGTCCGCCGCCGATTGCGGCAGCGACGCCTGTGGTGCTTGGGGCTGAGGTTGGCAGGCCGCGTTTGACGCGTGCGGCGAGGTAGGCAAAGGCCTGCGCCTCCAACATATCGCCGTCCAAACCGACCGCCTCAACCGCCTCAACGGGGCAATCGATTCCGGCCGCAAGCATGGCCATAAGGGTCGCGTTGTGCCGCCCGCCACCACAGACATAGACCGCCTCGGGCGGGCGCGGGCAATGCTCCATCGCACGAGCGACACAGGCGGCGGCAAAGGCGGTGAGCGTGGCTACGGCATCCGCATCGGATAGATGTTCGACCGCTGTCAGAACGCCGCTAAAATCGTTACGGTCCAATGACTTGGGGGGAATTTTCAAAAAATAGCTGTGCTCTAATCCTTGCGCCACAATCTCCATATCGGGGGTGCCCTGCGCGGCCAATGCGCCGCCCGGATCATAGGGTTGCCCACGGCGCACCTGCATCAGATCGTTCACGGGCGCATTGGCAGGCCCGGTGTCAAATGCCACCAGTGCGCCCTGTGCGGCGGGATCGGCCACGGCGGGGTCCACCCACGTCAGATTGCCGACACCGCCCATGTTGAGAAAGACCACGGGGGACGTGGCGCGAATATGGCGTGCCAAAGCATGGTGGTAAAACGGCGCAAGCGGCGCGCCCTGCCCGCCCATTTCAACATCCGCCGATCGAAAATCCCACACCACCGGCACGCCCATCACCTCGGCCAAAACCGCGCCATCGCCCGCCTGATAGGTGCGGCCATTGTCGGGATCGTGGTTGAAGGTCTGACCGTGAAATCCAATGAAGTCAAAGGGTTCCGTGAGGCATGACAGGGCTTCGGCATGGGCAGTCTCGATCAGTTCCACCGTCTGCGCGGGCGCATCCCAAGTGCCAAGGGCCGCACGCAAAAGCGATTGTTCCTCAGGGGCATAGGCGCGAAAATGGCTGTCGCCAAAGGCAATAATCTCAACCCCATCGGTGTGCACCAATGCCACATCGACGCCGTCAAGGGACGTCCCCGACATGCATCCCGCCACCCAAATCGGCTCACTGCGCCCCTCGTGCCCCATACCACTCTTCCCCTTTGGTCTTTGCCCAGATATATCAGGCCGCACCAAGGCTTTGAAAGGACAAAGAGCGCGATGACCTACCACCCTAAATCGGACTTCATGGCTGTGATGATTGAACGTGGCTTTCTTGCGGATTGCACGGATTATCAAGGCCTCGATGAAGCCTTTGCCAAGGGTGTTGTCCCCGCCTATATCGGCTTTGACGCCACAGCCAGTTCGCTTCATGTCGGCTCGCTGATCCAGATTATGATGCTGCGGTGGCTGCAAAAAACCGGTCACCAACCGATCACCCTCATGGGCGGCGGCACCACCAAAGTGGGCGACCCGAGTTTTCGCGCCGATGAGCGTCCGCTCCTTGATGATGCGGCGATCAACGCGAATATCGCGGGCATCCAAAAGGTGTTTTCGGCCTATATCGACTACGACACAGAGGCGGACAACAAGGCGCTGATGCTCAACAACGCCGAATGGTTGGAAGATCTCAATTACCTCGAATTCCTGCGCGACATCGGGCGGCATTTCTCGGTCAACCGAATGCTATCGTTTGAGAGCGTGAAATCGCGTCTGGACCGCGAACAATCGCTGAGCTTTCTCGAATTCAACTACATGATCCTGCAAGCCTATGATTTTCTTGAGCTAAATCGCCGCTATGGCTGCCTGCTACAAATGGGTGGTTCGGATCAATGGGGCAATATCGTCAACGGGATCGACCTGACGCGGCGCGTGTTGGACCATGAAATCTACGGGCTGACCTCGCCGTTGCTCACCACATCGGACGGCAAAAAGATGGGTAAATCCCTGTCTGGGGCGATCTGGCTCAACCCTGATATGTTGTCACCCTACGAGTTCTGGCAGTTCTGGCGCAACACCACGGACGCCGATACGGGCCGTTTCCTCAAACTCTATACCGAGCTGCCCGTGGACGAATGTGAACGCCTCGGCGCGCTTGAAGGCTCCGAGATCAACGCGGCAAAAATCATCCTCGCCAATGAGGTCACCACGCTGCTCCACGGCGCGGACGCGGCAGCGGCGGCAGAGGCCACGGCGCGCGAAGTGTTTGAAAAGGGCGGCATGGGCGATGATCTCCCCACGCTTGATCTAACCGCCGACGAGATCGGAGACGGCATTTCCATCGTGCAGCTTTTCGTGCGCTCGGGCCTTGCGGGGTCTGGCAAAGAGGCGAAACGCCTATTCTCGGACAATGGCGCAAAGGTGAACGATGCGGACCAAAAGGACGCAGGGCTGATGATCACCGCCGACATGTTGGCCACGCCGATGAAACTCAGCGCGGGGAAAAAGCGTCACGCCTTGGTCCAGATCAAGGGCTGATCGCACGCCTAAATCCGATCAAACGGCGCCGCTCATCCCGATGAGATGGCGCCGTTTTTCGTTATAAATCAGTGAGAAAGCGGCGAATGATGCGGCCCAGCTTTTCGGCCCCTACGGGCGCTGAGGCCTTGGTGTGTTCGTGGCTGATATGCTCATTGCCCAGACCCGCCGCCATGTTTGTGACGACAGAGACCGCGCAGCATTGAAGACCTAAAAACCGCGCTAAAATCACCTCCGGCACCGTCGACATGCCCACCGCGTCCGCGCCCAACAATTTGAGCATACGGATTTCTGCGGGGGTCTCAAAGTTCGGGCCAGAATACCACGCATAGACGCCCTCAATCAGGGTTTCGCCCTCTTGCGCCGCCGCCGCGTGTAGCGCCAGGCGCAACGCGGGATCATAGGCCGCTGTGAGGTTTACAAACCGCGCATCCGTAGGTTCGCCGATGAGCGGCGAGCGGCCCGAATAGTTGATGTGATCGTTGATCAGCATCAGATTTCCGGGAGGAATATCGGAACGAAATGACCCACAGGCATTGGTGACGAACAGTGTCTCGACGCCCAACTCCTTGAGGATTTCCAACGGCAATCGCATCGCATCGGCGCGGCCATTTTCATAGTAATGTTCGCGCCCGCCCAAGATGGCCACCTCGACACCCATTAGCGTTCCGATGGTGAGCGCCGCCGTATGGCCCGACACGCCCGCATGGGGAAATCCCGCAAGATCGGCGTAGGGAATCGACACGCCCTCCACCGCATCGGCCAAGGAACCAAGGCCAGAGCCGAGGATAAAGCCCACACGCGGGCGGGCATTAGGGGCAGCGGCGCGAATGGCGGTGAGGGATTTGGTGAAATCAGGCATCGGGCACTCCGGTTGGTTTGCCCTACTCAGACGAAAAACGGCGCGAGAGGCAAGCCCCCGCGCCGCGTAAAGTCACACTGCGTTCGCGATTACTCGGTCACGGTCACTTTTGTCATCACATCAGGCGCGCCGATCACGGCACCGTTTGGGCCGCGCCCGCGCTTGATGTTGAACACAACGTCCATGCCGCTCGTGACCTTACCTACAACGGTGTATTGCCCGTTGAGGTGAGGCGCAGGCGCGAACATGATAAAGAACTGCGAGTTGGCGGAGTTTGGATCTTGGCTGCGCGCCATGCCTACAACACCCGACTCAAAGCTCTCTTCGGAGAACTCTGCGGCCAGATCGTCGTATTGCGATCCACCACGCCCTGCGGCTTGCATCGAAAACGCGTCCACGCCTTGCTTGCCGAATTCAACGTCACCCGTTTGCGCCATAAACCCGTCGATCACGCGGTGAAACACCACGTTGTCATACGCGCCCTCATTGGCAAGTTTCACAATATGGGCCACGTGATTTGGCGCCACATCATCCGCGAGGTCGATGTGAATGCTGCCATTGGCCTCGCCTGCGATCTCGATATCGAGACCGGTGGCAAATGCCGGACCTGCCGCCAGCGCGGCGATAAGGGCGAGAGATTTAAGCATCTGCGGCCACTTTCACGGAGATCATCGCATCGGGGTATTGAGCCGGCTCGCCACGGGTGATCTTGTCGACCGCTTCCATGCCCGAAATCACGCGGCCATAGACCGTGTACTGACGGTTGAGGAAGTGGTTGTCGGAGAAGTTGATAAAGAACTGCGAGTTGGCGGAGTTCGGATCTTGGCTACGCGCCGCGCCGATGGTGCCGCGATCGTGCGGGATGCCCGAGAATTCCGCTTTGACATTTGGCAAATCAGAGCCGCCTGTGCCCGCGCGGCGCAGTTCGAAGTCTTTGTTTTGATTGCCGAATTGTACGTCACCCGTCTGCGCCATGAACCCGTCGATCACGCGGTGGAACACAACGCCGTCATACAGACCCGCACGTGCCAGCTCTTTCATGCGCGCACAATGCTCGGGTGCGATATCGGGCAGAAGTTCGATGACGACTTCGCCGTGCTCAAGTTCGATCAGGATGGTGTTTTCGGGATCTTTATAATCGGTCATAGTGCCTCCAAAGGTCAAATTTGGCGGCACTCTAATCGCCCCGCGCGCGAAGGGAAAGACCCCGCTTTGCCGCGCAGCACTCACATCCGCGCGACCTCTTTGTTGACGCCGCGCCCGTGACAGCGCAAACAGGGGGAAATGGCCCGACCCTGATTTTGAACCCCGTATTGAAGACCCCGTACTGAACTGTACTGAAGGTAAGGACACACCAATGGCTTGGAAAACTCTCGACGACATGGATCTGGACGGCAAAATCGTCCTCACGCGCGTAGATATCAACGTGCCGATGGACGGCGGGCGCGTCACGGATGCCACCCGTATTGCACGGATCAAACCGACCATTGACGATATCATCGCTGCGGGCGGCACGCCCGTGATGTTGGCCCACTTTGGTCGCCCCAAAGGCGAAGTGGTGCCCGAGATGTCATTGGCCCATATCTTGCCCGCTGTGACCGAGACACTGGGGCGTGATGTGACATTTATTGAACAACCATCGCGTGAGGCACTGGATGCCTTGCCTGCGGGCACTGTGGTTTTGGTGGAGAACACGCGGTTCACCAATATGGAAACCGACAACGATCCTAAAATGGCGCAGTTTCTGGCCTCGCTTGGCGATGTGTTTTGCAACGATGCATTTTCTGCGGCGCACCGCGCGCATGCCTCGACCGAAGGTGTGGCGCATCTGTTACCATCGTGCGCGGGTCGCCTCATGGCCCAAGAGATTGGCGCGTTGGAAAAGGCACTCACCACGCCCGAGCGCCCCGTTGTGGCCGTGGTTGGCGGCGCGAAAGTCTCGACCAAACTTGATCTGTTGGGCAACCTCGTGCGCAAGGTCGATTTCCTTGTGATCGGTGGCGGCATGGCCAATACATTTCTGGCCGCCAAAGGGATCGATGTCGGCAAATCGCTGTGCGAGCATGATCTTGCCGAAACGGCGCGTGAGATCCTCACGAAAGCCGACGAAGCGGGATGCGAAATCATTTTGCCCGTGGACCTCGTGGTGGCACGCGAATTCAAAGCCAACGCGGCGAACGAGACCGTTGGCGTCGACGCCTGCCCCAGTGACGCAATGATCTTTGACGCAGGGCCACAGTCTGTCGCTCGTATCAACGAGATCATTACGGGGGCAAAAACCCTTGTGATGAACGGCCCGCTGGGTGTGTTCGAGCTTGAGCCGTTCGGCACCGGCACATTCGCCATGCTTGATACGATTGCGGCACAAAGCACGGCGGGCGCACTGGTGTCTGTGGCGGGCGGCGGCGACACGGTGGCCGCAATCAACGCCTCTGGGCACGCCGATGCCTTCACCTATATCTCGACCGCGGGTGGTGCGTTCCTTGAGTGGATGGAGGGCAAGACCCTCCCCGGTGTCGCCGCGCTCGGCTAATCATCCTCACAACACCCTTGAATCTATGCGGGCCATCTCACATGAGGTGGCCCGTTTTGCGTGTGGGTGGGGCGCAAACATTGCCCCAGATCAAGGTTTCACCGCTCTCAAACGATATAATATCGGTGCGTGCAGGAGATGTGAGCGCAATCATTGCGGCTGTTAGCGCAACCCGTGTTGCCGTTGTGAAAAGGCTTGCTAAACCGCTCGCAAGATCGGACCAAATCCTAGGAAGCACCCTGATGAAAACCACACGCATTGTTCAAAAAATTCTTGCCAATTACGAAAGCGAAACTCCAGGCGTAAAGGCCAACCTTGCGCGGATTTTGATGGAAGGCAAACTGGGCGGCACGGGCAAGTTGATCATCCTGCCCGTTGACCAAGGGTTTGAACACGGCCCCGCGCGCTCCTTTGCCCCGAACCCCGCAGGCTACGACCCCCACTATCACTACCAGTTGGCGATTGATGCGGGCATGTCGGCCTACGCCGCGCCCCTCGGCCCACTCGAGGCCGGTGCAGACACGTTTTGCGGTCAAATCCCCACCATTCTCAAAGTGAACTCCGCCAACTCCCTGATGGGCAACGGCGCGGGCAAGAACCAAGCGATTACCGCCTCCGTCGATGACGCGCTGCGCCTTGGCTGTGCCGCAATCGGCTTCACCATCTACCCCGGTTCCGACATGGCCGTGGACATGATCGAAGAGATCAAAGATATGCGCCGCGACGCCGCCTCCAAAGGGATCGCGACCGTGATCTGGTCCTATCCGCGTGGTGAGGCGATCACCAAAGACGGTGAAACTGCAATTGATGTGGCCGCCTACGCCGCGCACATGGCCGCCCTTCTGGGCGCGCATATCATCAAGATCAAGCTGTCCACCGATCACCTGATGCTGCCCGAAGCCAAGGCGGTCTACGAGGACAAAAAGATTGCGATTTCGACCATGGCCGAGCGCGTCAAACATTGCGTCGATGCCTCGCTTGGTGGTCGTCGTATCATCGTGTTCTCGGGTGGCGCGTCCAAAGGGGCCGATGCGGTCTATGACGATGCTCGCGCAATTCGTGACGGCGGCGGCAACGGGTCGATCATTGGACGCAATTCGTTCCAACGCTCACGCCCCGAGGCCTTGGCCATGCTTGCCCAACTGGTCGAGATCTACAAAGGCAAAGCGTGATTTCGACCCTTTGGTGAGTCCGAAAAGACACGAAAAGATATGTCAAAAGGCGCTTTCGAGCGCCTTTTTGCTTTTGTAGGCCATTGTTTCAAAAAGGGGATTCACAAAGCGAATCACCTGTGGCATAGAGGTCCAACGGATCACCCGTTCAAGAGGTGGCCGTGAGGCAGATACAACCCAACGAGGCAACCGGGCACATGGCAGTCGCAAAACGCCGTCCTTCCATCGCTGTTCTGATTTACACCGCCAGCGTCGTGACGCTTGGCGGGTATTTCACGTTTGCGTCCGTTCAGGGCGAATACGGGTTGTTTCGTCGTATCCAGATCGAGGCTGAACGCGGCGCATTGCAAAACACCTCTAACGCGCTTGAGGCAGAACTGACCGACATGCGCAATAAATCCATGCGCCTGTCCGATGGCTATCTTGATCTTGATCTGCTCGATGAGCAGGCGCGCGATGTCTTGGGCTATTTGCGTACAGATGAAATTGTGATCCGTTAATCTGCGGATCTGCGGGTTAAACCCAGCGGCGCAATCCCATATAAATCACACAAAACACGCTGACTTGCGCATTTCAACGCAGGCATTCCGCCTGTGCATGGCTGCGTCCCGCATATGGGTGTAAATTATCCGTGCATTTTGAATGCAACCCCTGTATGATATTGTTTAACGTTAAACTATATACCAAGACTCTGTCGAATTCCCGACAGATCAGCCGCGACTTTGGAGGAGGAGGCCGCATGGCAGCCAAGAAAACCACCGCAACTGCGGCGAGCAAAGCAAACGTCTCAAAAGACGAGCTGCTCGCCTATTATAAGGACATGCTCCTTATCCGCCGTTTTGAAGAGAAGGCAGGCCAACTTTATGGCATGGGTCTCATCGGTGGATTTTGTCACCTTTATATCGGCCAAGAGGCCGTTGTTGTAGGCCTTGAGGCCGCAACAAAAGAGGGCGACAAGCGCATCACATCTTACCGCGACCACGGGCACATGCTCGCGTGCGGCATGGACCCCAAGGGCGTGATGGCAGAGCTTACCGGTCGCGAAGGCGGCTACTCCAAAGGTAAGGGCGGCTCAATGCACATGTTCTCCAAAGAGAAGCATTTCTACGGCGGCCACGGCATTGTCGGCGCACAAGTGCCACTCGGTGCGGGTCTGGCGTTCTCCGACAAATACAAAGGCAACGACAACGTGACCTTTGCCTACTTTGGCGATGGCGCAGCCAACCAAGGTCAGGTTTACGAGACCTACAACATGGCCCAGCTTTGGGATCTTCCGGTGATTTTCGTCATCGAGAACAACCAATACGCTATGGGCACCTCCGTGCAACGCTCCACCAAATCGCCCTCCCTTTGGGAACGCGGTGCCGCCTACGGCATCAAAGGCGAAGAGGTTGACGGCATGGACGTTCTGGCCGTGAAAGAAGCCTCCGAGAAAGCTGTCGCACATTGTCGCGCCGGTCTTGGCCCCTACATTCTCGAAGTGAAAACATACCGTTACCGTGGTCACTCCATGTCTGACCCCGCAAAATACCGCACCCGCGAAGAGGTGCAAAAAATACGCGAAGAGCGCGATCCGATCGAGAATATCCGCGGGCTGCTTTTGACAGGCAACCACGCCACCGAGGATGACCTCAAAGCGATCGATAAAGAGATCAAAGAGGTGGTGAACGCCTCTGCAGAGTTTGCCAAAGAGAGCCCCGAGCCAGCTTTGGAAGAACTCTGGACCGACATTTACGCGTGATCCGAGGGAGGATTTAAACCAATGGCTACCGAACTTCTTATGCCCGCCCTCTCCCCCACGATGGAGGAAGGCACGCTCGCGAAATGGCTCGTCAAAGAGGGCGACACCGTTAAATCCGGTGACATTATTGCGGAAATTGAAACCGACAAAGCAACCATGGAATTCGAAGCCGTGGATGAGGGCGTGATGGGCAAAATCCTGATCGCTGAAGGCACCGAAGGCGTCAAAGTAAACGCCGTCATCGCGATTTTGGTTGAGGAAGGCGAAGACGCCTCCGATCTCAGCGCCGCCGCTGCCCCTGCCGCACCCGCCGAGGCTGCACCAGTGGCCGCCGCACCTGCGTCGGTGCCTGCGACCGCTGCGGCACCTGTGGCCGTCAAAGAGGTCACACCTGATTGGCCCGAAGGCACCCCGATGAAAAAGCAGACCGTACGCGAAGCGCTGCGTGATGCAATGTCGGAGGAAATGCGCCGCGACGAAAACGTGTTCTTGATGGGCGAGGAAGTCGCTGAATACCAAGGTGCGTATAAGATCTCGCAAGGTATGCACGACGAGTTCGGGTCCAAGCGCGTCATCGACACGCCAATCACCGAGCACGGGTTTGCGGGCATTGCCACGGGCGCTGCCTTTGGTGGCTTGCGTCCTATCGTCGAATTCATGACCTTCAACTTCGCCATGCAAGCGATTGACCACCTGATCAACTCGGCGGCCAAGACACTTTATATGTCTGGCGGTCAAATGGGTGCGCCGATGGTGTTTCGTGGGGCCAACGGTGCCGCGGCGCGCGTAGGTGCACAGCACTCGCAGTGTTACGCCGCATGGTACGCACAGGTTCCAGGTCTCAAGGTTGTGATGCCCTACTCGGCCTCCGACTATAAAGGTCTGATGAAAACCGCGATCCGCGACGACAACCCCGTGATCTTCCTCGAAAACGAAATCCTCTATGGCAAGCAATTCGATGTGCCTGACGTTGAGGATTACACCGTGCCATTCGGCAAGGCCCGCATCTGGCGCGAGGGCACTGATGTGACCATCGTGTCCTTTGGCATCGGCATGACCTACGCACTCGAAGCCGCTGACAAGCTGGCCGAAGAGGGTATTTCAGCCGAAGTTATCGACCTGCGCACCCTGCGCCCCATCGACTACGACACTGTGTTGGCCTCGGTTCAGAAAACCAACCGCTGCGTTACCGTCGAAGAGGGTTGGCCAGTGGGCGCAATCGGCAACCACCTGTCGGCCACGATCATGCAGCGCGCGTTCGATTACCTCGACGCCCCTGTGATTTGCTGCACAGGCAAAGACGTGCCGATGCCCTATGCCGCCAACCTCGAAAAACACGCGCTTATCACAACCGACGAAGTGATCGCCGCCGTGAAAGAAGTCACCTACCGTTAAGGAGAAAAACAATGGCTATTGAACTACTTATGCCCGCGCTTTCTCCGACAATGGAGGAAGGCACGCTTGCAAAATGGCTCGTCAAAGAGGGCGATACCGTTAAATCCGGCGATGTGATTGCGGAGATCGAAACGGACAAGGCAACGATGGAATTCGAAGCCGTGGACGAAGGCGTGATTGGTAAAATCCTTGTCGCTGAGGGCACCGAGGGCGTGAAAGTAAACGCGCCGATTGCGGTGATTTTGGAAGACGGCGAAGATGCCTCTGCGGCGGACACTGTAGGGGCATCCGCCCCTGCGGCCGTTCCTGCCGCCGCACCGGATGCACCCAAGGCCGAGGCTGCTCCTGCCGCAGCGGCCCCTGCCCCCGCCGCACCTGTTTCGGGCGGCGCACGTGTGTTTGCCTCACCTTTGGCACGCCGCATTGCTGCGCAAAATGGCGTTGATTTGACAACGATCACGGGCACAGGCCCAAAGGGTCGCATTGTGAAAGCAGACGTTGAGGGCGCACAAGCCGCACCCAAAGCGGCCGCGCCACAAGCCGCAGCAGCGACACCTGCACCGACGACAGCCGCGCCCACGGGCATGTCTGCCGATGTTGTGGCGAAGATGTACGCGGAGCGCGACTACGATGAGGTCAAACTCGACGGGATGCGCAAAACCATTGCCGCACGTCTCACCGAGGCCAAACAAACCATCCCGCATTTCTACTTGCGCCGCGATGTTCAGTTGGACGCGCTCCTTAAATTCCGCTCACAGCTCAACAAGCAGCTTGAGGGCAAGGGCGTGAAACTCTCGGTCAACGACTTCATCATCAAAGCTGTCGCAAATGCGCTGCAAGAGGTTCCTGAGGCCAACGCAGTGTGGGCTGGCGACCGCGTCTTGCAACTCAAACCGTCCGATGTGGCGGTGGCTGTGGCAATCGAGGGCGGGTTGTTTACACCTGTGCTCAAAGACGCCGATATGAAATCGCTCTCCGCGCTGTCCAAAGAGATGAAAGATCTCGCAGGACGTGCACGGGATCGCAAATTGGCCCCGCATGAATACCAAGGTGGCTCCTTCGCGATTTCCAACCTCGGCATGTTCGGCATCGACAATTTCGACGCCATTGTGAACCCACCCCACGCGGGCATTCTCGCGGTCGGTGCGGGTAAACCCAAACCTGTTGTGGGCGCGGACGGTGAGTTGAAAGTGGCAACAGTTATGTCCATGACCATGTCCGTAGATCACCGCGTGATCGACGGCGCAGTTGGGGCAAAATTGATCAACGCCATCGTTGAGAACCTCGAAAATCCTGTGGCGATGTTGGCCTAAGGCCGCATCAAAACTTGCACAAATCGAACAAAAAGCCCCCGCAGATCATTCTGCGGGGGCTTTTTACTGTCTAAATTCGATAATTTCGCGATTAGCTATCTGTTGACCGTGTCCCGATCAATTGGTTCATCGACACAGATGGTTGCGAACATCCTGCCTCGCCCACGACCTTTGCGGGGACGCCCGCGACCGTGGTGCAGGGTGGCACTTCGTTCAAAACCACCGATCCGGCAGCGATACGCGAGCAATGCCCGATCTGGATGTTGCCAAGCACCTTGGCCCCTGCTCCGATCAACACACCATCACCAATCTTAGGGTGGCGATCTTCCTCTTCTTTGCCCGTCCCGCCAAGCGTCACAGAATGCAGGATCGACACGTTGTCACCAATGACAGCCGTCTCGCCGAACACAAGCGCATGGGCGTGGTCAAGAAAGATCCCCTTACCGATGCGGCAATTGGGGTGAATATCAATCGAGAACAATTCGGAGACGCGCATCTGGATGAAATAGGCCAAATCCCTGCGCCCCCGCTTCCACAACCAATGCGCGACGCGATGCGCCTGAACAGCTTGGAAGCCTTTGAAATACAACAAAGGTTGGATATAGGCATGGCAGGCTGGATCACGATCATATACGGCGGCAAGATCGGCGCGGGCCGCATCTGCCAAACTGTCATCATCGGCGTAGGCCTCATCGGCAATCTCGCGGATCAGCTGTTCCGACATCTCTGGAGAGGCCAGCTTTTGCGCCAAACGATAGGCCAAAGCGTCCTCAAATCCCTCGTGATGCAAGATGCACGCATGCACCATTCCGCCCAAAAGCGGCTCATCGCCCACCGCCGCTTGGGCCTCGGACACGATCCGCGTCCAAACGGGATCGATCTTTGAAATCTGGACTTTGGTTTTCGCCATCGTGACATCCTCTTCAGCGTGATCCTACTATAGATAGGCTGAACTGCCAAAGCGCAAGTGTGTGATGATGACAATTCACCATCGTGATGAGCAAAACGCAACGTAAGGGCGTAGCCACACGGATGTCGCTACGCCTTTGATCAGGTTATAGTTTTCCTGAGATCAGGTCGGAATAGCAAATTGCAGACAATGCACCGCAAGACGAATTTCACCGCTTGCAAAATCGCCGCCCTCGCCCGTCAGGATCAAATCCTCGGCGCTATAATACGTCACGGGCGCACCCGTCAGCCCCCGCAACCATGATCCTTGAGGCATCGACAAAGACGATCCGTAGCGATCAACGGAGCCTGCAACCCCGAGCGAAAACCCTGTCGCCGTGCCGGCAATGGCCGTTGTGACGCGGCCTGTGACGCCGAACACCACCGATTGAGACGGTAACGCAAAGGACACGTGTGAGGTCGCCCCTGCTCCGATCACATGGTCAATCTCGATGGTGCGTTGGATCATGCCCGCGCCATTTGGCGAGAGCGATTGCAGCCCCTCAATCCACTGGGTGCCATCAAAACAGGCGTGAACCCCCTGATCGACGACATAGGCGCGCATGCCTTGGGTTGCGGGCACGAACGCCCAACCTGCATTGACGTAGACGGCGATCTGGCCCGCGTGAGCTGCCCACGCATTGACCGCACCCGCGGGCACACCGTAGGCATCCCCCTCGGATGCGGCCAGTGGCGGCGTTGTGATCGTGGTGGAGCCAAGAGCGAGTTGGACAAGCGCATCAAGGCGGGTCAATGCCTCGTTCACGGTGACATGTTTTTGCGCCTGCGAGGGGGCCAAAAGCGGCAGGTTCAGACGGGGTGTATCAGTCATTGATCAAGATCCTTGTGAATAGGCCCGCGCCGAAGCTTTCGGACACTTGAGCCACTTCGATGGTGAATGGCGCAGTCACGCCATCCGATGTCTGGTGCGCCGCCGCATAGGTCCACGCGGGCGACACCGTGATGTCGTCGCGCATCACGGCGCCGTCTTTGATGACACGGGCGGTGTAGATCTCGGACGCCTCGCCCAGTGGCACCTCGACCGAGACCCAGCTGTCGCCATCGAGGCGCGTGCGGCGCACCCACGTCACGTTCAAATCCCCCGTGGTAACATCGCGCGCGGCGTGCAAATGGCACGGCGCATAGGGGCGCAACCCGATGCCGTCAAACGCCTCGGTGCGGTGTTTGTAACTGGGATCGGCAACCCCGCGCTGTGCGGGGCCGATGCGGTAGTGACGCGCCAAACCACGCGCCGATGAGGCAAGATCAATCTGCGACAAGGCTTCGTTGAGTAGAACCACACGCGCCCCGATGGGCCATGTCGGCAAAGCGCCGTTTTCAAGCGCATCCGTCCCCGCCTGACCGCGCAAGCGCAGCGAAATGTCATAGGTCTGCGCGCCAACCAGTTCGGCATGCGCGAACTGGAACACTTCCCATCGCCCTGACGTCCCATCGCCAATTGCCACCGCATTTGCCCCGTTTAGAACGGCGTCCTCGCTGACAGAGGTGAGAGCGCCACGGGTGAGTTTGACCCGCAACGGCGCGCCACGATCCCAAAGGCCGGACACCGCAGGCTCCAATTCGGTTTGCGTCACGCCAAACGTGGCCCATGTGGGCAAAAGCGTGTTGAGCGTATAGCCCTCGTCGGACGCTGCGGCATAGACCGCCGCTGATCCGGGCCATGGATTGGCCACCGCTCCGACAAATGGCGCGTGTGGCACTTGGCTCTCGCTCAGAAGTGGCAGATCAAGGAACAGCGCAAACACCGGCACAGGGGCCGCAAAGGCGCGCGCCTCAACGATCTCTTCGTCGGCGTCCGATGGTTCGAGATTGGCCGGCTCGATGCGCACCGCTTCGACCTGACGGGCGGTGTCGAGCGTCGAGTGGTCAATGCGGTAGAGCGCCGGCCCTGCATCTTCCTCGATCTGGACCACGTCGCCCGCGCCATATGCGCCCATCGACGGCGGCAGGACAAAACGCGCGGTGTCACGCGCCACTCGCGATTGCGCAAGCCACCGTTCCACCACCTGTTTGCCCTCCGAACGGGTGAGCGCCAATGGCAGCTCCGAGAGCGACACAGTGCGAGTCTCTTCGTCGGGATAGATCGCCTCTTGTGTGTGCGCCGCAAAGGAGCCATCCGCCTCTACGAACGTCAGGCCCACGCGCCCCGCCACCTCTGCCTCAGGAGCGCGGGTGCGCTCAATAATCCCGTCAAGGCTATCAATGCGCGCCAGATTTGGCTCGTCCACCGTCACCGATGGCTTGCCGTTTTGCGTGCGAAAGATCAGTTTGCCCTCACGCTCGATGGCGTCAAACCCGTAGGCCAGCATCAGCGGTTGCAACGCCGCACGCGCATCGGTCACATTGGGCACGCTATAGCCGCGCAACACGCCCCACAGCGCGCTGACATCGTAGTCATGCACAGCGGAGCGCTCGCATATTTCAGCCACAACATCCGCCAAAGACCGCGAGCCTGCGCGCCCGTTGAGCCAATGGCCCTTGGTATAGTTGATCCCGTCCGACCACACGGATGTGGCATTAGGAAAGGCGGGAAACGGCCGCGCATCCCATGCCCAAACATACGCACGATCCATGTCGATCATCGGCCCGCCGTACACGTCCGATACGGGATTGTTGTCGGGATCATTCCAGTATTGCGTTTGCGCGCGCAGATATTGCAACTGGATGAAATCATCACGCCGCCCGTTTGAATAGGCGGGCAGATCGCTTTCCGAGGACTTGGGATCGAGGAATTTGTTTGGCTCGTTGGTGCCCTTATCGACGGCAGCACAGCCGATTTCGGTGAACCAAATCGGTTTCATCCGTGGCTCCCACGCGGAGGGCGTTTCAATGCGCACGCCGTCCACGCGGTCATGGTGATCGTTCTGCCACCAGCTGCGAATATCCTTATACCGCCAGATCCAATCCTCGCCGTGTAGCCCGTCATAGATCGGTGTGCGAATTTGCGCCTCGGCATGGTTGGGGTGGGCATAATACCAATCATACCCTTCTGCGCCCTCAATCCCCGCCTTGAGGTAGTCGAGGTTATAGATCGACCCATATGCGGCGTCCGCGTGATCATCGCCCTCGCGCCAATCCGAAATCGGCATGTAGTTGTCGATCCCGACAAAGTCGATATTGGCATCGGCCCACAGCGGATCGAGGTGGTAAAACAGATTGCCCTGATACTGATAGCCGAAATACTCCGACCAATCGGCCGCGTAGCCGATCTTGCACTCTGGCCCCAAGATGGCGCGACAGTCCGCCGCCAAGGCGATCAGCGCATCCACAGCCGGAAAGCCGTCCGCCCCTTGGATCGTCGTCAAAGATCGCATTTCGGACCCGATGCAAAAGCTATGCACCCCACCCGCAAGCGCACACAGATGCGCGTAATGAAGGATCATGCGACGATAGGAATACTCGTTTGGCCCCGTGTAGCCCACGCGGTCGCCCTCTTGGGTGAAATCGCCCACCTGCGCTGTGCCAAAAAACGCGGCCACCTGCGCGTCTGCGGCGGCGGTCGCGTTTGGACCACCCGCTACCCCCGGTGCAAGCGCGGCCGTAATCCGCCCACGCCACGGCAAATGCGGCTGTCCCGCAACGCCCGTCCACGGATCAATCAGCGTGTTACCCTGCATTTGATCCATCAAGATAAACGGGTAGAACATCACTTCACGATCCGCGTCTTTGAGCGCCACAATCGCCTCGATCACCGACTGATCCGTGGGTGTGCCCCCATACACCACACGGTCATCGGGCAAGCGCGGCAACACTTGCGCCGTGTCGCGGGTCAGGCCCGAAACCGTCCACGGCATTTGTGTCCCATCAAGACTGTTTTGCTCGACTTTGGGCCGCAAACTGCACGAGCCGCACCGCAGGTCATCGCCAAACCACGACACCACGAGAGAGGCGGCTTTGGCATTGGGCAATTCGCCCACCAGATCATCAAGTGCGGTGGCATAGTTGGTCAGACCAGAGGCCGAATGCACGTTCGTGCTCTCGACATTGCCCAAACCGTCCTCGAAATACACGGGCGTTGTGGCCAGCGCATATTCGCCCGTCCCCGGAATGATCGAGACACCTTTGACAATGGCGTTCAGGTCAGGCTCGACCCCCACCCCCGCTGAATTGCCCGTGACGACTTGTTCAGGGCGCACCACTTCGAATGTGAACTGGGGAACACGGTTGCCGTAGGGCGCAAGCGCCAGATCCTCGATCACCACATAGGCGATCCCGCGATAGGCCGGCACATTGCCCGCCCCCTCAACCGCTTCCATTTTGGGATCGGGCAGTTGATCCTCGGCCCCTGTATAAACACGCATGTTCAGATCATTGGGGCTGATTTCCTGCCCATCGGCCCAGATACGCCCCACCCGTGCAATGGCTCCCTCGCACAGCGCAATCGCCAACGACGTGCTATATGCATACGACGTTGTGGTTGTGGACGGCGCCCCCTTGCCGCCAGACGTGGATGATGTGGACACGGCTTCGGAGAACCGCGAGGCCCAAATCACCTGACCACCGATGCGCATACGCCCGTAAAGCTGTGCAATCGGCGCGCCCTCAGACGCACCGGTAAAGCGGAAACGATCCACTTTGCCGCTCTCCACCACGGCACTGCCCGCGCCCATAAGTCGCTGATCCATACGCGCACCGATGCTGGCACCAATAGCGCGCCCGATGACGACCGAGGACAGGCCAAGCACGCCACCGCCCACAGAGGCCCCGATTGCGCCACCAACTGCTGAAAGAACGATCGTCGCCATCACTGGTCTCCGTTTTCAAATAAAGTGTCGGGAAAGGCAAAACACGCCACGATGCGCCGCGCCCATGGGGACGTCAGCGTCCCCTCGACCACGCCGTGGCCGCTATAGGCATGGACAAACGCGGCGGCGTCACCTGTGCGGGTGACAAGGCCAAGATGCTTGGCCACACCCCCCGCCCGCATCCGAAACAACACCACATCACCCGCCGCCATATCGGCCACAGGCTTGGCCCGCATATAGGTTGAAAGCGCAGACCAAAGCCGCTCAGCGCGCTGTGGCTCGCTCCAGTCGCGCGTATAGGCGGGCACCGCGGCAGGCTCGGCCCCAAAGGCCTCCCGCCACACACCGCGCAACACGCCCAAACAATCCGCACCCGCGCCCTTAACGGACCCTTGATGATGATACGGCGTGCCGATCCACGTGCGCGCGATCCGCACAATCTCAAAGCGCGTCATCACGCACCCCCTTGGCGCGAGCCACCGTCATTATCATCCGATGAGGATGGATAGGAGGCCAGCCAGTCATCACCCGGAATATGAGGAAAGCCGCGAAAGTTATTGAAGTTATTGAATTTAAGGCGGCATGTCTGCGCGCGCTTGTCGCATCCCGCCTCTAGGCGGATCGTATCGCCGACAGCAACGGCCCCCCGCAATGGGTCCCACAGGTCGATCACACGCCCCGTGGCCGTTAGGCGATCATTCTTGACGATGCCCACCAGACCCGCCGCCGCGCCAGTGCGCACCACAAGGCGGCCGCGCTCAAACCATCGGTCATCAAACTCCGCCAAACCCGCCATACGAAACACCCGCGCGCCGTCCACCGCCTCGACACTCACCTCGGCGCTATAGCCCAAAGCGTCCAGATCAAACCCACAGCTCGCCCCGCCCAAAACAGCGGAACACGCAGAGTGGTACACGCGGCCCTGCGGTTGGTTGAGACGTTCGGTCAATCCGCGCAATTCGGCGCGAAAGCCACCACCGACACGGGTGATTTCTCCGAACGTTCCGTTGAACTGCAACACCCGCTCGGACACATCGGCCCAATTGACCAACCACGATTTGACCGTTGCGCCGTCAAAGCGCCCCGCCTCGATATCGCGCTCGTCCACCGCCACCGACGACAACGCGCCAAGGCTTTCGGTGTTATCCACAGACAGACCCGTGGTCTGCTCCAACGCCTGCGCGGTGAGGCCCGTATCGGCCTTGAACACGATGCCCTCAAACCGCAGGTCCAGATCGTGATCGGTAAACCCGAGCACAACGCCATCGCGCCGCGTCAACGCCCATGCGCGACACACGGTCGTGATACCACGCGCCAAATGCGCCTTGAGCGCGGCGGGAAAATGATCGGAGGGAACAGCCATCACACCCGCACCTCCACAATCGGCACATCTGGCACTTCGCCCGCCTGAAACGAGGCCACGGAGGTTGCAATACGGTCGGTGTCGAACCGCACCGGCACGTCAAACTCGAACCCCGCTGTGATCTCCACATGTTCCTCTGGCGGCGACACGAACGTGACCAATCCCGCGTTAATATCCACACTCCAATGGATGCCCTCTTGCAACTCAACGCCACCCACCCCCACACGCACCGTACCAAACACCGGCTTGACGATGGGACGCAGGTACTGCGCGTGGCCCGAGGCATAGAGTTTACACAACGGATAGCTCATCGTGACACCATCGCCCTTGGCAATCTCTTGGTCATCATAGGCCACTGTGCTTGAGGCCAAACAGGATTTGAAATCGGACCAGTCTTTCCAGCGAAAGCCGAACATCTGACCTTGGCGCGCCTCAAAGAAGGCAATCAAACGCTCGACGTCATCAAGCGACCGCATCCCCAGTCCTGCGTCGTAGCGACGGCGCGAATGGGCCCACGGCGTGTTGCGCTCTTCGAACCCGTTGGCCAGTGTGACAACATCCGTGCGCCGCTCAGGCCCGCCCACAGATCCAAAACTCAAGTTCGCGGGAAATCTCACATCATGAAACGCCATGTCTAATCCTTTGAAAAATCTACTGTCGCTCAACGGTTACGCTGGCCACGCCCCACGGCACGGCTCAACTGTGCGGCGATCTGGCTTTGTGAGCGCTGGAACCCCTGCACGTCAGGAGTGGTGATGTTCATGGTGACGTGAACGGAGCGGCCACCGCCCGAGGCCTGCACCCCAAGCTTGCCATTGGCCCCACGCGCAAGCGGCATGATGGCCTCTGGTCCCGCCTCGCCCATCACGCCCGCCCCGCCACGCATGGGAAAATACGTCGCCTGAGACACGATCCCGCCCGAGGCAAAGGGCTGCACGCGACCTTGGGCAAAGGATGCACCGTTTGCGAAGGGCATCAGACCTTGGATCACCGCCTCTAGCCCACTTCCAAGCACCGACCCCGCATGCGTAGCCACAGGGCGCACAGCAGCGTTATAGGCCGCATCAAGCATAGACCGACCCACACCTTTAAGCGCATCCGATAAGGTATCACCATCGAACACAAGCCCGTCGATCGCGCGTTTGAGCCCATGCGAAATGCCACGCTCAAGCGCGCCGATCTCGCGCTGCGTTTGCGCCACGGTGGCTTGCAATTGCACCATTTCACGGTTGAACGCAGCGGCTATTCCTTCGGCCCCGCCGATCACACTCTCCATGTCCGCCACCCGATCCTCGAACCGGTCCAGCGTATTGAAATCATCCATTGTTTTGCCCTTCCGTCTTCGGAGAATATTGCGGCGTATCGGGATATGCCCGCGCCAGTTCGTCCAATCGCACGCGCCCCATCGCGGTCGCACCACGATCTGTACCCAGCATCATCAACAGCTCGGCGGGCGTGAGCGCCCAGAACTCGGCAGGGCGTAGCCCCAAGCCCCGTATCCCGGCCCGCATGAGCGCAGGCCAATCCACACCGTCCTGATCCGAACGTTGATCCGACATTTTGCTCATCGTGCGCCCCTCAGATCGGCACGGTAAACGCGCGCGCCAAAAGCGCCGCACCAACCCGCGCCGCCTCAAGCGGCCCACCCGTGATGTCGGCGGTCAGAATGTCGTCATAGCCGCCCTGCCAACCGCCGCCGCGCAATCCCGCAACAATAACCCGCACCACATCCGCCGACGAAAACTGGCCCGCCTCGTAGCGCTCGACGAGTGCCACAAGCGTGTCGGTCTGCAACCCCGCTTCCAACTCGGCCAACGCGCCAAGTGTCAGCTTAAGCACACGCCGCTCGTCGTTTAGGGTAAGCGCCACTTCGCCTTGAAACGGGTTTGCCATGGCTTAATCCGCCACAAAGGTCATCTGACCCGCTGACGCCATCGACAGCTCATACGTGGCCTCGCCGTTGTGACTGCCGGCATATTCGATGGCGGTGATCTGAAACGGGCCTTCGACCACGCCGAAATCGGGAATGATGACTTGGAAATTAGGCACCAAGCCCTCAAAGAAAATCTGGCGCGCACGCTCATCGGTGTTGGCGTCTTTGAACACGCCCGAGCCCGAGATGGCGGCACTTTTGACGCCCGCGCCCCCCAACAACTCACGCCATCCACCGCCACTTTCAAGCGAGGTGACATCAACGCTTTCCGCGTTGAACGAGATCCGCTGGGCGCGTAGCCCCGCGATGGTTTCAAATAGACCTGCACCGTCCATATCCAACTTGATCAGAAGATCTTTTCCGTTTTGCGCAACCATAGGAATGCTCCGTTTTATCGTTTGAAATCAGTTATCTTCGACGCGTGCGCGAAATGTCATATCGATCCTGCGCACATCACTATTCGGGACGCGCCGCGCCTTTGCCGACACGAAAGACAGTCCAACAAGGTGGCCGCGTGTGAGGCTCAAATCGGCATCCACAAGCACATCCGACACGGCGGCCGCGACCTGCTTGGCCCGCAAAAATCCCGCCATATCCGACAGCACACTCACCACAACCGCATGGCGCGCGCCCTGTCCCGTCTGGTCAGAGGCATCCACAACCGTCTCTGGCCCAAGCGTGACATATAGCGGCGGCACCGTGCCTGACGGCGGTGCATCAAACACATTGGCTCCCACAAAGCCCACAACCGTCGCGTCATTGGCGATGGCTTGAAAGATCGCGGATTGTAACGCCGCTCCAACCCCATAGCTCATAGCGACACCTCTTCGCGGGCCTGACACGTCAGGTAGTGACCATGCGGATCGCTCTCGGTGACGGCAATAATCACATAGCTGCGCGTCCCCTCGACAAACCGTTGATCGGGCTTTGGACGATGGGCATGGCCCACAGGTGCGGCGCGCACCGTGATGCGCACCAATGCGGGGACGCCCTGCGAGGGCGCGTCAATCGCAGCCCACACCACCCCCAGCGCCCCCCAAGTGTCGTGATATCCGCCCGCCCCATCCGCAACACGCTGCACCTGTTGCAACGTCAAACGGCGATTTAGATAAACGCTCTGCATTAGCTACGCCCTCCAAAAATCCGGATGTTGCGATAGCGGTCCAACAACGGGGCCACGCCAAACGGCATGTCGCGCTCACGTGCGGCCCCTTCAAAGCGGTGCTCATAGTAATGCGCCGCAAGCAAAAACACCGCTTGGGCAAGATCGCCGGGAACGTCCGACCACGCCGGACCAAAGCCCGCCGTAAACTCAATCCGCGCAGCACCTCCCACGGGCACCTGCGGCAACATAAACCCAAGGCTCACAAGGCGCGGACGGTGCATGTCAGGCTCAAGCATGTATTTGCTCGGATCGATCATCACCTCGCCGCCGGCACGGTCCACAATTACAAACGCGGTAATCGCGCTCACGGGGGAGACGGGCAATGATTGCGCCGCCAAATCGCGCCACGCGCTCACCGTATAGCTATAATCACGTGCAATCAGCGCCTTGGATATGCGCGCCTCAATCGCGGCTATGGCCGCCCGCACATAGGTTTCAAGCATCCCATCTTGAACGCTATCCACTCCAAACCCCGTGCCAAGGCGCAGGTGGTCTTTGAACAGCTCTAACGGGAGTACACCCACGGGAACTTGTGTCTGCTCCATCAACATCATCGCAACTCTCCGAAACTCGGTCCCCCTCGGACCTACTGGTGTGAAGGATGCGCGGCCGCCCGTGTCGCTCGGACGGAGGGGGAGCAGCTAGACAACACATTGGGCGTTGCGCCGCGCATCCCGTTGCCCCCGCCCGTCGTCGTAAAGACAGGCAGAGACAGGGTCGTTTGAGGATTAGGAGACCGAGAACTTCAGCAACTTGATCGCTGCAAAGTCGGACACATCACCGCCCACACGCTTGGTTGCATAAAACAACACATGCGGCTTGGCAGAGAACGGATCACGCAAAATGCGCACATCGGGACGCTCGGCCACGGTATAGCCCGCCTTGAAATCACCAAAGGCAATCGCGGCGGCATCAGACGCAATGTCAGGCATGTCTTCGGCCACAAGAACCGGATAGCCCATCAAACGCGCAGGTTCCCCCGCCGCAAGACCGTCTGACCACAAGAACCGACCATCGGCGTCCTTGAGCTTGCGCACTTGGCCTGCGGTTTTGGAGTTCATCACAAACGCGCCGTTGGAACGATACTGCGCCCCAAGCGCATAAACCAATTCGACAATCGCATCCGCAGGGTTGAACGTGTCAAACCCGCCGTTGGTGCCTGTGGCCACATAGCCCAGCGCGCCCCAAACCCACGCATCATTATCAACCTGCGCGTGGGCCAGAATACCCGTAGGCTTGTCCACACCGTCCCCGTTGATAAACGCCGATGCTTCGGAGCCTGCAAACTTGTCGGCAATCCGCGCCGCAAGCCAGCTTTCGATATCAAACGCCGCATCATCCAAAAGACGCTGCGAGGCTTTCGGCAGGGCCGACAGCTCATAGAGCGGAATGGAAATACGGTCGATTGTCGGCGTCGATGTCTCGCCCACTGCACCCGTTTCAGAGACCCAGCCAGAGCCAATGTCCGAGGTGTCGATGAGCACGTCATAGGACGTGGATTCGACATTCACCACATTGGCGATGGAACGGATCGAAGCGGTGGATTTGAGCACCGTCTGGATCGTCGCAGACGTCTGTGGATCAACAAGAAATCCGCCATCGCCATTTACGGCCGTTGACATGGATTTCCCCTCTAGCGTGAGACCGCGTAGCGCTTCATCATCGCCGTTGCGCACATAAGTCTCCATTGCGGATTTATGCGAGAGATCCACCTCATAAGAGGCCGATAGGGCCGGACGGCCAGTGGTCTGTGTTTTTTGATCAAGCATGGTCAAGCGCTCTTCCTGTTGATTGAGTTTCGTGTCGATTGCGGACTGAAAGTCCTTGAGATCACGCATGAAACCGGCCAAAGCGGATTTCACGTGTGTGGCGGGGTCTGACGCGGCTGTGCTCGCGTCAATTGCGCCCCGCGCCTGTGGTTGGGGTGTGCTCATCCAAACAATCCTTTGTGTGTCGGTTCGCGGTGAAAGGACTGACCTGCGGGCGATGCATTGGCCTCGGTCAACTCCATGCGGGCGCTCGACAGAGCCTCCGCGATATCGCGCAACATCGCATCACCGTCCCCGAGCGTGTGGCCCTTGGTCTGCGCTGCGATGCGCGCTTGCGGAAGCATCGGAAAGGTCACAAGCGACACCTCCCAAAGCTCCAGCTCGGACAGGACGCGCGCGCCGCCATCCGTTTTTCGGGCACGCACCGTCCGGTAGCCAATCGACAATCCGTCAATCGCCCCCGCCTCAATGAGCGCTGCCGCCTCACGGCCCTTTTCGATATCGGTCAAAATACGCCCCTTGACGAACAGGCCGTGCGCATCCTCTCGCACCACGTCCCACACGCCGATGGGTTGGGCCGGATCGTGCTGCCATAGCATCTTGACGCGCGCCCCCTTGGCTTTGAGCGCCACAAGAGACGCGCTATAAGCGCCCTTGGCGACGATATCGCCACCGCTATCTTGCGTGCCAAAGAGCGAGGCATAGCCTTCGATTTCTACGCCCGTCTCGACGACCTGTGCGGCGCCCAAACGGCAAAACTTGTGCTCAAGTCCCAGTATCATTGCGTGATCCATCCTAAACCTCCTGCGCATCAAACGGCGCACCATCCGCAAGGGGCGGCAGACCAAGCATCCTGCGTTTTTCATCGGGGGTGAGGAACTTTGCCTCTGCCACCCGCGCCCACTGCGCATCGCGCTCGGCGGCCAAAGCAGGCACTTGGTCCAGATCGGGTTTGAGCGTCACTGCTTCGCCGGTCATCTCGGACAACCAATGCCCCACCGAACTTGTGACCTTGGATACAAGCGGCAGCACCGTCAGACGGTAAAAGGCACGATTGGCCTCTTGGTAATTGGCGTATGTCGCATCGCCATTGAGACCGAGCAACATGGGCGGCACACCGAACGCCACCGCAATGTCACGCGCCGCGGCATCTTTGGTCTTTTGAAATTCCATATCGGAGGGAGAAAAGCCCATCGGCTTCCAATCCAATCCGCCCTCAAGCAACATCGGGCGACCCGCATTGCGCGCCCCTTGGTGATGGCTTTCCATCTCGCTGAGCAAACGGTCATATTGATCCGAACTCATCGCGGCCTGACCGTCCGCGCCCTTGTAAACAATCGCGCCAGAGGGGCGTGCGGCATTGTCCAACAGTGACTTTGACCACCGTGACGCCGAATTATGCACGTCAATCGCCGTGGCGGCTGCCACGATCGGTGACAAGCCATAGTGATCATCAGACGGATGAAAGGACTTGATATGACAAATCGGAGTTGCCCCGTCCGTCACGGCAAAGCGGTGCGTGCGCCCGCCCACCGCATATTCATACGCCACGGGCCAACCATCTGCCCCGGGAACAAGGCTCATACGGTCTGAGCGCAACACATGCAGCTCGCGCACCGCCCCCTCGCCCACAGCCTCCAGATAGCCATTGCCCGACAACAAAAGCTGGGCATAGAGCGCCTCGAACAACTCCGCGCGCCCTTGCGCCGAATTTGGCCGCTCAATGACGGACAACAACGGATGTGTGTCGAACCGCTGCGTGGCGCTTTGCACCACCACTGGCAAGGCACTGGCCGCCTCCGCAATCAACTTGACCACGCGAAAGCCAACGGGATTGCCGGTAAAGCCAACCCGCGTCAAACTCACGGTATCACGCGGGCTCCACGCCACACGCCCCGCACCCGACATGGCCGCTACGACTGGACCTGTGGCGGAGGCTTTGACCTCATGAGGTCCGTCTACGCTGCGCTTGAGAAAATCAAACATGTGTCTCTCGTCTCCTGATCGTTTCGCGCTCTTGGCAAATGCCCGCGCCGTCGTTGAGACAAGTTCTAAACGAAAGGTAAAAAGACTCCGTAACCCCTGCGCACGCTGCCCCGCGCACCGCGCAACACCCCACAAATGCAAAACGGACCGCCGAGGCGATCCGTTCAAGTCACGTTGGGGTTTTGGCCCTATAGGCTGCGGATTTTAGGCCGCATTGCCACCGCTGCGGGGGCAATCATCACGTCATGGATCGCCCATACCAGCGCATCCAAACGGTCGGGCGAGCCGCTCGCTTGAAACCCCTGCGCAGTCATTTTCACCATCTGGTCTTCCAACGCGCCAAGATTGCGGGTGTGCGCCACCCGCCCTTGATCATAAAGCGCCGCCACAGGTTCGGCGCGTGCCGCCTTTCCACGCGTGGCACGCACCGCCTTGAACGGCACCATCGGATCAATCTGTCGCAACACGGTTTCCACCATGTCGCCGCCTTGGTTGACCTCCGCTACAATCTTGTCCGCGTCCCACCGCGCCCGCGCATCAAGAGCCGCCTGCGCCCAAACCGTTGGCGAGGCCGCCGATACGCTGGCATCCTCCAACACGAACGCCCGCCAATTGCGCGGCTCCCCGCGTGTCACCGCCCCCACGACCACAACGCCGCACTCATCAGAGCCTTTATGCCCAGTGACCGGCGGATCAACCGCCACCACAATGCGGTCCAGTTCGGGAATGTCATCGACCCGTCCCGCATCCAGTTTGGCAAGCGACCACAGCGCACCCTCTTCCTCATCAAGTAACACACCGTCCAATTCCTGACGCCCAAGCCGCGTTCCCGCATAGCGCACGCGCACCTCCTCCAAGAACGATTGCGCCAAATTCGCCGCATTGGTCTGTGTGCAGGCCTGCGTCATAACGGTCGACGGCGCGGCAATTATGTCCTTGAGCACCTGAACGTTGCGCGGCGTGGTGGTCACAACTTGGCGCGGATCATCGCCCAACCGCAATCCGAACTGAAGCATATCCCACGCCCCGCGCGGGTCTTTCCATTTGGCCAACTCATCAACCCAAGCCGCATCAAACTGCGGGCCGCGCAACGCCTCGCCGTCAGAGCCTGAAAACACCATCGCCTCCGCACCGTTTGGCCACACAAGAGCGCGCCGCGTTGCCACCCATTTGGGGCGGCGGTCCGGCGGTGAACACGCCAAAATGCCGCTATCGCCAAACACCATAACCTCGCGCGCCTGATCATAGGTCTCGCCTATTAGGGCGACCCGCTTGGCACGCCCCTTATCAAGTGGCTTGGCGCCCTCGACCTGTGTGCGCACCCATTCGGCCCCCGCGCGCGTCTTTCCCGCACCGCGCCCGCCCATGATCACCCATGTGCGCCAATCGCCCTTGGGCGGCACCTGATGATCCAACGCCCATGCCTCGAACATGAAAGGGAGCGCTGTGAGCGCCCCCTCCCCCAGTTCAGTCAGAAACGCATCTTGGGTGTCGCGTGGCATACAAGCGAGCCAAGCGATCAAGGATCTCAGATCGGGAGGCGTCAAAGTCGACTTCGCCACGTCCCAATCCTCCGTTTTTGCGTCTGTCCTCATCACGTTTTTGCCTTTCGGTTATGAAGGACTGCTGTGCGCGATGCAGATCAAGCAAAAATGGCTTGATCCCCTTCGTCGCTCCGCTGTCTCCCGCCTCTATGGCCTCCATCGCCTGTTGCAAGACAACAATGGCCCGTTTCAATTGATCGTCGACGGCCTCATTCATTTTCTCGGCCCAGTCGTACTCATCCCCCACTGATGACGTCTCTTTCATGAGTTCTGCCTCTTATGCTGTGTTATCCTCCGCACAAGAGCCGCGGGACGCCCGACGGGTGCCACTTGTTTGCACAAGAACCCCCGACCAAACCGTGCGCTTACACACCCCCTCAGATATCGTCAGCCCATCGACCCGCGCCTTCCAGCATCTGTTACAGTGGCATAGATGGGGCAAACACGCGCCTAATGCACCGCACGGCGACCTCAGGCCGTGAGCCGCCCGCGCCCACACGCGGCATGTCACCCCCTTGAACAGCGCGCATTTTTGGCCATAACCAACGCCATAGCCTCGTTTCAGGCACTAAGAGGGAGGCCGTTTTATGGCCCAACGCTTCGCTGCGACACTGCATGAACTTTATGAGAGTGAAACCGACCGTGCGCACCGCTTTCGCTACGCGCTCTTGGCGTTTGACCTGTTCACCATCGTTTTTGTGATCGCCACATCGTTTGTGGTGCACACTCCGCTGATCGAGCGGCTAGACATGGTGTTTGGTGTGCTGATCCTCATGGATTTCGCCGCGCGGGTCTATGTGACCCAAAATCGTGCGCGGTATTTTCGCAGTTTCGCCACATGGGCCGATATTGCCGCGATGATCTCGTTCATCGCGCCGCTTGCGGGCGAAGGTTTGGGATTTTTACGCATTTTGCGCACATTACGCCTCTTGCACACCTACCAGTTGATGAACCGCCTACGTCAGGACTTCACCTTCTTTCGTCGCCGCGAAGAGGTGATCGTCGCCGCAATCAACCTGTTGGTGTTCATCTTTGTCACCACGGGGCTGATCTACGCGATTGAGCACGGCCACAATCCCAATATCCGCAACTACGCCGATGCGCTCTATTTCACCATCACCACGCTCACAACAACGGGCTTTGGCGATATCACCCTTGAGGGCACAACGGGGCGCTTGTTGTCGATCGGGGTCATGTTCTTTGGCGTCACGCTGTTCTTGCGACTGGCCCAAGTGTTGTTTCGCCCGTCCAAAGTCCGCTTTGAATGCAAAGATTGCGGCTTACTCCTCCATGACGCTGATGCCACACATTGCAAACATTGCGGCGCGATTGTGCATATCGAAACCGAAGGACAATACTAGCCCGCACACGTGAAAAGAGCGCCACATCGGGCGCTCTCTTTGTCTATTGATCGGCTTCTATTTTGCGCCACTTGGCGACATTGGCGTTATGCTCGGCCAGCGTGACCGCAAAGGCATGCCCCCCCGTTCCATCCGCAACAAAGAAGATAAACGGTGTCGTATCCGGATCAACCGCCGCCTCCAAAGACGCCACACCAGGGTTGGCAATCGGCGCAGGTGGCAGGCCATTGATCACATAGGTGTTGTACGGGCTATCAGATTGCAGCTCCGATTGACGCAAACCGCGCCCCAGATAACCAACGCCATTGGTCACACCGTAGATCACCGTCGGATCGGTTTGCAAACGCATGCCCTGATTGAGGCGGTTCACGAACACAGACGCCACTTGGCGGCGCTCCTCGGCAATCCCAGTCTCTTTCTCAATGATAGAGGCAAGGGTCAGCATCTCCTCAGGCGTCGAGATGGGCAGATCATCAGACCGCTTTGCCCAGACGTCTGCAATCCGCGCCTCTTGCGCGCTCACCATACGGGCGATCAAATCATCCACGTCCGAGCCGTCCAGAACCTCATAGCTATCGGGCGCAAGCATCCCTTCGGCGGGCATCTCATCGGCCTCCACAGAACCTTGTAAAACGTCCACATCCTTGAGGCTTTCGACCACACGCCACACCGTTGTGCCCTCGGCGATCAACACGCGGTACCGCGTATCAGCCGCACTGCGCACCGCCGTAAAGGCCGCAGGGATCACATCCCCCTCGTCGCCCGCCTCACCCGGTTGGAATTCTGCCGTCTCGACATAGGCTTGCGTGGCAGGGTCCAGTTCGCGCACCTGCACCTGCGTGCGGTTCACACCGATGCGATAGACCACTTCGGTCCCGCAACTGGACGCGCCACCACGGGTGACAATATCCACGATTTCGCCCATCGACGCGCCCTCAGGGATCAAAAACGCACCCGCCTTGAGCTGTGATGTCTTTTCGGAATACTTGGCCCCCATCCGCAAGATGGACGCGCTGGTCACGGCCCCTTGGGAATAAAGATCATCCGACACCCGCGTGAAATTTGAACCCGACAGGACACGCAAACAGATCGCCTCGGAGAGCGGTCCATCTGCGGTATACTGGTTTTTGCCCCACCCGATGACGCCCGCCACCGCGATGAGAACAAAAACAAACAGCGTCAATGCGTTAGACGCGATAGATCGCCACATTAGTCTGTGACCTTCTTCATCACGAGGGACGCATTCGTGCCCCCGAATCCGAACGAATTCGACAGCGCCACGTTAATCTCGCGCTCGCGTTTCGCATTTGGCGCGAGATCGAGTTTCGGCTCAACTGCTGGGTTGTCGAGGTTGATCGTAGGTGGTGCCACCTGATCGCGGATCGCAAGCACACAGAAAATCGCCTCAACCGCACCCGCCGCGCCCAACAAGTGGCCGATGGAGGATTTGGTCGACGACATCGTAGCCTTTGACGCCGCATCGCCCATCAGACGCTCAACCGCGCCCAACTCAATGGTGTCGGCCATGGTCGACGTGCCATGCGCGTTGATATAATCGATATCATCGGGCATCAGGCCCGCACGTTTGATCGCAGCTTCCATGGCACGGTAGCCACCATCGCCATCGGACGCGGGCGCCGTGATGTGATAGGCATCGCCCGATAGGCCGTACCCCACGATTTCCGCATAAATCTTTGCGCCACGCGCTTTGGCGTGCTCGTATTCCTCAAGCACAACAATGCCCGCACCCTCACCCATAACGAACCCGTCACGGTCGTCATCATAGGGACGGCTCGCCGCTTTGGGATCGTCGGAGCGTTTGGTGGACAGCGCTTTACACGCATTAAAACCCGCGATGCCCAACTCGCAAATCGCGGCTTCCGCACCGCCTGCAACCATCACATCCGCATCGTCGAGCATGATCAAACGCGCCGCATCGCCAATGGCGTGCGCCCCCGTCGAACAGGCCGTCACAACAGAGTGGTTTGGACCCTTAAAACCATACTGGATCGATACCTGCCCCGAGATGAGGTTGATCAAAGAGCCGGGGATAAAGAACGGCGACACACGGCGCGGCCCCTTTTCCTTGAGCAAAATCGCCGTATCCGCAATCGACGACAACCCGCCAATGCCGGACCCGATCAGAACACCCGTGCGCAACCGGTCCTCTTCGTCCTCGGGCAACCAATTCGCATCAGTCAGCGCCTGATTGGCCGCCGCAATACCGTAGAGAATGAAATCATCGACCTTCTTTTGGTCTTTCTTGGGCATCCAGTCGTCGGGATTGAATGTCCCGTTGGTCCCGTCACCGCGCGGCACTTCGCACGCGTAGTCCGTGGCCAAATGGCTCGCGTCAAACCGCTGAATCGTGCCTGCGGCCGATTCTCCGGCGAGCAAACGCGTCCATGTTTCTTCCACACCACACGCAAGCGGTGATACCATTCCAAGTCCTGTGACAACGACGCGGCGCATGTGCTCTGCCCCCTCTAAAATTTTGTTTAGACGTTTATTACACGGGTGCGCACTCCGATGAAAGACCCCGCACGCCCCCTAAGGGCGGATTGGCGGATTTTGGTGAGTGGTGTTGGTTGAGCGCTTAAGCCTCTATGCCCGCGTTGCGGACTAAGTCACAGTCTGCTCGGTCAACGACAATGGCAGCTTCTCTAATTGGGTGTCTGGGTCAAGCTCGTTTTTCCTTCTTTTAAATGTTCAAGGATCGTTTCTCCGGGTCACGCTTCTCTTCGCAGTCTGGTTTGGCGTTCGAAGTGCGCCGCTGCATGCATGTGTCGGAATGGAAGTGGAGAGCCCTGCTTTCCGGCGCGCTTCAAGTTGCGCAGCAGACATTTTCGGCTTCGTCCACGAACCTCGTCCGGATTGGACGATCCCGTCAGGTTGGGTGGTAAGTTACTTGTTCATGCCGTGCCTCCAACCTGTTCCTGACGGAATTCACTGCCATCGACCCACATACGGTGAAGTAGGACGGCAAGCTTGCGGGCGACGGCGACAACGGCGCGTCGGCGACCTTTGGTGCGCATCAACCGCATGCCCCATGATTTAATCTGCGACCCTGCCATCGTTCGCATCAGTAATGCGTTGGCGGCTGCATATAGAGTTGCACGAACATCTCGGTCTCCTGCCTTCGATATTCGGCCAGGATTGTCGTGCTCCCCTGACTGAA
>NZ_CBFHKW010000012.1:0-10987 GCF_965656515.1 Celeribacter marinus
AGGTGAAACCAGCCCACCGATCTGACGAAAGCCGGAAATCTCTAGATCCAGCTGGTCCAAGGTTGGGGGCAAGTGCATAACCCCAAGGGCTCCGCGCAAAGCCGGAGGGAACTTGGGGCTCAGGTCGGCGGCGACATGGCCTTGATGAGTTGCGCGGTGCGCGAGCGTCGATATCGACGCCAGCTTTTCCAAGGAAGGCGCATGGCTCGTTAGATCTGCGTCCATCCCACTGGATCACTGCCCCAGTGCTTAGCATGCATTCGCAGGACAGCTCGACGGCTTTGGTAGCAGTGTGCAGTGTTCAACCGTCCGTGCTCAAAGACAGATCAATGGCGCAGCCAGGGTAGTCGATCTGCCGGCATTAAAGCGCGCGAGATTTATTTAGCCCAACCTCATTACATGGATAGTGTAAAACCAGTATGTCAAAATTTATTATATTATCAGTATCTTAAGTGTTGATCCTGCTATTTTGATTGTTTTTGCTTTTGACCGTCAAGAAAGCTCGGAAGAGGGCGTCTTGAGTTCTCGCGATGATCCGTTAGTGGAAATCGCGGCTTGGGAACAACCGTTTGGCTTGATCTCGCGGGTGCATGGCGCGCGGCTGTGCGCGTGTGCGGGGAGCGTCGTCGGCTTGGGGTTGGGTGATGCCGATGGCGTTTTCCATCGGGTGGCCGAGGGTGCTGAGGCGGTGTGAGACATCTTCGATGTGCTGCGCAATGAGGTGCACCACGATGCCTTCGCGTTGAACCACGCCCGTGACGCGTAGCAACCGCCCGCCCATGACGGCGCGGCGAAACTGTTTGTAGACCGTCTTCCACACCACCACGTTTGATACGCCCGTTTCGTCCTCCAGCGTCAAAAACACAACGCCCGACGCGGTGCCGGGGCGCTGTCGCGTGATCACCAAGCCGCACACCGAAATGGCGCGCCCCGCAATCGGACCAAGGGGCACATCGGGCAAGGCCGCATGGGGCGTCAGCCCGTCCATCTCGGGGCGCAAAAGCTCCATCGGGTGGGCTTTGAGCGACAGGCGCATGGCAACGTAATCCTCAACGACCTCTTCGCCCAGATGCATCGCGGGCAAGGTCACGGAAGGCTCACGGATCCCTTCGCCCTCAATCGGGTCATTGAACAATGGCAGGGGTTTGGGGCCGGTGATGGCCTTCACCGCCCAAAGCGCATCGCGCCGCCCCATGCCAAGCCCTGCATAGGCGTCCGCCTCGGCCAATCGCTCTAGAGCCGCAGGCGTTATCCCCGCCCGCAACCACAACGCCTCAGGGTCGGGATAGCCGTTGCCGCGCGCAGCCACGATCCATGCGGCGTCCTCCTCGCGAAAGCCTTTGATCTGGCGAAACCCGAGCCTGAGCGCCAGTGATCCATCGGCGCGTTTTTCCAATGTATTGTCCCAATCGCTCGCGTTCACACAGATCGGGCGCACCTCAATGTGATGCTCGCGCGCATCGCGGACAATTTGCGCGGGGGCGTAAAATCCCATCGGTTGCGAATTGAGCAAAGCACAGGCGAAGGCGGCGGGATGGTGGCGTTTTAACCATGCGGAAACATAGGCGAGCATCGCAAAGGCCGCGGCGTGGCTTTCGGGAAACCCGTATTCGCCAAAGCCCTCGATTTGCGAAAAACAGCTCTCCGCGAAGGCCTGATCATAACCACGCTCCACCGCGCCGCTGATAAATTGGTCGCGCAGCTGACCGATGGTGCCCATTCGTCGGAACGTCGCCATGGAGCGGCGCAGCTTGTCGGCCTCTGACGGCGAAAACCCTGCCGCGACCACGGCGATCTGCATGGCTTGCTCTTGGAATAACGGCACGCCAAGGGTCTTGCCGAGCACCTTTTCAAGCGCGGGCGATGGAAAGGTCACGGCCTCTTTGCCTTGGCGGCGGTTGATATAGGGATGCACCATGCCGCCCTGGATCGGACCGGGACGCACGATGGCGACCTCGATCACCAGATCGTAAAACACGCGCGGCTTCATGCGCGGCAGGAAGTTCATTTGCGCGCGGCTCTCCACCTGAAACACCCCAATCGCATCGGCCACACACAGCATGTCAAAGGTCGGCGCGTCCGCTTGAGGCACGGTTGCAATCGACAACTTTTCGCCCCCATGCTGCGTAATCAGATCGAAACTTTTGCGGATACAGGTGAGCATCCCGAGGCTGAGAATATCGACCTTGAGAATGCCAAGCGCGTCGATGTCATCCTTGTCCCACTCGATGATTGTGCGGTCGTCCATAGCGGCGTTTTCAATCGGGCACAGCTCGTCAAGCCGCCCCTTGGTGATGATAAATCCGCCGACATGTTGGCTCAGATGGCGGGGAAATCCGATGATCTCCCCGATGAGTTTTATGGTGAGCGCCAGACGCGGGTCGCTCATGTCGAGGCCCAATTCCTTGACCCGTTCAGGGTCCGCGCCGTTGTTGCCCGATCCCCAGATTTGCCCCGACAGGTTGGCCGTCACATCCTTGGACAGGCCCATCACTTTGCCAACCTCCGCGATGGCGGCGCGCGAGCGGAAATGGATCACCGTGGCGCATAGGCCCGCGCGGTGACGGCCGTATTTGGAATAGATGTGCTGAATGACTTCTTCGCGGCGCTCATGCTCGAAATCGACATCAATGTCTGGCGGCTCGCCACGATGTTCGGACACGAACCGCTCAACCACCATGGTAATGGTCTCGGGGCTGACATCGGTGATCCCCAAGAGATAACACAAGATCGAATTGGCCGCCGAGCCGCGTCCCTGACACAGGATGCCTTGCGATTTGGCAAACTGCACAATGTCATGCACGGTGAGGAAATAGGCCGGAAAGTCGAGCGTTTTGACCAGTGCCAGCTCCTTGTCCATCTGCGCAATGGCTGTGTCGGGCACGCCGTTTGGATAGCGGGTTTTAAGCCCCTTGGCGGCCAATCGCGCCAACCTCTCTTGCGGTGGCTCGTCCCCCGCGATCTCGTCGGGATACTCGTAGCTCAACTCGGAGAGGCAAAAGCTCGCCTTGGCGGCAATCTCCACGGTGCGGCGCAGGGCAGCGGGGTGGCGCGCAAACAACCGCGCCATATCGGCCTCTCCCTTGAGACGTCGTTCCGCATTCAACAGCGCGCGGGTGCCGATCTGGTCAATTGTGATGTGCGCGCGCAGGCAGGTCAGAACATCGGCCAACTGTCGGCGCGCCCCGTGATGCATAAGCACATCGCCCACGGCCACCATCGGCGCGGCGGTGCGATGTGCTAGCTGTGCTATGGCGTCGAAATGCGCCTGATCGCTGCCGTCATAGCGCGGGGCAGCGCCGACAAAGACATCCGAGGGGAAACACTTTTTAAGCGTGGCGATCTCGGGCCCGCTGTTGTGCAGGGCCGATTGCGGCAAGGCAATCAGGCTCATCCCCGCACAGCCTTGTGCGATGTCGCGCAGGTCGAGGTAGCACGCACCTTTGGGGGCGCGCCGTTTGCCAAGTGTAAGCAACCGCGTCAGCCGCGCATAGGCCGCACGATCATGGGGCAAGGCAATCCAATGCGTGTCACTGTCGCGCAAGATCAACCGCGCGCCGACGATGAGTTTGGGTAGTTGCGCGCTGTCCCCATGCTCGCGGCGCAACTCCTTGAGCGCCGAAAATGCCCGCACCACGCCTGCCAATGAATTGTGATCCGTGATTGCGATGGCGGTGAGGCCAAGGGTGGCTGCGCGTGCGATCAATTCCTCAGGGTGCGATGCGCCGCGCAGAAAGGTGAAATTCGACGTGCAGCACAGCTCTGCATATCCGGGGTCTAGGGACGGGTTACGGGCGCTCATGCAAACTCTCCATGCACGAACCATCCGGGGTTTTGTGGCGTGTGAAACAGCCACAGTCGCCGCCCTTCGCGGGTCTCAACATACCAATAATCGCGCACGCCCGTGCGCCATGCCTCATCTGGCAACCACCACTCTGGCGCAATGCGTTCCGGCCCTGTGGAGCGCCCTGTCGTCAGAGACATGCGCCGCCAGCGAAACCGCGTGGGGGGCTGTGATCCCGCGCCCAAAATCGGCTCGGGGGGAAAGAGTTTCAACGGGCGCGGACGGTGGCGCGACCACGCGCCATTCGAGGTGCTATAGGCGGCGGGCGCAATCTGAAAACTACGCTCTGGGATATGGCTGTCGGCGGGTAAAAGAAGTTGTATATTCTCAAGCCCGATGCGGTTGCCAAGCCGCGTGATGAGATCGTCCAACCCATCTGGGCGTGATGCCGTGGCAGTGGTGATTTGCGCATTTAACAACGGCTCGACTTGCGTGGCCTCAAGGCGCATCTGATCAATGCCAAACCCCGCATCCACCGCGCCTATACCGCGCTCGAACAACGGCAAAATCCGGTCTGCATCACGCATAGGGGCGGCCAGTCGCAACTCGACCTGTTGGGCACCCTGATCGACGCGGCGCAGGGTGAGCTGTAATTGTCGCGCGCCCATATCCTGCTCTTTGAGCTTATCACACAGGCGGACCAAAAGGCGCTCGGTGCCCCTCATCACGTCTGCCGCCAATCCAATCGGGTCGGGCAATGTGAGGCGCACACCGTAATGCGGCGGATCGCCCAAGGGCGTGATGGCCTCATCCTGTGCGCCCATGGCCTGATCAAGGCGCAGCACCACATCGGGGCCAAAGCGGCGTGCAATCGTGGCACGCGGCAGCGCGAGAAGATCGGAGACTTTGCGCAACCCAAGACGTTGCAACGCCGTGTCGGTTTTGGCCTCAAGGCGCAGTGCGGCCACGGGCAGGTTGCGGATGTCATCCGTGGCGGCGCGACCATAATGGGTGAGCGCCCACGCAGCCCCGCGCGTATTCGCCGCCGCGATATGGCCGTTTAACCCCGCCCGTGCGAGGCGGTGACGCATGTCGTCGAGCATCTCCCTCTCGCCGCCAAACAGATGCGCCGAACCCGCGATATTGAGCATCAACCCGTCCGCACCATCAAGACCGACCCAAGGACAATAACGTTTGCTCCACCGCGCGAGCATCTGTAAAAATCGCGCATCGGCCACGGTGTCGGCGGGTTGGCTTTGCAGCTCAGGGCAATAGGCGCGGGCGTCTGAGACGCCCATGCCACGGTGCAACCCCTGCGCCTCTGCGGCCCTGTTCAAGCAATAAATGCGGTCGGTGTTTTTCTCGTGATGTGTGAGCACGAATGGACGGTTGTCGTTGGCGGTAACTTGCGTGCGTGCGCGTAGAACCCTATCGCTGGGCAGCCTCGGAAACCACATTGATACGACACGTTTGCGCATCCCACTTCACATTCCACGCCTTTAGTGTTCCTGATTTGTTCTTTATAATTTCCCATTTTTGCAGAGTCGAGTCCGCACGCGCCTTTGCGTCAAAAACAGGGGCACAATGCCAACGGGTTTGAGCCGCATTGCTGCCCATCCCCTCAGGCAAAATGCACAGTCCCATGGCGCGGCCTTGTTGGGCGGCAAGCTGCAATCGCCGCCCTTCGGTGAGGCCAATCGGTTGGCTCAGCTCCATGACCACAAGTGTAATGCGCCCAGAGCGAAGCGCCTCCTCAGCCGAGGCCAAAGCGTCAATGTGACTTGGTGCCTGCGCTATCAAAAGCTGTTGCGGATCAAGATAGGGTGCAAAGCCCAACGGGTTCAGCTGCGTCCCGTTCCACGCCTCACGCACCCAAAGCACGGTATCAGTCCCTGCGCGACACATCCGCCCTGCAAGCGCGAAAGCAAAGGCATAGGCGGACGGTCCACAGACCTCATGGGTGCGGGTGTTCATCGGCGGAAAATGAGATTCGAATTCGGTCATGGGGGGATTATACACAACAATTGCGGCGACGTAGCCGAGAGTATAACCGACACGGATGTGGGGTCTAAGTCGCGCTTAAACCCCATGCTTGAGCTGATCGATGTAATCAATATGACCTGTTACCCCTGCGCATAGTTAACCTGTAATAGCATGACGTTGTACGTATAAGTGCGTGCGCGTTGGGTTGTAATACATCTCAAGGTGGTTGACGCGTCCTGCCTTGCTGTGTCGCGTGTGGGCTAGGTTGGCGGTAAGGCGAAGCGCGAATTCCAGCGTCATAAAACAGTCATCTAACTGTCACGAAGGTTTACACGAATCCAGTTTATGTCCCTCCCAAGATCAAGGGGACGCATATGCTTGTTGTTGATAAACTAACCAAATCATTTGGCACGAATGTTGCAGTCGATAAAGCGACTTTTCGTGTTGATGAGCCTAAGATGATTGGGATTATTGGGCGTTCAGGTGCAGGTAAATCGACCTTTTTGCGTATGATCAACCGCCTGACCGATGCCAGCAGCGGTTCACTGACTTTTGAAGGTCGCGATGTGCTGTCATTGAGTGGGCGCGCTCGCCGTGAGTGGCAGTCCGACTGTGCGATGATTTTTCAACAATTCAATCTCGTACCGCGAATGGATGTCGTGTCAAACGTTCTACACGGCACCCTCGGTCATCGGTCGACGCTTGCGACAATGTTTAACATCTTCCCTAAAGCCGACATTCATAAGGCCGTCGATATTCTCGAGCGTCTTGGTATCGCCGAGCATGCGGCAAAACGGGCTGAAGCATTATCGGGCGGGCAACAGCAACGTGTGGCAATCGCACGTGCGCTCATGCAAGATCCAAAAATAATTCTGGCCGACGAGCCGATTGCATCTCTTGATCCGATGAATGCTCAAACCGTTATGGAGGCGTTGCGCCGCATCCATGACGAGGATGGCCGTATGGTGATTGCGAACCTTCATACGCTCGATACGGCGCGTCGATATTGTGATCGTATAATTGGTATGCGCGATGGGCGCATTGTTTTCGATGGATCTCCCTCACAGCTTACAACTGGCGTCGCGCGAGACATCTACGGCGCAGGTGCGGACTTTTCCGAAGCCGCCACTTCAACTGAAATTCGGGATCATCATGACCTTTATGACGCTTCAATCCGCGACGCCAAGGTTGCTGTTTGAACCACCATCAATTCATCCGTCCGCGACACACTAAAACTGCGCGGGCATCAAACCTGGAGACTACGATGAAAAAACTGATTGCAGCCGTACTGGCGACAACTTCACTTGCGGGTGCTGCAGGCGCTCAACAGATCGACGGCTTTAATATTGGAATCCTTGGAGGTGAAAACGCTCAAGACCGTTTGGCCAACCACGAGTGCCTAAAGTCATACACCGAAGACGCACTTGGTGTTCCGGTTAAATTGTTTGCTCCCGCAGATTACGCGGGTGTGATTCAAGGCCTTCTTGGTGGCACCATCGATATGGCGTGGTTGGGTGCATCATCATATGCGGCAACGTATCTTGATGACCCAGAAGCGGTAGAGCCTGTCTTGGTTAAAGTTAACATGGACGGTTCCATCGGATACTACTCTATCGGTTTCGCACGCAAGGATAGCGGCGTATCATCTCTCGACGACATGGCCGGTAAAACATTCGGTTTTGGCGATCCAAACTCGACATCTGGATACCTGATCCCCTCTATTGAGATTCCTCAGTATAAAGAGGGTATCACGATGGAATCCGGCGACTATTTCTCCGAGGTCAAATTTACCGGCGGCCACGAGCAAACAATCGTTGCAGTAAACAATGGCGACGTTGATGCCGGCGTGACTTGGGCAGATGGCCAAGGTGCATGGGAAGACGGATATAACTCTGGCTCACTGCGCAAAGCAGTTGATGCGGGCTTGATCGACATGAATGACTTGACAGAGATTTGGCGCTCAAAAGAGATACCCGAGGGTCCAGTTGTGTTGCGCAAAGCATTGCCACAAGATGTCAAAGACACAATGACTGCGTTGATTGAGGGTCTCTATGAGGCCGACAAAGAATGTACTTACAACATCTCCGCAGGCGAGTCTCTCGGGTTCAAGCCTATTTCGCATGCACAGTACGAATCGATTGTCGCTGCGCGTAAATCAAAGTCTGAATAAGACTTTTCAGATTATGAACCCCGCTACTTGTCGTGGCGGGGTTCTGTCTTTTAGGAACTCGATCATGTCATTTGTTGAACACGATTTTCGCGCCCACTATCTCGAAATGGTACAGCGCAAACGATTGTATGGCGGCATCATGCTCGCTGTTTTCATGCTATTGCTAGTGTCCGGGTTCGTTCTTGCCGATAGTCGGAATGCTGGCGGTTTCTGGAGCGGACTGCACAATGTGTTCGACTTTCCTGCCGCTGTGTGGCGTGATACTGCACCGAAGCTGCACGAGCTTCCTGCCCATATCGTCACATACTTTCCGGCTTTGATCGAGACCATCAATATTGCTGCGGTTTCCACTTTGATCGGCACTATTTTCGGTACGTTGCTATCTCTTTTATCGACGCGCGGGCTGGCGCGCTGGCCCAGATTGATCCCGCTTTTTCGTCGCATAATGGATATAATGCGCGCTGTACCCGAAATTGTTATCGCACTTGTTTTAATCTTTGTGCTCGGTGGCGGACCTGTACCGGCGATGATTGCCATTGCATTCCATACGTCAGGCTCGCTCGGGAAATTGTTTTCTGAGGTCAACGAGAATGCCGATCTGAAGGCCGTTGAGGGTCTGTTCTCAGTTGGTGCAACATGGGGGCAACGTATGTATTTGGGTATAATCCCACAGGTCGCACCGAACTATCTGAGCTACGGGCTTTTGCGATTTGAGGTAAACGTCAGAGCCTCTGCAATTCTCGGCTTCGTCGGTGCGGGTGGTATCGGTTACGAACTAAAAAACGCCATGTCATGGGGGCAAGGAAAGTTTGATGAAGCTGCCGCCATTTTCATTTTACTCTTCGCTACAATCGTGGCGTTCGATCAATTATCTAGCCATGTCCGTAACCGGCTTGTTGGCAAAGGAGCTCATTGATGTCCGCTGATGTTATGACTGGCCCTGACTTGCGTAACGATATCGCGCGTCTTTTCGAGCGCAAGAAAATGCGCGCTATCGCGGCGCCCGTGATCGTGTGTGGATATCTTGTGTATGTCTTTTTTGCCTTTGACCTTATGGGGCTTGCGGGGCGTGCGCGGATGGACAACGCCGCCACACTCGTAACAGATATGTATAGCTACAAGACCCATGTGACACGCGACAATCGCTCTGGCGAAACCAGTGTGAGTATAGAAGGCGAGCGTAAAGGAGCCTATCCCGACGGAGTGACCCCTGATTGGGTGCATGTTGACGGACAAACCACTCGAATTGATCTCGGGGGTGGACAGATCGTGACGTTCCTACCTGGTAGCGCCCTAACTATGAGTATTCCTGACTTTGGAACAATAGAAGCCAGCATGGTCGGGCGTGAAGTTGTCACTAATTTGAATAATGACATCCCTGACTGGATAAGCCTATCCAAAACGCGGCTCGCAATCACAACCGACGAAGGTCGAGTATCGTTTACAAGAAATAAGGCCGAAGCCTTTAATTATTTCACGGGATGGGAGTTGTTTTTCTTTACCCTCGATAGTCCATATTATGGTCACGGAATTGTAGATCTTGTACTCGGTGAACGTATAGATCCGACGCGGTCAAATTTGGGGGGCGCAGCGCAGGATTTCTGGCACAATAAAATGTGGTCACACTCTCAAGTCGTATGGGCGTTGTTTGAAACGATTTTGATGGCATTTCTAGGCACGTTTGGGGCCGCGATTATTTCACTACCCCTCGCGTTCCTCGCAGCCAAGAACTTCACGCCCATCCAAACTGTACGGTTTGCGTTGCGTCGGGTTTTTGACTTGTTTCGGGGCATTGATGGTCTGATCTGGACAATTATCCTGGCGCGTGCATTTGGACCTGGTCCGTTGACTGGAGCGCTGGCGATTTTGCTCACGGATACGGGGTCGTTTGGTAAGATGTTCTCCGAAGCGCTTGAAAATGTTGATGAGAAGCAGGTCGAGGGCGTAGCATCGACCGGCGCTGCGATGCCACACCGCTATCGCTTCGGCGTCATCCCGCAGGTTACGCCAGTATTGCTTAGCCAAGTCCTATTTTCATTCGAGTCTAGTACGCGTAGCGCAACGATTATCGGGGCGATAACAGGTGGCGGTATAGGACTTTTACTAACGCAAGCCATGCTTACGCAGAAAGACTGGGAGGAAGTGACGTATTACATCATCCTTGTTGTGCTGATGGTTATGGTCATGGACAGCCTGTCGGGATGGTTGCGCCGTAAGCTGATCAAGGGCGAATGATGCGTGTTTTGATTGGCGGTCGACTTCACGATGGCTGATAATAGTAAGTTTTTCTCTTATTTAGGTGAGGAGCGCCTGTTCTAATGCCAAAACTTGGACTTGAACCTTTGATCCATTCGGGCGCGCAGCTCACAGGTGTGACCTGTGGCCACTACGTGGAAATCGGCGAAGGCAGCCGCGTTTTGTTTTCCGAATTAGGCGATTACTCTTACTGTGATCGCTACGCTGAAATCGCCAATGCGATGATCGGCAAGTTCGCCAATATCGCAGCCTTTTCGCGGATTGGACCAACCGATCATCCGATGTCTCAGGCCTCCCTTCATCACTTCCTATATCGTTCATCTGATTACTGGGATGACGCGAGTATTGACGAAAGTTTCTTTGAGCATCGCGCATCGCGTGTGGCGCACATTGGACATGATACATGGATAGGTCACAATGCGGTGATTATGCCTGAGGTCACAATCGGTCACGGTGCGGTTGTTGCATCTTCGGCGGTTGTGACAAAAAACGTTGATCCGTATTCCATTGTGGCGGGCATTCCAGCCAAACCTATACGTGACCGTTTTGCGCGCACAGTCGCGGATAAGATCATGGAAATGGCGTGGTGGGATTGGGATCATGCAACACTTCGCGAGCGACTCGGCGACTTTCGAAAGATGCCAATCGAGGCGTTTATCGAAAAATACGCCTAGTCGTTTGCCACTGTGAGGGCGACGCGTGCCCCAGCAAATTTTGTAATCCCGTATTCTATAGGCAGGCCGTCGGGGGTGATGTTGATCGCGACCGAACGCAGCACGGGGTCGCCTTCGGTG
>NZ_CBFHKW010000012.1:11084-14211 GCF_965656515.1 Celeribacter marinus
ACAGCCCTTCATAGACTGTTACAAGATCTCCCACGTCAATCGCCAATGCATCGGCCTCCACGCGCGTGCTTGCACGGACTTCAACCCGTAATGCAAGTTTGTGTGCGAGGCGCCCCGTGGCGGCAATATTGCGATGAAACCGCGTGCGCTTTGCAATGGGGTAATCGGTCGGGGCCGATGTGACAAAAACGCCCGAGCCGCGGCGTGAATGTACTGCGCCACCATCGGACAGATCGGCCAAGGCGCGGCGTACTGTGTGACGGTTCACGCCGAACCGCATGGCCAGTGCTGCCTCGGTCGGGAGCTTGCTTCCTTCGGGATAGATCCCCTCAGCAATCTCGCGTAGCACGGTGGATGCGATGGATTTCCAGATCGGGGTGCGTGCCATTTGTCACTAAACCTTCATAACACTTGTCTTGCCGACTCCTGTATCGACTCTGTATTATTTGTATAGTTGTATAGATATATGGACAAGATGTCTAATGCCCGATTTGACCCGTGATCAAAAACAAAGACAGGCGTGGATGAGCCTGTTGGCCAAGGCGCCAGCGGCACGTCTCGCTGAACTAATGGACGCCGCCAATGTGCATCCTGCTTTTACTTGGCTGCAACCGCCCGAAGTCGGAGCTGTGATGGTCCGTGGGCGTGCGGGCGGCACGGGCGCGCAATTCAATATGGGTGAGATGTCCGTGACGCGCTGTGCTCTGACGCTCGGCAGTGGTGAGGTCGGACATGGCTATATCCAAGGACGAGACAAGGACCATGCACGCCGCGCAGCAATGATGGACGCCATGATGCAAACGGCGTTGTCAGCTAAGTTGCGCGCCTGTGTTCTCGATCCGATTGAAACCGAGATGGCGGCTACTCGTGAAAATCGCGCCCAAAAAGCGGCTGCGACAAAGGTTGAATTTTTCACCATGGTGCGAGGGGAAGACTAATGGAAATCCAAGCTCTAAGTGGCGGTTTCACCAATGCCCCCGTGCAGTCGGCTCACGCCTTTCGGGCGCTTTTGGAGGCTCTCGCGCGTCCAGGGACAATCCACAACATTCACGGCGCAAGCGGACCTGCGCCATTGTCGGCGGCAGCTGCAACGTTGATCCTAACGCTTTGTGACCCTGAAACACCGTTGCATCTTAGCGGCGCATTTGATTGTGCCGTTGTGCGCGATTGGGTGACGTTTCATACAGGGGCGCCTCTTGTTGGTGCGCATCATGCTGCGGTTGTTGTTGGTGCATGGGACGATCTCTCGGCGGTTGATCAGTTTGCAATCGGTACCGCCGAATACCCTGACCGGTCGACCACGGTGATCGTCGAGATGGACAGGCTAACCGCATGCGGGGCGGCACTGACTGGTCCAGGGATCAAGGACCGCGCGGCACTCAATCTTCCGCGCTCGGATGTCTTTGTGCGCAATGCCTCTCTTTTTCCTCTGGGCCTTGATTTCTATTTCACCGCGGGCACAAAAGTTGCCGGCCTGCCGCGGACAACCCGTGTCGATTTCGACGCTAAGGAGGTGCTGTAATGTATGTTGCAGTAAAGGGAGGCGAACGCGCCATCGACAACGCTCATGCGTGGCTTGACGAAGAGCGGCGCGGGGATACATCGGTTGCCGAATTGTCAGTGACACAAATTCGCGAGCAACTAACGCTCGGGGTTAATCGGGTGATGGCTGAAGGGTCGTTGTATGATCCCGATCTCGCCGCATTGGCGATCAAGCAATCGCGCGGCGATTTGATCGAAGCGATTTTCCTGATCCGTGCGTACCGTACAACATTACCACGTTTGGGCTACTCTCGCCCGATCGACACGGGTTCGATGATCTGCGATCGCCGCATTTCGGCGACCTTCAAAGATGTACCAGGGGGGCAGGTGCTTGGGCCGACCTTTGACTACACACACCGCCTACTGGATTTCAAACTGGCTGCCGAGGGCGGGCCCTGTGAGGCGGAAAGGCAGGCGAGTACGCCTGCGCAGATGCCCCGCGTGACGGACTACCTGAAAGATGAGGGGATCATTCAACCCGAAAATTCCTGTGACGCCACACCACCCGATATGACGCGCGCACCGATGCAATATCCTGCAGGGCGTGCGTTGCGCCTACAGGCCCTCACCCGTGGAGACGAAGGGTTTGTCTTGTCGATGGCCTATTCCACACAGCGCGGTTATGCGCGCAACCACCCGTTCGTAGGTGAATTGCGCATCGGTAAAGTCGCGGTTGAAATGGACATACCTGCACTTGGGTTTGCCATCGAGATCGGCGAGATCACCGTGACCGAATGCGAGACAGTGAACCAGTTTACGGGCTCCAAATCCGAGCCGCCCCAATTCACCCGTGGCTACGGATTGGTGTTCGGACAGACTGAGCGAAAGGCAATTTCTATGGCGCTTGTCGATCGCGCTTTGCGCTGGGAGGAACTTGGCGAAGACAACCTTGGCGCACCCGCGCAAGACGAGGAATTCGTTCTGAGCCACTCTGACAACATTCAGGCCACGGGCTTTCTGGAGCACATCAAGTTGCCTCACTACGTCGACTTCCAGTCCGAGATGGAATTGGTCCGAAAGCTGCGCCGTGAGGCCGTGGACATGCAAACGCAGGAGGCGGCCCAATGACTGACCAAGCCTATAATTTCGCCTATCTCGATGAACAGACCAAGCGGATGATCCGTCGTGCCATTCTAAAAGGCATCGCCATTCCGGGTTATCAAGTGCCTTTTGCCTCGCGCGAGATGCCCATGCCATATGGATGGGGCACGGGCGGGGTTCAGGTCTCTGCCGCCTGCTTAACCCCTGATGACAGGTTCAAAGTCATTGACCAAGGGGCCGACGATACCACAAACGCGGTCTCTATCCGCAAATTTTTCGAGACAACGGCGGGCGTACAGACAACCGAGAAAACGGCACAGGCCACGGTGATCCAGACGCGTCACCGTATTCCCGAGGCCCCACTGACCGAAGGGCAGATCCTCGTCTACCAAGTGCCTATCCCCGAGCCACTGCGGTTTTTGGAACCACGCGAGACAGAGACGCGCAAGATGCACGCCTTGGAAGAATATGGCCTTATGCACGTCAAACTTTACGAGGACATCGCGCGTCACGGCAATATTGCCACCGCTTATGCTTATCCGGT
>NZ_CBFHKW010000012.1:14310-60597 GCF_965656515.1 Celeribacter marinus
GAAGGTGGAGGAGCGCTATGTCATGGATCCCTCGCCCATTCCAAAGTTCGACAATCCCAAACTTGAAATGGCAGCAATCCAATTGTTTGGGGCGGGGCGCGAACAACGCATTTACGCTATCCCACCGTATACGAAAGTCGTGTCGCTCGATTTCGAGGATTATCCGTTTGATCCATCAAAGGCCGATCATCCGTGCGATCTGTGCGGAGCCGATCACACATACCTTGATGAGGTGATTATAGACGATACGGGTGGGCGCATGTTTGTGTGCTCCGACACCGATTATTGCGGCGAACGTCAGGGTGATGGCTGTCGCGGTCGTCTTTCGCCGGCACAGGAGGTCACACAATGATCCATATGCCCACACCGCTTTTGTCCGTCCGTGATGTCGCCAAATCCTACGGCACGCGGATCGGCTGTACCGATGTTTCGTTTGATCTCTACCCAGGGGAAGTTATGGGCATTGTGGGAGAATCCGGTTCGGGAAAGTCCACATTGCTCAGCTGCCTCGCCGGACAGTTAGCTCCTGATGCCGGCGAGGTATTGTTTGACACGCGCACGGGTGGGTTGCGCGATACGCTCGCTATGAGCGAACCCGAGCGACGCATGCTATCGCGCACCGATTGGGCGTTTGTCCATCAACATGCGCGCGATGGGTTACGCATGTCGGTGTCTGCGGGGGGCAATGTGGGCGAGCGTCTGATGGCCGTGGGCGCGCGGCGCTATGATACCATCCGCGCGCAGGCCATAGATTGGCTGGGTCGCGTAGAAATATCTGAAGACCGCGTCGACGATCGGCCTTCGGCGTTTTCTGGCGGGATGCAGCAACGTCTGCAAATCGCGCGAAACCTCGTTACGGGACCGCGCTTGGTATTCATGGATGAACCCACGGGCGGACTAGATGTCTCGGTGCAGGCCCGATTGCTTGATCTCTTGCGCGGCCTTGTACGCGAAATGGGATTGTCGGCCATTATCGTGACGCACGATCTCGCGGTGGTGCGCCTCTTGGCCGACCGATTGATGGTCATGAAATCGGGGCGCGTGGTCGAGGCGGGTCTGACCGACCAAGTGCTCGATGATCCACAGCACGCCTATACTCAACTTCTTGTTTCCTCTGTCTTGCAGGTGTGACCCATGATCCGTATTCAAAACGTCTCTAAAACCTTTACCCTCCACAACCAGTCGAGTGCGGTGATCCGCGTTATGGACGGGGCAACATTTAACGTCGAGCATGGCGAATGCGTGGCACTTACGGGAAACTCGGGTGCCGGCAAGTCGACGCTTATGCGGCTGATCTACGGCAACTATTTATCGACCTCTGGGTCGATCGTGGTCGGCGATGTGGACGTGGCACAGGCCGAACCGCGCCAAATCATCGCTTTGCGCCGCGAAACACTCGGCTATGTTTCGCAATTTCTGCGTGTGGTGCCACGTGTGGCAACACTGGATGTTGTAGCAGAACCGCTTTTGTCAATTGGCGTCCCAAAAGACATTGCGTTCGAGCGCGCCCGCGATCTTTTAACGCGGCTCAATATTCCACAAACACTATGGGGTCTGTCACCCACAACATTTTCGGGAGGCGAGCAACAGCGAGTCAACATCGCCCGTGGTTTTGCCCATACCTATCCAGCAATGCTTTTGGATGAGCCGACCGCGTCACTTGATGCAACAAACAGAGAAACCGTATTGAGCCTGATTGAGGAAGCTAAGTCACGCGGTGCGGCGATCATCGGAATTTTCCACGACCAACCCGCACGCGACCGCGTGGCCGACCGCGAAATCGATGTGTCCTGTTTCACACCTGAGCGGGTGGCATAATGACAGGTCGCTTGTTCGCCGTTGTCGGCCCGTCAGGGGCAGGCAAGGACACGTTGATAGACGCAGCAATGCAGGTGCGAGCTGATCTGTTCAAAGCCCGCCGTGTCATCACCCGCCCAACTGAGTCAGGTGGGGAAGACTTTGATGGCGTCACAGTAGCCGAATTTGATCGCCGTCGCGCGGCAGGGGAATTTGCGCTCTACTGGGATGCGCACGGGTTATCATATGGCGTGCCGCTGTCGATCGAGACCGCAATGCGCCAAGGACGGGATGTGATTTTCAACAGCTCTCGCGCCATCTTACCCCATGCCTATGAAATCTATCCGACCCTGTCTGTTATTCTTGTGACAGCATCGCCCGCAACTCTGGCCGGGCGTCTGGCTGCACGAGGCCGCGAAAGTCGAGCTGATATAGAGGGGCGTTTGGCGCGGGCCGAATATGACCTTGCTCCTGGTTTGCCTGTGCGACAAGTTTCGAATGATCGTGATTTGGGCGCGGCAGTAACCGCGTTCCTAACCGCTCTTCAGCCCGAAAGCGTAGAGCGGTGAACAACATGAAACCGCCCGTCCTCCGCTTCGCCAAACAGGCACAGTTCGTTGATCTCAAACGGGCGTGGCGTGAGGGGCAAAAGATGCGTGTCCAATATCCCCGTAACGTTTTGCACGTCGGTCGGATCGAGTTTGCCGGACAATGTCAGGTGGAACTGGAATTGCTCCATCACATAGGGATAGCCCCACTTGACGAGATTGGCCTCTTGGGCTGCCGACAGTCCTGCGGAGCGCCGACGCGTAAGTTCGGCCGCACTTGCTTCGGCACGAAAATGATCCAAGTCTTTCACAACCGTTGCGGCCAACTGCGCCAATGGAGCCATATTACTCGTTGGCGTGAGGGCCAAAAATCCATCGATGCAGTGCAATTGCAGACCGTCGCATTGCACGGGGGAAAGGCGCGCCGCCAATGTCGACATTTCTTCGACCAGTTGCGAACGTGTCTTTCCCGACTGGAGGCGAAAAGGCGGCTTGATAGTGCCATGAAATCCGTATTTGCGCGGCTGCTGCGTCAGCGCATTGATCGGCTGTTGCAACCCACCCCAATTGGGATGTGGGACTGTGCGCCCGCTCGAAGGATTCCATCCGAGCCAAGCCGCCGCAGCGTCAGCAAACGGTCCCGCAGGCGGGGCATAATAAACGGCAAATCTTTTATATTCTGTCATGGCGTTACATTTACCGGCGAAGTGTCACATCCTCGTGACAAAGACATGGCAAGTCGCAGACTGCAACTCAGGATAAATCAATGACCGATATCGCTTTTTCAAACGCACGCATCGTAAGCGACCACGAGGTGATCCACGGAACCCTTCGTGTATCAAACGGCAAGATTGTAGAAATCACGGCGGGTAACACAAATACTGCCGATGCCATTGACGTCTGTGGCGACATCTTAATCCCTGGACTGGTTGAGCTGCATACAGATAATCTTGAGCGCCACCTTGAGCCGCGCCCAAAAGTAGATTGGCCACATGCGGCGGCTATTCTCGCGCACGATGCTGAATTGGCTTCTGCAGGTATTACCACGGTTTTCGATGCGATGAGGATTGGGTCGATTCACAAAGATAATCTTGGTTATCTCCCCTATGCCCGCTCTGTTTCGCTTGAGGTCATGGAATTGCGTGCAAAGGGCGCTTTGAAGATAAACCACTACTTACACTTGCGCGCTGAAGTGTGCTCTGAAACGCTTGAAGCCGAGTTTGCCGAGTTTGGTCCTGAAGATCGCGTGGGGCTTGTATCGTTGATGGATCATACCCCCGGACAACGCCAATTTCGCGATTTAACCGCCCTCAAGACCTATTTGCAAAAGAAGCGCGGCCTCACTGATCATGACTTTGATGAACATGTGGAGCATCTGATGACTCTTCGCGGAACGTATGGCGAGCGACACGAAGAGGTTACAGTACGCGAAGCAATGCGTCTGGGTGCTGTCTTGGCATCGCACGATGACACATCAGCCGATCACGTTGACATCTCAAAAGGCTACGGTGTGCGGGTGGCTGAATTCCCCACTACAGTCGAGGCTGCACAGGCCTGTAAAACGCATGGGATTTCGGTTATGATGGGGGCCCCCAACCTGATCCGTGGAGGCTCGCATTCTGGCAATGTTGCGGCACATGAACTGGCTGAGCGAGGATTGCTAGATATCATTTCATCTGATTACGTGCCTTATGCGTTGTTATCGTCGGCATTTTTACTGGCTGATCTATGGGATGATTTGCCGCGCGCGATAGCAACTGTAACGTCCACACCAGCGCGCTCCGTTGGCTTTGCCGATCGCGGGGTGCTCAAAGTAGGCTTGCACGCGGATATTGTGCGCATCGCTCGTATCGAAGGTAGCCCTGTTATTCGGGGCGTCTGGTGTCATGGTCGTCAAGTGAGTTGATGCAAGCAGTGATTGCATTGGAACGAGTCCGCTTGTGTTTGATCCATCTAGCATCAAACGCGATGTGTCGTGTACCTGCTGGTTCGTGCAGCACGTTCGCGTACTTCAGGTGATATCTGTTTCCACATTGGTTCTTTTTATAACCCAGTATCCTTACGCCTGGGTCTGCGACAAACAAGGGGCGGTTCAGATGGAAAGGTACCGAAAAAGCAGAGTGCTAGATTTAGATGTGCAAGTGCGGATTGAGGAGGTGTCAATACCATCGCAATTGCTTTCAAATTTCGGCCGTGCACCAGACAAAATCGTGATCAGATAGTGGCTTTCCGCTATCCATCGTCGACGCCACAAGGCCGCTGTCCACACGCTTCAATCGACGGCCGGCGATCCAATCAAGCTTCATCGCCCGATCTGGGTGGGGCGTGATAAGACTAGGGCGTGTCGTGTTTCCGGGCGCTGTAAAATCCCAATTATAGCCACGGTCCTCGGCGAATGAAAACAAGGTTTCATTACGCCAGTCAAAATGCGGGGGCATGTTGTTTCCTGTGTTCAGGTCTCCGCCCAGAACGACTGGCATGTCAGGCGCGAAGGTGTCTATTGCGCCGAGCAAACGTTGCATTTGCATGTGCCGGTGCGCCGCATCCGCATTGCTTTCCAAATGGGTGCTTACAACACATAGAGGTCCGCTTTGTGTTGGGATCACCGCAGCGATCGCCATGCGTCCACCAAGTCGAGGTTGTTCCGGGTCTACAGTTGCCGTTCCGCGGGCGAACCAATGCCCGTGGTCATCTAATCGGATCAGTGCGGTGCGCTCAAACGGGACCGACGATAGGATCGCGTTGCCGTGCCAGCCGAGCGCATTGAAATCGTCGCGACAGAATGCACGTTCGGTTGCGCCACCAAGGTCGAGTTCGTGAAACTCGACCCCAAAGGCGTAGGCCATGCCCAGCTGTGCCGCCACGACTTCGGTGGTGTGGCGCTGACCTGTGCGGGCCATGCCATGGTCGACCTCTGATAGTAGAACAATGTCTGGAGCCACGGGCCCAAGATGGGCAGCGGTCTCTTCGGGAAACAGGCAGCGTTCCACATTCCACGCCGCGACCGTAAACTGAGGCGGAAGAGTGTTCGCAGCGGCCGTTCCCCCTAGTTGTACGGCATTCATCGCAGGCATCTGCGCCAGCAAGGCGCTGTGCGCTTGAGCAGTTCGCGGCGCGTCCAGAATGCGACGCCGTTCGGCCTCGGTGATTGGCGGAAGGTCTGCCACCTGTGTTGTGATCATAGCGCCAGACCTGTTTCTGCGTCGAACAAAACTACAGCGTCCGGATTGATCGACATCCGGATCGGCCCCGCGGAGACGACCACATCCTTACCGACATGGATAGTGAGGTCTTGTCCATCCAGTTGGCCGTGCAAAAGACGGTGTGCGCCTAACTCTTCAACGATATCGACCGTGAAGGAGATCTCGCAGGTGGGTCCAATCTCGATATCTTCGGGGCGGATGCCCAAGATGACGGGGCCGACTGCGGCCGTGGCCGCAACGCTGATGTCGTCGCTCAAATCTACACAGCCGCCGACGCTTGTGCCAGCAAGCAGATTCATTGGCGGCGCGCCCATGAAGCTGGCAACAAAGGTCGATGCAGGGCGGTGGTAGATCTCGGCGGGGGTGCCGATCTGTTCGATGCGGCCTGCGTTCAGTACAATGATACGGTCGGCCATGGTCATGGCTTCGACCTGATCGTGAGTTACATAGATCGAGGTAACACCAAGTCGGCGCTGCAGGGCCTTGATCTCGATCCGCATCTGATGCCGCAATTTGGCGTCGAGATTGGACAGCGGTTCGTCAAATAAGAACAGCGAAGGATCACGCACCACAGCGCGCCCCATTGCGACCCGTTGGCGCTGGCCACCAGACAGCTGGCTCGGCTTGCGATCCAGAAACTCAGTAAGGTTGAGCATTTTGGCAGCTGTTTGAACTTTCGCCTCGATGTCGGACGAGGCGATTTTACGGTTCTTCAATCCGTAGCCGATATTTTTGCGCACAGTCATGTGGGGGTAAAGCGCGTAATTCTGGAACACCATCGCAATGTCGCGATCTGCTGGATCGACGTGGTTCACATTGCGATCCCCGATCGATAATGCTCCTTCGGATATTTCTTCCAGTCCTGCGACCATGCGCAAGAGTGTCGACTTGCCACAGCCCGATGGTCCGACCAGCACGACAAATTCACCATCGGCGATGTCAAAGCTTGTGGGTGCAACAGCTTCAAACCCGTTGGGGTAAACTTTGCGGACATTACTGAGCGATACTTGCGCCATTGGTTCTTCCTATTTGTCGGATTCAGTCAGGCCCTTGACGAACCAGCTTTGAAAAAAGATCACGACCAACACGGGCGGCAGGATCGCGATTAGTGCCAGCATATTGGCGCGGCCATATTCGGGGATATTGGTGCCTTCAAGATCTTGGGTTAGCTGCTTGATCCCGCGCACGAGCGTGTACATACCCTCTTCAGTTGTCACCATTGTCGGCCACAAATACTGGTTCCAGCCATAGACAAACATGATGATGAACATGGCTGCGATCATGGTCTGCGATAGCGGCACAAGGATATCGACAAAGAACTTAATCGGCCCAGCCCCATCAATGCGCGCCGCCTCGACCAGTTCCTCGGGTACGGACCGAAAAAATTGGCGGAAAAAGAACGTCGCAGTGGCAGATGCAATAAGGGGCACAATAAGGCCGGTATAGGTGTTAAGCAGCCCAAGCTTTTGTGCGATTTCGTAAGATGGCAGGATGCGCACTTCGAGCGGCAGCAGCAACGTCGTGAAAATCAGCCAGAAGGCAAAGGTCGCAAACCGCAGACGGAAATAAACCAACGCATAGGCAGCCATCATGCCAATGACGATCTTGCCCAAAGCAAAGCCGATACCAAGGATGAGCGAGTTCATCAGCATCCGCATTCCGGTATTTTCACCCGAAAAACCTGAGGCCTGAAACATGGCGGATATGAAGTTGTCGTCGAACTGGTCGCCGATGACGAATTCAGGGCCGTTCTTGATCGTTTCAAGATCGGTTGTGGTTGTTGTTTGAAGCACCATCAAAAGGGGCACCAGCAAAAACAGTGACCCGAGAATTAAGATGACATGATCCAAAACGCGACCCCATTTCAGGCGGCGTTTAGCGATTGGGATGTGAGTGGTGTCGGTCATGATCCGGTCCATTATGTGTAGTGGATGCGGCGCTCCACCAGCCGGAACTGGAAGATCGTCAACGCGAGGACAAGCACCATCAAGATGACCGATTGTGCCGATGATCCCCCGATATCATTGCCACGGAAACCGTCGACATAAACCTTGTAAACAAGCGTCATCGGGTTATTGCCCGGCTCGCCTTTTACCAACACATCAACAACGCCAAAGGTGTCGAACAAGGCGTAGGTTATGTTGATGATCAGCAAAAAGAAGCCGGTGGGCGCGAGGAGAGGAAATGTTACATCCCAGAACCGGCGGACGGATGACTTTGCGTCAATTAAGGCCGCTTCGCGCACGGATTTAGGTATGGACTGCAGACCTGACAGGAAGAAGATGAAGTTCACCGGAACCTGTTTCCAGACCGCCACAAGAACCATCGCCGTGGCGGTGTCTGCGAAATTCACGCCGAGTTTGAAATCCCACCCAAGGGATTTTGCAAGCTCTGCCATTGGTCCCCAGTTTTGGTTGAACATCAGAAGACCGATAAACCCCGCGACAGGCGGTGCCACAGCATAGACCCACATCAAAAGCGTGCGGTAGGTTTTCGCACCGCGGATCACGTTATCGGCCTTAACCGCCAGTAACAACGCAAGCGCGAGGGAAAAGAACGTCACAAGCACCGTGAACAGCAGCGTGAATTTTGCAATTCGCTCATATTCAGAACTGGCTGTCAGGCGTGTGTAGTTGTCAAACCCTACAAAGCTGGCGCCGAACCCGAAGGGGTCTTCGAGGTAGAAGGACGACTGCACCGCATGTGCGGCGGGCCAATAGAAAAACACGGCGATAATAGCCAACTGTGGCAACAACAAAAGGACCGGAAGCCAACGTGTGGCGAAGCCTGCTCGTTTCATAATGTCCTCGAGGAGCTTTGAATGGGCGACGGCCGCACGTTGGTGCGGCCGCCAATATTAAACCTGTACGGTTTAGTTTTGGGTCTGTGCAAAACGGGCCAATAGCTCGTTCGATTCAACTTCGATTGTATCAAAGGCATCATCGACAGAGGTTTCGCCTGTCAGGATACGGCCGAACTCGCGGTTCATTACGTCACGGATCTGAACGTAGAACCCCATGCGGTAGCCGCGCGTGTTTTCGCTCGCGTCCAAAGACAGCTGCAGGATACCTGTTTCAGCGGCAGGGAAACGGTCATAATGTCCGTCAGCTGTTGCCATGTCATAGGCTGCGGTTGTGATCGGCACGTAGCCTGTTTCACGGTGCCACATGTACTGAACGTCTGGCGACGTCAGGTATTCAAAAAACGCCGCAGTTGCTTCGTTTTCGTCGTCAGGCTGACCTGACATTGCAAACAGGGCCGCGCCTCCGATGAAGGTTTGCTTTGGTTCAGTTGTGATCGCTTCCCAATAGGGGAGGTAGGTCGCAGAGAAGTCAAAGCCGAGGTCCTTTTGAGACAGGCCACCAAAGGAGCCAGATGAGCCAAACCAGATCGCAACTTCGCCTTCTTCGAACGGTGTTTGGTTGTCATTCCAACCTGTGCCGAACCATTCGAAATATCCAGCGTCCTGCCACTTGGTCAATGCCGTGAAGTGCGCCTTTAGAGGGTCAACGTTGACGAGGATCTCCGTCCCGTCCGCGCCATCATACCCGTTCGCGTTGGTCGCAAATGGGAGATCGTTGCGGGACATAAAGTTCTCGACGAAGATCCATGGCAGATGCGACTGCGCCATTGCGGTGTAGCCTGCCTCTTTCAAAGCGGGCGCTGTGACCGTTTCAAACTCTTCCCAAGTGACTGGGGGGGTGACGCCGGCCGCTTCGAGTGCTTGCACGTTATAATACATGATTGGCGACGACGAATTGAACGGCATACCGATCATTTTGCCATCCGCATCCGCGTAGAAATAACGCACGCCGGAAATGTAGTCTTCGATGTTAAAGTCTACGCCATTGGCCTCGAGCAAATCTTGAACTGGAACAGTGGCGCCTTGGGCCGCAATAACGGTGGCGGCGCCAGCATCAAACACCTGCATGATGTTTGGCTGCTCGCCTGCGCGGAAAGCGGCAATACCTGCCGTCAGGGCTTCCTCATAGGTGCCTTTGAAGACGGGCGTGATTTTGTAGTCGTCTTGGCTTGTATTGAAACCTTCAGCAATTTCATTGACCGTTTCGCCGAGGGCCCCGCCCATTGCGTGCCACCAAGTGATTTCAGTTTCGGCATATGCTGTGCTTGCCAACATGCTCAGCGCAGCAGCTGAGCTTATCGCGATGTTCTTCATGATCTTACTCCGGTTTCATGTAGTGCCGGCCTATGGCTGGCTCTTATGTCATGGGTGCTTGATGCGTCCCAAAATTCGAAAACTCGTCATAGCCGAGACAGTCCCGCCTGACGGAAATGCAGATCGTCCGCATGCTATGACCGCTACGATGATGAAATGACGGCGATGTGAAGGATTTGTTTGGGTTTTGTAACGGCGGGCAAGCTACGGCGATGTTTCATCGGTGCGTCATGATTTTGTCACGCCAGATTTACGAAACTGCCCATTCTATGTGCGGTAATCCATTTATATTGAGGAAATAGAATGTCATTCAAACTTATCGGCATGACGTCGGCTTTCGCGCTTGCTGCTACAGGCGCACTCGCGGAGATGAACTTCAATCGCATCGCAAGCTTTGCGACTTTCAACAATAATGCAGATGTGTCGGCGGCATCCTCCGCCGAAATTATTGGCGCGTCTGGTGACGGCATGACCTTGGTCTATTCCGATAGCCCGCTTGGCGTGATCGGTATGATCGACATCACCGATCCTAGCGCCCCCGCGGCCTTAGGTAACATCAATGTCGGTGGCGAGCCAACTGCCGTGTCCGTGCTCGGCAACATCGCCATGACCGGCGTGAATACGTCAGAAAGCTATACAGCGCCGTCGGGACTGTTGAAGGCCTTCGATATCACCTCAGGGATCGAAGTCGCCGCGTGCGATTTGGGCGGACAGCCTGACAGCACAGCAATCGCACCTGACGGCAGCTTTATCGCAATCGCGATTGAAAACGAACGCGATGAGGGCCTAGGCGACGGTGGTATTGGCCAGATGCCTGGTGGTTTTGTCGTCACGCTCGACATCACGGACGGCATGCCCGACTGTGAAAGCATGGTGCAGATTGACGTTAACGGCTTGGCTGACATTGGTGCGAATGACCCCGAGCCCGAATTTGTCGACGTAAACGCCGAGGGCGAAATCGTTGTTACAATGCAGGAAAACAATCATATCGTCGTGATGAACAAGACGGGCGAGATCCTCAGTCACTTTTCGGCGGGCGCCGTTGATCTGACCGACATCGACACCACGGACGAACGTGGCGCGCTTTTATTCACCCAGTCGCAAGAGGGCCGCTTGCGCGAACCGGACGGCGTTCAGTGGATCGACAGCGATCATTTCGCCATCGCTAACGAAGGCGACATGAACGGGGGCGCACGCGGTTGGACCATCTTCCACAAAGACGGCACCGAAGTTTATGAAGCGGGCAACAGCTTTGAGCACGCAGTCGTCCAGCACGGACATTACCCTGACAAACGGTCCGACGCGAAGGGTGTAGAGCCCGAGGGTATGGAGTTCGGCGTTTTTGACGATACGCCCTATGCGTTCATTCTGGCAGAACGCGCTTCAATCGTTGGCGTCTACGATGTCACCGACCCAACCGCCCCGGTCTTAACCCAAATGTTGCCATCGGGGATCGCACCTGAAGGGGCCATCGCAATCCCGTCGCGCGGGTTGTTCATCACTGCAAATGAGGCCGACCTAATCGAAGGTGGCGGGATTCGTAGCCATGTCATGATTTATGAATACCAAGACGCGCCCGCCACTTATCCCCAATTGACCTCAGCAGGAGCAGATGAGTTGATTGGCTGGGGAGCCATCTCGGGCATGGTCGCAGGCGAAAATGGCTTAATTTATGCCGTGAACGACAGCTTCTATGGCTATCAGCCAACGATTTTCACCATTGATACCACTGTAACTCCTGCACAGATCACCGCTGCCTTGCCCGTTACTCGAGGTGGGTTCGCGGCCCAAAAGCTCGATCTCGAAGGCATCACATTAGATGGCGAGGGCGGGTTCTGGGTAGCGTCCGAAGGGCGCACAGACCGGATGATCCCCCATGGGCTCTATCATGTGAACAGTAATGGAGAGATCGAGAAAGAAATTGCGCTGCCCCCCGAACTTCTTGCGGTTGAGCGTCGTTTTGGATTTGAAGGTATCACATTGGTGGATGGCACCTTGTGGATGGCGGTTCAGCGCGAATGGGCGGATGATCCCGCTGATCACGTCAAGCTGGTATCCTACAAGATCGAAACCGACGAATGGGGCGCAGTTCTGTATCCGAAAGCCGCGGTCGATACTGGTTGGGTCGGCCTTTCCGAGATCGTCGCCTATAATGGTGATTTCTACGTGGTCGAACGCGACAACCAGATCGGCGCGAACGCTGCGATCAAGATGGTTTACCGCATCTCAGGCGACCAGATGGTTCCTGCGGCGCTTGGCGGCGACCTCCCAGTCGTCCGAAAAGAGGCAGTCATGGACCTGATGCCTGCGCTGGAGGCCAACAACGGCTATGTCGTCGACAAAGTTGAAGGTCTGGCGATCTTTGCGGATGGCTCCGCTTGGGCGAGCACCGACAATGATGGCGTCGACGATAGTTCGGGAGAAACGTTCTTCTGGACCCTTGGAAGCCTCTAGGCCTCAAAAGCTGGAAGCGGCGATGCGCAACAAATATCGCGCATCGCCGCACCCCGAGCTCCATATCATGGCTCTTACTTGCGCAGGCTGCCCAACCAGCGTTCGTTGACAAAACCGCCAAAAGGGATCAGCGCGCCGATAAAAAGACGCAAGCCGCCCCAAACCCCAATCAGTTGTGTGCCGAGCCCATAAACGATCATGACCACAAATCCGGTAAAGGCAGCGCCGTGAATCGGTCCGATGATGGAGACCAGCCCTGGCAAGCCTGCCCAGTATTTGAGCGGCACAGCAACACACACCAATATTATGAGCGTGAGCCCCTCGAGCATCGCTGCACGTTGAAGCCATTTCATTAGATCTACTCCAGTTTGATGGTCCGCCCCTAACCGAACGTGTGGCACCGATACTGAGCGCTGAGAGGGACGGCAATGCGGCACTAAGTCCGGAAACCGATTCCTTCCCCCCCAAAAACACCCGATCTTTTCCTGAAGATTAAAGTTATGCGTGCGCCCTTTCGACTGCATAGGTCGACATCATATGACGCCGAGAAGTTTCCACCACAAGAAATCAAGCGGCACAAGCGCAAGCAGCGTAATGATTGAAACGGTCACTGTAAGCTTCAGCAGTGGTCGTGTTTTTTCCCCTGCAAGCCCCATTGCAACGATCAGGGGTCCAACCTGGTAAGGGAAGATTACAGTGGAAAAGCCGATGACTTGTGTCATCAACACCGCGGTGAGCGAGAAGCCCGTGGCTTCGGCCAAGTCTGCTGCAAGCGGTGTCAGAACAGCTGGCGCACCAGGCGCTGTTGTGAAAATCGAAGTGCCCGTTCCCAAGAGCGACAGCGAGATGAAATTCATGAAGTCTTGTCCGGCTTTCAAAGGCAGAACGGTGAAGGCCTGAGTTGCAATAATGTCGCCCAAGCCGCTGGACTGGACTATGGTTCCAAGCGTCAAAGCGCCCGCCACGAATAGCAGCATTGAGAAATCGACAGATGATTTGAAAACTGGCGGTGGCACGAAACCCAATTGCGGCACCATCAAAACCAAAGACGCGCCTAAGCCGACCCACGCCGCATTGATCTCGTGCAGTTGGTCTGTTGCCCAAAGACCAAGCGTCAACAACAAGATTGCCATCAGTATGGTCTGGCGCTCTTTGCCTGCTGTCCCGTGTTCAGTTTGGATCACATTGGCCTCAACCTGTGCCGGAAAGAAATACAGAACAAGTCCAATGATGAGAGCCGATTTCAGCAGTCCCAGCACAGGGTAGTGTAGCAACAAATAATCACTATAACTGAAATGTATGTCGAAGGATTGCTCGGCCACGCCGGACAGGATGATGTTGGGGATGTTGGATGGTAGGATCGCAAAGCTAGGCATATTCGTGCCGATGGCGATAATAATTGCGACGCCTGTGCGTCCTTTTGTTCCTTTTCCAAGCCCGAATGCATCCGCAAGGGCCATGCCAACAGGGACCAAGACCGCAGCCCGCCCTAACGATGACGGCATAACAAACCCGAGCATCATCCCCAACACCATGAGACCTATGATCAAAGTTGCATAGCTTTTAGAAAGATGCGGTCGCGCAATCGCACCCATTCGTGCGCCGAGTCCCGAATGGGTAATTGCAGCACCGATGACAAATCCCGCCACTACCAGCCAGATCGCGGTTGATGAGAAGCTCGAAAAGACCTCTTGCGGTGTCGCCAGATCACCCAAAATCAACGCTGCAAACAGGAACGTGGACCCAACGTATCCCGGCATCACGCCCGTGCCCCAAATCGCCAAGGTGATAAGCACAACACCAAAGGTCGTTGCCTGCGCACCCGTCATCCCCGCAGGCTGCGCGATTGCCGCCCATGCAGCCAATATGACGGCCAATATGAAGATAAGGTTTGATGCACGTGTCATGAGAGTCACTTTGTAAATTGAGTGTTTTGCGGATGTCTTAAGCGGATGAAATGTCATCACAATGAGATATGACGTCCAATCGTGCCAACGCGGCAAAATGCCACCGATTCCTCTCGGTCAAAGTTGTAAGCGTTGACCCCTTTGACTTTCTCACCAACTGCTGTTGGCGCGCCAGTCTGGGCCTTCAATCATGGCACCACATAACATTGATCGGCTAGAGATGCGTGTCCAGAATCCAGACCAACTCTAAGATCGGATTGCTCATCGGCTTTCTCCTCGAAGTTTGATGTCACTCCATTTGGCAGCATTATTAAAATTCCGGCGGCAAAAGGCGGGCTCAAAGAGCCCGCCAGTCGCGTTAAAGTGTGCGGGTTGAGAAGTACCAATCCACAGTGTGGTGGCCTTCGCTGGCACGGGCCATCGCAGCCTCGGGGGTTGCTGGCGTCGGAACAATCACTGGCTCACCCGGCTTCCAGTTTTCTGGCATTGCGCATTGGTTTTCATCTGCCGTTTGCATGGCAACCAGCAGGCGATAAATTTCATCCACCGAACGACCAGCATTCATAGGATAATAGACCATCGCACGCAGGACGCCTTCGGGGTCGATCAGGAACGTTGCGCGGACAGCGGCGGTGTCTGACGCGCCCGGCTGAATCATCCCGTAGGCCTGTGCGACCGCCATATTGAGGTCGGCGATGATTGGAAACTTGATCTCGACGCCGAACTTTTCTTTGATATTCAGCATCCAAGCAATGTGGCTGTAATGGCTGTCGATGGACAGGCCCAACAGCTCTGTATTGCGGGCATTAAATTCGTCCTGCTTCTTGGCGAAGCCGATGAACTCTGTTGTGCAAACGGGTGTGAAGTCCGCAGGGTGAGAAAACAGCACCAGCCATTTGCCGCGATAATCTGCAAGGGTTTTGCGGCCATGTGTTGTAGGAGCGTCGAATGCGGGGGCGGGCTCGTTCAGGCGAGCACCTGCGGCGTGGATCTGGTCGGTCATTTGGGCTGTCCTTCGTGTCAGCGTTTCGATGATCCAGAAATAGCTGCTAGACAAAAATAGAGGAAATTGAATATAAAACTAATTATGATAGATATAATCTATAAATGATTACGCTTCGCCAAATACGCTATCTGACGGCTGTGGCCGAGACGCTGAATTTCTCACGGGCGGCTGAAATCTGTTTTGTAACCCAACCCACTCTCAGCGCGGGCATCAAGGAACTAGAGGACCGCCTTGGGGTACAGCTTATAGAACGCACCCGTCAAAGCGTGCTGCTGACGCCTGTTGGCCAGAAGATCACAGCCCGCGGGCGCCAACTCTTACTGGACGCCATAGAGATTGAGACCGTAGCGAAGGCCCACCGCAATCCGTCTGAGGGCGATTTGAAACTTGGGTCGATCCCAACGATTGGCCCGTACCTGTTGCCGCGGGCGTTGCCTGTAATCCGAAATATGTTCCCTGATCTTCGCGTTTATCTGCGCGAAGAGATGACCGAGAGTCTGATTGAGGGCCTTACTGCGGGGCGTCTTGATCTGATACTGATCGCGCTCCCGTTTGACACAGGTGCCTTGGAAATCATGCCGCTCTTTGCGGACGGCTATCAACTGGCCACACCCGCCGATTGGCCAGTCACGCGTGACGTTGAGATGTTGACCGAAGGCGGGCAACTCATGCTGCTCGAGAAAGGACATTGTCTCCAGCGCCATGCATTGGAGGCATATCCCAGCCACAATTTGTCCGTGCAAGACAGCTTCTCTGCGACCAGCCTCACGACGTTGATTGCAATGGTATCAGAAAGACTGGGCGTAACCCTCTTGCCGAACCTTGCAGTCGAAGCAGGCGTCGCGGGAGGTAGCAACGTTCGGCTTACTCCGCTCCCCGACGCCTGCCCGCGTCACGTGGTTCTCGCATGGCGGCCGGGGTCGGCACGTGATGCGCTATTCAAGAACCTTGGCAACCTTCTGAAAAGCTTAAACTAAGTGAAATTGACATCGCGCGTGAAACCGAAACGGGAGTGTCCAATGTTTTCGGCACGAGGTGCTGATTGAGGGCTACGCGGCGGAGAACCAAGTTTGCCTACACATTCTGTGCATCGACGTTTCGTTGAATGCCAAGCGGCCTGTGACGATAGAAACGCACAGGTCCGGTTTATCTGCCGAGCGGGCCTCCTCAGTGAATGCGGTCAACGCGTGCATTGTATGTGAGTGCAACCCTTTCTTGACTGCTTGTGCCCCCGCGGCTTGGGCTTGGGGTTCCTTCCTATACGCCCTCCAAGGGTGAATGATGAGAATTAGAGACGAAATAATAGGCCTTAGAGTTGAGCGATCTCGGCAACACGAGCAGCGTTATTCGCCGCCAAATTTCCGACTGCAGCGAAGAGATTGTTTTCAAATCCGACCCGTGCTTTGCCTCCCAGATCAAAGGCGCACCGCAAACATTCAGTTTCGGTTCTCCCGAACGCGCAGGCGGCCCAATCCGCGTCGGGTGCAACTTGGCTTAGCTGTTCGACCAATGGCGCCAACAGATTGCTGTTCGAGTATTGGCCATCGGTATAACGCCCCAAAACGAGTAGCGCTTGAATGTTCTCTGTCGGGATGCGACCCGACACGATCTCGTGCTTTAGCAGCGCGAGATCCGCCTGATCATACAGTATATGTTGCACCGCAATGTCTGACTCATGCGCCCAATGGTAAAAGTCGAGGACGGGCCCTTCGCTTAACATCTCGCGGATCGAAATTGATACCGCTACGGGCATCACATCGCGCACGAGCCTACGTTGTTGTGATGGCGTGTATTTCCCCACAGATTCTGTAGTGATCTGTACGAGCATGTCTGGGCACGAAATAGCCATCTCAGCGATTACTTCACGGTAAAGCCCCGCATCAAGAATATGCGCACCGTTTGCATCTCGTACATGAGCATGCAGCCCGGTGGCGCCCTCGCTCCAACATGCGACGGCGGTCTTTACGGTTTCTTGAACGGTGATGGGCAGTTCAGGGTGGTCTGCTTTGGTGCGGCGCGCCCCATTGGGGGCGACCATGATACGGGGCAACGGCCTCATGATGCCAATGCCATCGCGATCGCGCGATCCAGTTTTTCGACCAGTTCTCCAATCTGATCCTCTGTTATGATGAATGGTGGGGCCAATAGGACATGATCACCTCGCTGCCCGTCAATTGTGCCTCCCATCGGGTAGCACATCAGCCCGTTTTCCATCGCGGCAGCTTTTATTTTCTTATTTATCGCTCGGGACGGATCAAAAGGATCTTTGGTGCCGCGATCAGCGACCAACTCCAAACCTCTAAACAGGCCACGTCCACGGATGTCGCCGATGTTCGGGTGCTGGCCAAACCTCTCTTCAAGGCGGGACTGTAATAGATCACCCATGACTTGCACACGTGGGATGAGTTCGCCTCCCGTCAACTGCGCGACAACCGCTTTCGCTGCGGCCGTTGCCATTGGATGGCCAAGATAGGTGTGACCGTGTTGGAAAAAACCACTGCCATTTGCAATCGTTTCGAAGATTTCAGATGAACAGAGCATCGCGCCAATCGGCTGATATCCCGCGCCCAACCCCTTGGCTATAGTGACAATGTCAGGTGAAATGCCATCGTACTCACTCGCGAAGAGATGCCCGGTGCGCCCCATGCCGCACATAACTTCATCAAGGATCAGCAAAATCCCGTTGGCGTCACAGATGTCGCGGATACGCTTGAAGTAGCCGTCGACGGCAGGAACCGCGCCAAGTGTCGCTCCAACCACAGGTTCTGCGACAAACGCCATGACGCTTTCTGGTCCCAAGCGGTCGATCTCGGCTTGCAACTCATTTGCAACCCTCTGGCCATATTCATATTCAGTCTCGCCGGTATCTTGCTCGCGATACGCATAGCACGGAGCAATATGGCTTGCTTCGATCAATAACGGATCGAACTGCTTTCGCCGCCACGCATTGCCACCGGCGGCCAAAGCGCCCAACGTATTGCCGTGATAACTTTGGCGGCGCGCGATAATCCTGTGACGTGTGCTCTCACCTTTTTCCAAAAAATACTGGCGTGCGAGTTTGAGCGCGGCCTCGATCGCCTCGGATCCGCTTGAAACGATATAGGCGTGATCGATGCCGTCAGGCGCGTGCATCACGAGCAGATCGGCAAGTGATTCTGTCGGCTCAGATGTAAAAAAGCCTGTATGGGCATAGGCGATTTGGTCTAACTGGGCATGCATCGCATCGCGTACGATTTGGTTCGAGTGCCCAAGACATGACACCGCCGCCCCACCACAGGCATCAAGGTATCTCTTCCCAGTATTATCAATGATATAACACCCATCTCCGAAGGTGGCGGTGGGTAGTTTGGCGTGGGATGTACGATGGAAAACAGCAGTCATTTTTGCATTCCGATTCTGGCTGATAGGTAATCATATTTGCATTTTGTGTTTACTTGCAAATTATTTTGCATACAGATTGATGTAGGACAAGAGGTCCGTTCAATCCTAGGGAGGACACATGAATATCATCGAGAAACTAGCTGCTGCGGCAGCCCTTGCGATTACTGCGACGAGCGCGGTTGCTGAAGATCTGATTGTCGCAACTGACACTGCGTTTGTGCCATTCGAGTTCAAACAGGACGGCGAGTATGTCGGCTTTGATATCGATATGTGGGACGCAATCGCCAAAGATCTGGGCGTATCATATGAGCTGCGCCCAATGGATTTTAACGGCATCATTCCCGCCCTACAGACCGGTCAAGTCGACGTAGCTTTAGCCGGCATCACAATCAAGGAGTCACGTCAGGAAGTTATCGACTTTTCCGATGGCTACTACGACAGCGGCTTTCTTTTGATGGTTCCGTCTGACAGCGATATCACTGGTGAGGCTGATTTGGCTGGCAAAGCTGTAGCGTTGAAAACCGGTACATCTGCTGCCGATTATGCTAATGAAAACTTCACCGATAGTGAGCTGCGCTTGTTCCCCAACATCGATAACGCCTATCTTGAATTACGCACCGGTCGTGTGGACGCTGCCATGCATGACACGCCGAATGTACTTTACTACATCGCAAATGCCGGAAACGGTGACGTCAAAGCCGTTGGTGCGCAGATGTTGGCGCATGAATATGGCATCGGTTTTCCAAAAGGTAGCGCGTGGGTTGAGCGCGTGAACGCATCTCTAGCCGCGATGAAGGCAGACGGGCGTTATGACGCGATCTTTTCCAAGTGGTTCGGAAAAGCGCCTTCCAACTAAATTCAAAATAACCAACCCGCGCCTGAAATGGCGCGGGTAATCCAAATAAAGGGGGCACCTCATGCAGGTCGACTGGTCAATCATGTTCGACTTTATCCCGCAGTTGATTGCGGGGTCTAAGGTCACAATATACATCACAGTTTTGGGGTTGATCGGGGGGATCATTCTTGGCGTTATTGCTGGATTGATGCGCGCCTATGGCAACAAGTTCCTCAACGCCATCGCTTTCACTTATATTGAATTGATCCGCGGCACGCCGATTGTTGTGCAGGTCATGTTTCTTTACTTTGCTCTGCCTGTTTTGGCCGATATTCGAATTGATCCGATGTCTGCGGCGGTATTAGCGATTGTGGTGAATGCAGGCGCCTATATTGCCGAGATCGTTCGAGGCGCGTTTTTGTCCATTCACAAGGGCTTGACCGAGGCTGGTCTCGCTATCGGGATGCCACATTGGCAGGTTTTGCTTTATATCGTTGGGCCCTTGGCCTTTCGCCGCTTGATCCCTCCGCTTGGCAATCAGTTTATTGTTAGCCTGAAAGACACATCATTGTTCATCGTGATTGGTGTTGGTGAATTGACCCGTACCGGACAAGAAATCATGGCGGCGAACTTTCGCGCGGTGGAAATCTGGACCGCTGTTGCGATCTGTTATCTGATGATGACTGGCACCATGACAATCGCGTTGCGTGCCGTTGAAAAGAGGATGAAAATCCTATGAGCTTTATTGAATTTAAAAAGACATCCAAAGCCTTTGGCCCCTTGGAGGTTCTGACCGATGTCGACCTGTCTATCGAGCAGGGCGAAGTCGTGGTTTTGATCGGCCCCTCTGGCTCGGGAAAGTCTACATTACTGCGCTGTATAAACGGGCTTGAGACCATCACTGGCGGTGATTTGATCGTTGACGGACTTTCTGTCAATGCAGGCAGCAAAACACTTCGCGAAATCCGGCAAGAGGCCGGTATGGTCTTTCAACAGTTTAACCTCTTCCCACAGATGACAGCCTTGCAAAACGTGGCGCTTGGGCCGCGCAAGGTGCGTGGTCTCGCTAAGGCCGAGGCCGAAAAGCAGGCAAAAGAGCTACTGGACAAAGTGGGACTGTCTGACAAGGGCGGTCATTTTCCTGCCGAATTGTCAGGTGGGCAACAACAGCGCGTTGCAATTGCACGCGCATTGGCTGTGAAGCCAAAGGTGATGCTGTTCGATGAGCCGACTTCAGCACTTGATCCTGAATTGAAGCATGAAGTCCTAAACGTCATGCTTCAACTTGCCAAAGAGGGGATGACGATGGTTGTCGTCACTCATGAGATGAGTTTTGCAAAACAGGTTGGCACGCGGTTGATCTTTATGGAACACGGCAAAATCGCCGTAGATGATGACCCGCGCACCGTAATAGATTCCCCTCCGAACCCGCGCATGAAGGACTTTCTTAGCCATGTCGAATAGCATGAACCCTATCGGTTGGCTAAAGGTCTCCGGCACGTCGTTTGAAATTGGGCATGCTATGGGCGTAGAGGGGCGTGAGGCTGTTCATACGCATTTGATTCACTCTGACATATGGTCAGCAGTTACATCACCTGATCATGGAAACACAGTTGCCCGATTGATGCGAAACACCCAGATGCGGTTCCCAGAGTTCTATGATGAAATTCGTGGTTTGGCCTTGGGTTTGCAATTGCCGTTAAAGGACGTGTTCGCATGGAATTGCCGTGGGGACATACTTGCCTCGGTCCCCGATGGCTGTACCACGATCCAGACTCCGGGAGATGAAATCAAGATCAGTCACAATGAAGATGGATTGCCATTCTTTCGAGGCTATTGCTTCATTCTTGACGCGCGTCCGCAATCGTCGACGGCGTTCCGAGCGTTTTGTTATCCGGGGTCAGTCGCGGGTCACACGTTTGGCTGGAATGATGCTGGTCTGGTGCAAGCCGTGAATAATCTACGGTTGCGAAATGTCGAAGCAAAAATACCCCGGATGATCTTGGGGCGTGCTGTTCTGGCTTCGAATTCGCTGGAAAACGCGTTGGATGTTCTGTCCAACGAGCCGGGCTGTGGAGGGTTCCATATGACACTCGCTCAAGCAGGCAACCCGAACCTGCTCAGTGTCGAATATGGCGGTGGAAAGGTGTCGGTCTCTCAGATAATGTCACGAAGTGGTCATGCCAATCATGCTCTACATTTGGCCGCGGACGGGCAGATTGTGACCCAGTCTTCAAGTGACCGGCAAACGACCGTCGAGCGGCTCACATTAAATCCCCGCATGGCGGATATCGATATTTTGCGCGACACCTCCGGTCCAGGCCTGCCGATCCGTAGGGATGCCCCCGACGACCCTGATCAAGAAAACACGCTTGCAACATGCTTGTTTATTGTTTCTAAATCTGCGGTCGAGTGGAGGATCTATGGTGACAAAGAAGGACGAGCAGCCCACCAAAGCGAACGTGAGCCTGCCTAAGAATGCCCCAAGCAATATTGAAGAGCTACGCGCTGTCCTTATCGCTATCACAAAGGGCGATGCGCGGCCTCGGCTCGGGGCGAAAGCCCGTGATGCTTTTGGTAAAATTTTGGATATCCAAGATAGTAATGACTTATTGTCGATTACAACGCTGTCGGAGCGCATAGATACGAATCCGTCAACTATCACGCGATTGGCTAGGGCACTCGGTTATTCCGGTTTCGGTCCCTTTCAAAAGGCATTGTTGGCCACGCGGCTGCAACAACCAGGATCTTTTTATCTGAACCAGGCTCAATCAGTGATCTCAAACGCAGATCAACCGATCAAACAGCGCGCCGCTCAGCTGTGCCACGAAAATCAGGCAAACATAGATTATTTTGTAGATAACTTAGACACTGGGAGCTTTGAGAGCGCGATTGGTCTCATTTCAAACGCGCGGCGTGTCACCGTCTATGGCGTCCGACAGTTTCATTCTCTCGCGGCTTTTTTGACCTACGGCCTTCGTTTGGTCCGTTCCGACGTGTCTCTTCTCGATGCAAACGGATTAGGGGTCGCCGAGGAAATCGGTGCCATGGGGGCCGGAGATGTTTGCATCGTAGCGAGCGTTGCGCCGTACTCGAGCCAAGTGGCGCTTGCCGCGCAGGTGGCGAACGAGCAGGGCCTTGATGTCATTGCCATTACAGACCTTGCCAGCTCACCACTCATCTCGAACGCGAAAATTGCAATTTTTGTGCCCCATCAGAGCAGTTTCATATCAAACTCGATTACGAGCTATTTTGCGGCTGCCGAATGCATCATCAACGCGGTCGCCGCATTCGACTCTGATAAAACAGAGCAAGCCCTAATCGCCCGTCAGGCGCTGATCCAGCGCCTGAGTATCGAAGACCGTTGAGCGTTGACAAAAAACGGTGATGTTGAAACGGTCGTGTGGTTGGTCGGGTCTTGTGGCCTCACGAACATCAGATCAGCTTGTTGCTTTTCAAAAAGCCTTCCATCGTCGCTTGCTGCGCGGTGGTGAGGGGCCATGCGGAGGGTGCGCGGGTGGGGCCGCAATCGTTGCCGATAGCTTTCAGCGCAGCTTTCACACCCGTCACGTTGGTACCATTCATCTCTTGGGCGCGCACGTCCTCAAAGGGTTCCATGTCGGCAATTAAGGTGTTGGCTTTGGGGTAGTTCCCAGCTTCCAACGCGGCGTGGATCGCAACTGAACGCTCGGGCCAGATGTTGATCAGGCCGGATGTGAATCCACGCGCGCCAACGGCGTAAAACGTTGGTGCCCAGACCTCAGCTAAGCCGCCCACCCAAACGATGCTTGGATCACACGCCGCTTTGGCGGCGGCCAGTTTCATCGGGTTTGGTGTGGCCCACTTGACGCCTTTGACGCCCTCAACCGCACACAGATCCGCAATTGCGCCAGTGCCGATTGTATCGTTGCGCAGGTATACCATCATCGGCAATCCACCCGATGCGTCCGCGATGGCATTGAGGTAGTCGATCACGCCGCGCGGGGCGACGAACGGGTCTGGTGGCTGATGAACCATTAAGGCCGTGGCCCCCGCCTCAGCCGATACTTTGGCTAATGTGATCGCATCGCGAACACCGCGTCCGATACCCGCCAATACGGGCGCGCGCCCGTCAACCATGTCGACGACTTCTTGCGCCATCGCGCAGGCCTCATCGGTGGTCAGGGCATAAAATTCGCCCGTGTTACCGTTCACCACTGGCATGTGCATGCCTGCGCCTAAGGCGCGGTCAATGATCGGCGCAAGGCGGTAGGGATCGATATCGCCCGCCTCATCATACGGGGTGACGAGAATGCCGGAGATGCCCGTGAGAGCTTGGTCGAGGGTCAAAGCCATAGGGTGGCCTCCTTGAAATGGTTCGTCTTAAAAAATGTCGGGTTCGCCCGCGGGAGCACCAAAATCGCGTTCCAGATAGTCAAAGTCGCATCCCTTATCAGCCTGCGTGACATGGCGCGAGAACATGTAGCCGTAGCCGCGCTCATATCGGGGTTCGGGGGCGACCCATGCGGCTTTGCGTGCGGCGATCTCGTCATCGCTGACAAGCATATTGAGCGACCTGTTGGGCAAATCCAGTTTGACAATGTCACCCGTTTTCAAAAGCGCAAGCGGCCCGCCGATAAAGCTTTCTGGTGCCACATGAAGCACACAGGCGCCGTAGGATGTGCCGGACATGCGCGCGTCCGAGATTCGTAGCATGTCACGGTGGCCTTGTTTGATCAGGGCTTTAGGGATCGGCAGCATTCCCCATTCCGGCATTCCTGGCCCGCCCTGAGGTCCAGCATTACGTAGAACCAAAACCGTGTCGGGAGTCACGTCGAGATTTTCGTCGTCAATGGCCGCTTTCATCTCCGGGTAGCTGTCAAAGACGAGTGCGGGGCCCTCATGTTCGTAATACTTAGGGTCGCAGGCCGCAGGTTTGATTACGGCCCCATCGGGACACAGATTGCCGCGTAAAAGAGCAAGCGAGCCTTCGGCGTAGACGGGGTTATCAAGGGGGCGAATAACATCATCATTGTAGACCTTCGCGTCCTTAATGCCGTCACCTACGCTTTGTCCCGTAACGGTGATGCAAGAGGTGTCGAGCATCGCTTCCATCTGTTTCATCAGCGCGCGCAACCCGCCCGCGTAGTAGAAATCTTCCATAAGGTAGTCTTTGCCCGAGGGCCGCACGTTTGCGATCAGCGGAGTGCTGCGGCCAAGCGCATCCAAATCATCAAGAGTTAGATTAACGCCGGCGCGGCGCGCCATTGCGATAAGGTGGATAACTGCATTGGTCGAGCATCCCGTGGCCATGGCAACCTTGGCGGCGTTCGTTACCGCTGCTGGCGTCACAATGTCGGAAGGTTTGAGGTCTTCCCAAACCATATCAACAATGCGTCGACCGCAATCGGCGCCCATGCGTTGGTGGCCGCTATCGGAGGCAGGAATCGAGGATGCGCCGGGCAATGTGAGTCCCATTGCATCCGCAATTGCAGTCATAGTCGATGCGGTGCCCATGGTCATACAGGTACCGGCGGAGCGTGCGATACCGCCTTGAACTCCAAGCCACTCCTCGTCCGTGATGTTGCCCGCGCGGCGTTCGTCCCAGTATTTCCAAGCGTCTGAGCCAGAGCCGAGGATTTTGCCCGCGTAGTGCCCGCGGAGCATCGGACCAGCGGGGAGAAAGATCATGGGAAGGCCCGCAGTGATTGCACCCATCACCAAGCCTGGCGTGGTCTTGTCGCACCCGCCCATGAGGACAACCCCATCGAGGGGGTGCGCGCGAATTTGCTCTTCCGTCTCCATGGCCAGCATGTTGCGGTACAGCATCGAAGTTGGTTTGTTAAAGCTTTCGTCCACCGACAGGGCGGGCATTTCCACAGGAAATCCGCCCGCCTGTAGGACGCCGCGTTTGACGTCGCGCACGCGTTCTGGAAAGTGGCTGTGACACGAGTTGAGTTCGGACCATGTGTTGAGGATGCCAATAATGGGCCGCCCGCGATACTCATCGTCAGAATAGCCAAGCTGCATCATCCGAGAACGGTGACCAAAGCTGCGTAAATCATCGGGTTCGAACCACCGAGCTGAGCGAAGTTGGTCAGGCGAGATGTGCTTTTTTTCTGACATGCGCGGCCTCCCGACCTCGAAGTATTCGGATTTAGTGTTCGATTTTGTGTATGCGCGTACATAACAGGCCGTCAACTATAGATGCGAAAAAAGATCTAATTATTATATATTATAGACAGCTTTTGACTGGATTTATAGAAATCGCACGAAAATTAGTATGCGCATACATAATAGTTTCCTGCGGTAGATTTGTGTGCATCACATTTGCTGTCATATTGGGCGATAGGGAGGGTGCTGCGTATTTGGCGCGCGAAGCACTTTGTGCGACTATCGCGATATCATTCGGCGATGATGCCAATCAAAACTCGGCAACTGTCGCAGGCGTGCTTTCAGGGGGTAATCCCACTAAATCTAATGGTGACGGATGCAGCGGGTCACACAAATGGAAGGGCCGCCATTTGAGTCCGTTTTGTTGTTGCATTCCGCAAGTTTGTACCAGTTTTTGTGTTTCGCTGCTGCTTTTAACAAGATTTAGGTGAATAGATGCGGTGTGGCTCTTGCAATTGTGCGCAATTACCGCACATTTAACCAAATAACATTGCAATTGAGTCAGGAATTCACGTGTCCCTCTTCTTTATCGTTGCTTTGCCGTTCTTCGGCGCGCTGTTGCCAGGTTTGATGAATGCCGCGGGTCGGTCGGCAACAGCTGGCGTCACCTTCACCGTCACGTTGGCAGCCTTTGTCGGCCTGTTGACCAACCTGCCTGCGATCCTTGCGGGTAATGTCGTGATGGTGCGCGTCGACTGGTTGCCCTTGCTTGGGTTGAACTTTTCGCTGATGCTGGATGGCTTGGGGTTTTTCTTTGCCTTCCTGATCCTTGGAATTGGGCTGTTAATCATTGCTTTTGCGCGGCATTATCTTAGCCGCGATGATAACATGGGACAGTTTTTCACCTACCTGCTGCTCTTTCAGGGCGCGATGGTTGGTATTGTTTTGAGCGACAATATTCTGCTTTTGTTGGTGTTTTGGGAACTGACATCGCTATCATCATTCTTGCTGATCGGATACTGGAAGCATTTGCCCGAGGGGCGCCAAGGCGCAAGAATGGCGTTGACCGTGACAGGCATGGGCGGGCTTGCAATGATCGGTGGCATGCTGATCCTTGGTCAGATCGCGGGTAGCTATGATCTTAGTGTGATCTTGCAAAATCGTGACCTCATCCAAGCGGACCCGCTCTACGTTCCTGCGTTGATCCTTATCCTGCTTGGGGCTTTTACAAAGTCTGCACAATTTCCGTTTCATTTCTGGTTGCCTCATGCGATGGCCGCGCCCACGCCTGTGTCCGCCTACCTTCATTCTGCAACGATGGTGAAGGCTGGTATTTTCTTGTTGGCGCGCATGTGGCCCGTGCTGTCTGGCACGACAGAGTGGTTTATGATTGTGACCTCGGTGGGCTTGATCACTATGGTTTTGGGGGCGGTCATCGCTCTATTCAAACACGACCTAAAGGCGCTGTTGGCGTTTTCAACTGTCAGCCATTTAGGCTTGATCACTATGCTGCTCGGCACGGGCACAGCGTTTGGCGCGATGGCGGCGGTGTTTCATATCCTTAACCACGCCACGTTTAAGGCGGCGCTTTTTATGTCTGCCGGGATCATCGATCACGAAGCGCACACGCGCGATATCAGACGGCTTGGCGGCTTGAGAAAACTGATGCCCGTGACCTTTGGCGTCGCCAGCTTGGCGGCGTTGTCGATGGCGGGGATACCGTTGCTCAACGGGTTCTTGTCAAAAGAAATGATGCTGGAAGAAGCCTATCATACGGTGCTGTTCAGTTCTTCGTGGCTGGTGCCTTCTTTGGCAGTTGTCGGGGCCTTGTTTTCGGCCGCCTATAGCTTCCGCCTGATCGGGCATGTGTTTTTGGGGCCCGTACGCGATGACTATCCCGCCAAACCTCATGATCCGGGTGCAGGCCTGTGGTTGCCGCCTTCGATCCTTGTTATGCTGGTTGTGCTCATCGGCGTCGCGCCGTTCATTGTCGAACCTCTGGTGAAGCTGGTTACAGCTTCTGTTTTGGGCGACGCGGCGGAGGTTCCCAAAGCGCACTTCAAGATCTGGCATGGCCTTGTACCTGCGCTATACATGTCGATCACGGCGGTTGTGGGTGGTTTGCTCTTGTTGGTGGTTTTCAATCCGGCATTGCGCCTGTGGGACAACGCACCGCGCCCTGAAGCCAAAGTCATTTTTGAGAGCCTCGTCAACTTTGTCGTCCGACTCGCCCGCACCATTACCCTGCCACTCCATAACGGTTCATTTACGCGTTATGCCGCGATCGCAATCATCACAATGGTCGCCGCGGGCTATTATGCGTGGACCACAGGAACAGTCGGCGCCGCAACGTACCGCATGCAAGCTGCCGGTGCTGTGCCTATTGCCGGCTGGCTGATGTTGGTGGCGGCGACTGCGGGGATGGTCATGATGCATCGTAACCGCCTGTTGTCACTGATCCTGATTGGCATTGTCGGGCTTATGGTGTCGACTGGGTTTGTGTTCCTAAGTGCCCCCGATTTGGCGATGACACAGTTTACTGTCGAAGTCGTCACGATCATTTTGCTGCTGCTCGCATTGAATTTTCTTCCAAATACAACGCCGGTGGAAAGCTCTGTTTTGAGACGGGTGCGCGATGCGGGTGTGGCGGTGATCGGTGGTCTGGCAACCTTTGGGCTGTCCTATCACTACATGCTGCGCGACCCGATCATCACACCTATTTCGGAATTTCATCTGGCCAACTCCTACAAGGGCGGCGGCGGCACAAACGTGGTGAACGTGATCCTTGTGGATTTCCGCGGGTTTGACACTTACGGCGAAATCATTGTGTTAGGCATTGCGGCGCTGCTCATCTACGCGTTGACCGAGACGTTGCTGAATGGTCCGGTGCGGGCGCGTCTACTGAACCGCAAGCCCGATCAGGCGCGTTCGGGCATGAGACATCCGATGATGATGGTCGTGCTTACGCGCGTTCTTTTCCCGATTATTGTAATGGTAGGGTTCTACATCTTTCTGCGTGGCCACAATGAGCCGGGTGGTGGATTTATTGCGGGCCTGATCGTATCGATTGGTGTGGTTATGCAATACATGGCCAGCGGTTTTGGCTGGGCATCTGCGCGGCTACGCTATCCGTATCACGGGGTGATCGGGGCCGGCGTCTTGATCGCGGGCTTGACGGGCATCGGATCTTGGTTTGTCGGGAAACCATTTTTGACATCGGCCTTTACCTATGTACGCATCCCGCCGTTTGAAACGTTCGAGTTGGCCACTGCGGCGTTATTCGACTTGGGTGTCTTTCTGGCCGTTGTGGGGGCTGTCATGCTGTCGCTAGAAAGTTTTTCAAGACTTGCGGGACTCGCAAACGGGCCAAGCGATAACAACAACCCTATGGACGTCGACCCGTCACGCGACGATCTAACTGCATCTAAAGAGAAGGCCGTTTAACATGGAGCTGCTTGTTGCATCCGCCATCGGAATTTTGACGGCAGGAGGGCTGTATCTTACGCTGCGCCTGCGAACATTTCCGGTGATCTTAGGCATTTCGCTACTGACCTATGCGGTGAATGCCTTTTTATTTGCCACAGGGCGCTTGACCGTGGGCGCACCGCCCATTTTGCGTGAGGGGATCGAAACGTATACCGATCCGCTTCCGCAAGCGCTGGTTTTGACGGCGATCGTAATTTCCTTCGGGATGACAGCCGTTGTGGTGATGATCAGCCTTGGCGCATTTCTCGGCTCTGATGATGACCATGTGGATGATCAACCTGATCGTGATGAACTCCGTCCGGAGGGCACGTCATGATCCATTGGGTCGTAGCTCCCGTTATTCTGCCTGCACTAGTCGCACCGTTTATTGTGCTCGCGGCGCGCTATCATATTGGCATCCAGCGCGTTCTGTCGGTCACCGGCATTGCGGCACTGGTTTTGGTGTCGATCGGGCTGGCATTGCAGGCCGCAGATGGCACAATCACGCTCTATCAGATGAGCGACTGGGCGGCGCCCTTTGGCATCGTTTTGGTTGCTGATCGTCTTTCCACGATGATGGTTTTGTTGACTGCGGTGCTTGCTCTGTTTGTGCTGCTCTATGCCATCGGCTCGGGATGGGACAACAGGGGGCGACATTTCCACGCGCTGTTTCAGTTTCAGGTGATGGGGATCATGGGCGCGTTCCTAACAGGCGATTTGTTCAACTTGTTTGTGTTCTTTGAAGTGCTGTTAATCGCGTCCTACGGGTTGATGATCCACGCAGGCGGAAATGCGCGGCTTAGGGCCGGTGTACAATACGTCTTGTTCAATCTGATAGGCTCAACCCTCTTTCTCTTTGCGCTCGGGTCGATCTATGCGGAAACAGGCACACTGAATATGGCCGATCTGGCCAATCGTGTGACCTTGATCAGTCCAGACGAAACCGTCGGTATCCGAGTGGCTGCCGTGCTGTTGCTTCTGGTCTTTGCGATCAAAGCGGCGGTGGTGCCACTTCATTTTTGGCTGCCGTCTAGCTACGCCGAAGCCCCTGCACCTGTAGCCGCCTTATTTGCGATCATGACCAAGGTGGGCGCCTATGCGATCATCCGCGTTTATACCATGATCTTTCCGCCGAACCTCGACGTGACATCAGGATTGCATGATGTCTGGTTGCTGCCCGCAGCCTTAGTGTCTTTGGCCATCGGGATGATCGGTGTACTTGCGGCCAAAAAGCTTGACCGTTTGGTGGCGTATTCGGTGATTGGCTCCATGGGAATGGTGATGGTGTCTATCGCACTGTTTACGCCTGCGGGCATTGCGGCCGCGCTTTACTACGTCGTGCATTCGACGCTCGCGGCAGCCGCGCTGTTTCTTATTGTCGATTTGGTGCGCAGCGGGCGGGCAGATTTGGATCTGACACCACAACCCGTCATTGTTGGAAACCCCCTCACGGCCGCTTTGTTTTTTGTAGGCGCCATAGCAATGGCGGGCCTGCCGCCGTTGTCGGGCTTTCTGGGAAAGCTTCTAATTCTGGATGCAAGCTCTGACAGTAGTTTGATGGGTTGGATTTGGGTGATTGTTTTAAGCTCGAGTCTCATCAGCATCGTCGGGTTTGCGCGTGCAGGCAGCATTCTGTTTTGGAAGGCACATAGCGTCGAGAGTAGCGATGATGCGCAAGCGCCACAGGGCGAAGCGTCAGCACAACGCCCAGCGGCCCTGTCATATGTTGCGGTTGGTGGGCTGATATCGCTTCTGGCTGCGCATACTGTTTTTGCAGGTCAGGTTCACGGCTACACCACCACAATGGCGGCTGAACTGTTCACGCCGCAGCCTTATATTTCTACTGTGGTCGACACACCCGGCAAGCTGAGCAATCCGAAGGGGGATCACTGAAATGGCACGCGCATATAACTGGCTTTTTCCGCATCCTGTGTTGACGCTTTTGCTCGCGATTATCTGGACCATGTTGCAGAACGAAGTCTCGGCTGGGATGGTTGTTTTCGGCATCATACTTGGCATTATCATTCCGCGTATGACGTCGATTTGGTGGCCAGATAGACCCAAAGGGTTCCGCCTTGGAAAGATGGTGACCTACAGCATCATGGTAATGTGGGATATCGTGGTGGCCAATGTTCAAGTTGCCTGGATTGTTCTGAGCGTTCCGAATTCTAAACTAAAGCCTGCTTGGATCGTGATTCCACTGGAGCTGCGCGAGCCGGAGGCGATCACTTTGCTGGCTGGAACAATCACACTTACCCCTGGCACCGTGTCGGCCGATCTGTCGGCCGAAGGGCGCAGCTTGCTTGTGCATGTGTTGCACACGACTGATCCAGACGCGGAAGTCGACGTCATAATGAACCGCTATCAACGCCGCCTAAAGGAGATATTCGCATGACAGCTGCTACAGAGTTTTTGAATATCGCGTTGATGATCGCATTTGGGACACTGGCCCTCGGACAAATATTGTCGATGGTGCGGCTCGTGATTGGCCCGACACCGGGCGACCGCATTCTTGCGCTGGATACAATGGTGATTAATGCGCTGGGGCTGGTGGTTCTGCTAGGCATCTATCAGGGCGTACAGATCTATTTCGAAGTGTCGCTATTGATTGCGATGTTGGGATTCGTCTCGACCGTGGCATTGGCGCGCTTTATTCTGCGGGGGGACATTATCGAATGACTGTCGAAATTATTGGAACTTACGCGGTTGCGATTTGTTTGCTGATTGGCTCAGGGTTCGTAGCAGTCGGGGTTATCGGGCTGTTGAAATTCAACGATTCAATGACACGTCTGCATGCCCCGACAAAAGTTGGGACGGTGGGGATTGGTGCTTTGCTATTGGCCTCGATGGCCCATTCGTTTGTGTTGGGAGATACGTCGACACACGAGATCCTCATTATGGTGTTTTTATTCGTCACAGCTCCGATTTCAGCGAATTTCATTGCAAAAGTGAACATCCATCTGCGGTCTTCGAGTACGCCACCCGCGCCGTCGAACGATATTGCATGGTCGACATTGAACGTCTCTGAGGATGACCGCGAGATTGCGAAATCGGATCCAAGCTAGGTCTGAGTTCACCAATGTAGCGGGGCAATGGAGGCACCGCCGCGTGTTCCACGCTCTGGCATCAGACTCTCTTGTCATAGTTGGTAGGTCATTGCCGGCACGTTCAAAACCGCGAATGCTCAAAGATGGCGGACTTTGCGATGGTGGTGGACACCGGCAGTTTCTGCGGTGCCTCCGACAGTCTCTTGCTGTCCCCGCCCTATTGGTGTCCGATCCGGTGGCGTGCCCCGGGCGGCAGCTTTTGTATCGTTCCCCCCGCCGGATCGCGTTCACGTGTCGCATGCCGATTTCATTTGATCGGCCGTGCAAAACAAAACTCGCGAAAGTTAATCTACGGCTGACGGCGGCACACATGAATGAAGAACAAAATGGCGATCCCGGGAGGACTCGAACCCCCAACATCCTGATTAGAAGTCAGGTGCTCTATCCAGTTGAGCTACGGGACCGTCTGCATTTTCGCTACTTATCAGAACACAAATGCGGTGAAAAGCACCAATGGGGCGTGATGGTCTGAGTTATCTTCTCGCGACGTTTCCCCGCTTTCGTGCTTGCGGTCGAGCGCGGTGTTTCATGCTTAGCCAACCGGTACGATTTACGCGTCTGCGCAGGGCCGACTTTTGCACCCTGATGGGGTCTCAATGAGCTTTGATAACACAATCGACCAAGCGGTCTGGCATTGAGAAAAAGGGTGAGTGTGACGATGGTAGGTGGTCCACATGGCTTGTTGGCCAGCCCTTGGTCATCGTTACTTGGAACGCTGGAGGAATAATGCGGTCATGGTCGCAGATCACGTAGCGGCGCGGTACACTGGCATAATTGCCCGTTAACGCAAGTACGGTTTCTTGGGGGGCAATGGCTTGGGCCGAAAGTCTTGGGATCGCAAAGTCTATGATCTCGGGCCCGCAATCGTGAAACAGGGTCTCAGCGGCCTTTTCCGGAATAAATTGAAAGGCCAATCCGTCATCCGTGCGTTCGATGACATCTAGGATCGGGTGGCTTGGTGCGGAGCGTCGGCGATCCGCGAGACTCATCCCGTCTACGGGAACATAGGCGCAGACGTAGACAAGGCGGGACACTTTATCTGGAGCCACCTCTGCCACGGCGGAGATCGGATAGCCGCCAGCAGAGTGGCCAACTAGGACGACAGGTGCGCCGCCATGGGCCTCGATATCTGCTAAAATCGCATCACGGTAAGCTGCGAGTGTCACATCCTCAAGGGGCGTGGTGTCGCTACCGTGCGAAGGCAGGTCCAATGCGCGGGCCTGTAGGCCGCGTTTTGACATCTCGGTCAAAACGTCCCGCCAACACCATGCGCCATGGCCAGAGCCATGAATGAATAAATAAGCGGGGCTACTTTGTGTCATGGTGCGCGGTGTGGCCAATCTCGGTTAAAAACGCAGATAGCAAAGCCGCAAAGTCTTTGGGTGCATCGACGCACGGCAGGTGACCAGATTTGCGCATCAATTCAAATCGCGACCCAGGAATAAGATTGATGGTTTCGCGCACCAGATCTGGCGGGGTCGATCCGTCATGTCCTCCCGCTATCCCGAGGCAGGCCAATCGCAAGCCTGAGGTCGGTGTGTAAAAGTCTGTTCCAGATATGGCGGCGCAGCATCCCAAATAGCCGGCTTGGTCTGTGTCCATAATAGCATTTCCCCAATGCGTTGCCTCATCGGTGGTGCGAAAGTCAGGTGCGAACCAACGTTCCAGAGTCGGAACAACTATACTTTCCAATCCGCGGGTGCGAATTTGCGTGATGCGCGCATCCCAAACCGAGGGCAGGCCGAGCTTGGCGGCCGTATTGGACAGGACGATTGCGCGAATTTGATCAAGGCGTTTGATTGCGAGACCCTGCGCGATCATGCCGCCAATAGAACTACCGACAAACACACAATCGCGCACGCCGAGAGTATCAAGAAGCTGCTCGGCATCCGAGACGAGGCTTCCCATCGAATAGGGGCCGCGCGGCACATCAGATTCGCCGTGGCCCCGCATGTCGTATCTGATAACGCGCAGGGTATCGGTCGGCAGGTGTGCAAGGGCGGCATCCCAAACAGTTAAATTGACGCCCAATGCATGTGAAAACACGACAACTGGGGCGTCTTTTGGACCTGTGTCTCTAACGTTGAGTTGGGTTCCGTTAACTTCGACGCGCATCGCTTGCCTCATGCTCACAATCTGGTGATTGCGTCAAACAATAGCGGTGCGCGTCGACGCCTTCAATGAGCGACAGCGATCATACCCGAAATTATCAGGCCGCCACCGAGGATCATTCGGGGGGTAAACTTTTCCCCCATAAATAAAGCAAATACGAGAACGAGTGCCGTCTCGACACCCACCAAGATGAGGTACAATTGGCTCATCGAGTTGTGTTTTAAAAGCGCGATCTCGCCAGAAGCGGCGAGTGCAAGACCCGCGAGGATGAGTGCGGCTCCTCCCCAAGCAAATTGTATACCTGAGACAAGTTTCATCCCCATGGTGGCCAGCGCGTAGCTTGACCCAACAAGGATTAAAAGAACGGATTGCGGTACTGCATAGGCAAACATATGGCCTCTTGTTGTTGTTAACGATGGTGACACTATACCGCTGCACTGCCGCATTTTCCACAAGAATATAGGGGGTGTTACGCAGCGGATTCTTCAATTTGAGCCAAAAAGCGCTCGATAACCGACACGCTTTCGGGTTCGTCCAAGAAGGGGACGTGACCACGATCAGCGACTTGAGCGGCAATCATATCCGGACGCCGAACCTGCATCTGCTCCAAACAATTCTGGGAGAGAAGGTTGGAATTTGCGCCCCGCAGGATAGCAAGAGGCAGGTCGCAAAGAGCGTCGAAGAGGCGCCATAGATCGGGTGTGTTGTCCATTGCCGCGGCCTCGACCGCATCACGCAACTTGGGGTCATAGCGCAATTCCAAATGAGTTGGCCCACTGTCCCAAAGCCGTCGCGCGTAAGCCAACCACTGAGAGCGCGACACATTTGAAAAATGCGCACCAAGAGCGAGCGGTAGTTTGTCTGCGGCATCTGAGTACGAGCGATAGGGGCATGGGCGCCCGAGGTATGTCATGATGTGGGCAAGGCCTGAGGAATCCAGTTCGGGACCAATGTCGTTAAGCAACACGCCAGACAAACGCTCTTTTGCCGTGGCCGCCAACACCATTGCAATCAGACCGCCACGTGACGTGCCTAAGAGGGCTACGCGATCAACTTTGAGGTGATCGAGCAGGGCCAAAGCGTCCTTGCTCTCTTGGGCAATGGTGTATGTTGCAGGGTCGGCACACTGGGATGCGCCACGCCCACGGCTATCGAGTCTGATAATCCGCGCACGGTGCGCGAAGTGATCGACCACAGGCTCAAAGTCATCCATGTTTCGGGTCAGACCAGCGAGACACAAAAGGGGGATGCCGCTACCGATATCATCATAGGCAAGAGTTACACCGTCTTGTGCTTCGAAGAATAAATGAGATGTGCGCATGGTGACCTCCTTATGTGTCCCGCAACGTGAGGTTCCCCTCGCCACTGCGATGAGACGGACCTTGAAAGGCTTTGCCGGCGCGCGCAATCGTTTTCTAAAATCGCTCAGGAGAGGTTGGAACCGAGCAGCGCGAGTATCTTGAACTCTATATTTGAGGCGCAACTCGTACGTTTTCTCGGCGGCGTTGCCATACGCCGCGTGATCACTCTGCGTTCTATTTTGCGATGGGGATGCGGAATTGACGGCTGTACAAGCGCGCCCGTTTCGGTCGCTGACACAAGCCCGCAGATTTAATGTATTGCTATCACCAACGTTTAGTGGCGCAGCGCGCGATTAGGTTGGCCACTATGCCCGATGGTCTGGCCGCCAGGCTCATGGACCGTGCGCCGTTTGACGTTCGACCCTCGGTTCATCGGGCTGAACGTGTCGCAGCCCAGACAACGCTGGGCTGCGACTATCGTTATATCAATCGTACAGAACAGCTTGAATTTCAGCATTATCGATATTGGATTGGTCGTAGTAGTAGAAACCTGTGTCGATGATGGCTGGTAGTGTTTCACCATTCATTGCGGCAACTGCGGCCTTGACCGTTTCATAGCCGATACCAACGGGGTTTTGCGTGATTGCACCGTTCATTAGGCCGTCGCGGATTGCATCTGTCTGGGCTTTGCCTGAATCGTAACCGATGACTGTTAGCCCTTTCGTGCCCATTTCGCGCACTGCGTTGACGATGCCGATAGCGGAGCCTTCGTTGGTGCCGAACATGCCACCCAGATCAGGGTTCGCGGTCAAAATTGCCTTGGCCACTTCGGTGGACTGCAACTGGTCGCCCGCGCCGTATTGAACGCTGACAACTTCGATGCCGGGGTATTCGCTTGCCATCCGGTTAAGAAAGCCATCGCGGCGGTCAATACCTGTGCGGCTGGTCTGGTCGTGGGCTACAACCGCAACGGTGCCCGTACCGCCAAGGAAGTCAGCCATTTTATCCGCAGCCAATGCAGCGGCAGCAACGTTGTCGGTGGTGGCCGTTGACATTGGAATGTCACTGTCCACACCGCTGTCGAATGCGATGACTGGAATGCCAGCCTCGGATGCTTGACGGAGCAGCGGGATCGCTGCTTGGCTGTCGAGTGCGGCAAAGCCGATAGCCGCAGGGTTGTTGGCCAATGCTGCTGAGAGCATATCGATCTGACGGTCGACCATAGTTTCGTTGTCTGGGCCTTCGAATGTGATGCGCACATTGAATTCTTCGGCGGCCTGATCTGCACCGGATTTTACGGCCTGCCAGAACTGGTGCTGAAAGCCTTTCGAGATCAGCGGAATGTAAATCTCGTCTTGTGCAGAGACGGCAGATGCCGAACCAAAGGCAAGAGAAGCGCTAAGAGCGCCAATGAGAACGCGACGTGACAACATGTGGTTTCCTCCTCGGTTGTCGATTGACCTGACCGAATAACGATCAGGGTTCGTGGTGAGTTCGTCTGTTAGCTAGATTTCTTGCGGCGCATCATGTCCGCATAGACAGCCAGAATAATAATTGCGCCGGTCACAACTGTTTGCCATTCCTGCGCCACGGAAAGCACCCGCAGCCCATTGGTCAACACGGCCATGATCAACGCCCCAATCAATGAGCCAAGAATAGACCCGCGCCCGCCAGATAGGGACGTGCCGCCGATCACAACCGCGGCAATCGCCTCAAGCTCATAGCCTAGGCCTAGTGCGGGTTGTGCCGAATTAAGGCGCGATGCGATCAGCAATCCTGCGATGCCAACGATGGCACCGGCCAACGCGTAAATCGCAATTTTCCAACGGTCGGTATTCACACCTGATAGCCGCACAGATTCCTCGTTTGATCCCAAGGCAAAGCAATAGCGACCAAGAACGGTACGGTTCAAAATATACGCCGTGACAGCCGCAACAATGAACAGGATCAAAACACCATTGGGGAGCGGTAGGGCAGGTAGAACGTCACCAATCAAAGACCCACGCGAAATTTCACTAAACCCCGGCGTATCGTTGAAATAGATCGGGCGCGTACCCGAAATCACGAGGCTCAGACCCTTGAGGATCAGCATCATACCAAGAGTGGCGATAAACGGAGGGATCGCCATTTTGGCGACAAATGTGCCGGAGCATGCACCGCACAGGGCGCCGGTCAGAACTGCCGCGATGACGCCGAACATCAATGGCATTCCCGCGTAGGTCAGCACAACGCCCGTTATGACCGCGCAGAATGTCATCATCGTGCCGACCGAAAGATCAATACCGCCGGTAATGATGACCAAGGTTACAGCGATCGCCAGAACGCCATTCACAGACGTTGCCTGTAAAATGGAAATCATGTTCGACGTCTGCATAAAGTTGGGTGACGCAATGGAAAACCCGATCAGTAACACCACAAGACTGGCAAACGCCAAAACCCGCTGATGCGTGCCCGCCGCGACAATGCGCGACAAGGTCGACTTTGGGGCATCTACTGTTGTCGTGGTCATTTTACGTCCTCCGCGCCGGCCAACGCAGTGTCGCGCTGGGTGGCTAATTCCATGATTTGTTCTTGTGTGGTGCCTTCGCCGCCAGGCAAAATGCCCGTTAGGCGGCCTTCGCACATCACCGCAATGCGGTGACTGAGGCGCATGACTTCGGGCAGTTCGGATGAGATAACGATGATCGCGCGCCCCTGTGCCGCGAGAGCCTCAAGCAAGGCGTAGATTTCCGACTTCGCGCCAACGTCGATCCCGCGTGTGGGTTCATCAAAGATCAGCACATCACAGTCGCGCAATAGCCATTTGGCAATCACGACCTTTTGCTGGTTGCCGCCCGACAAAAGCCGCACCTCTTGCATATCGGACGGTGTGCGAATGCCCAGCTGGTCGATGTATTTGACAGCAACGTCTTTCATCGACGCCTCGTTCAGCACCCCGAGCCGGTTCGTAAACCGTCCCAGATCCGCCATCGGAATGTTGGCGCGGACTGTCATATCGATGGCAAGGCCAAAGTGCTTGCGATCTTCCGACAGATACCCAATTCCCGCTTGGACGGCTGTATGAGGTGTGCGGATATCAACGGGTTGACCATGAACGAATATCTCGCCCGCATCACGTGGATCCGCGCCAAATATAATGCGTGCGACTTCGGTACGTCCCGCGCCCATCAGGCCAGCAAAGCCGAGAATTTCACCTTTGCGGACATCAAAACTAACATCGCGCACCTCTTTGCCACGCGTCAGATTGCGAACGTCAAGCGCCACTTCGTTTCGTGATGTGTCCGGAATGACAGGTGCCGTTTGAGTCACATCGCGACCCACCATCAGTTGGATGATCTTGGCCAGGGGGGTGTCGGCGGCCTGAACAGTATCGATATAGGCTCCATCGCGCAAAATGGTGACGCGGTCGGCGATCACCTTGATCTCGTCCATGCGGTGGCTGATGTAAACGATGCCCACGCCATTCGCCTTGAGCATGTTGATCACCTTGAACAGCTCGGAAATCTCGGTGTCGTTCAGGGCGGCGGTTGGTTCGTCCATGATCAGAACGCGCGGGTTATACGATAGCGCCTTTGCGATTTCGATCAGCTGTTGGCGGGCAATTGTTTGGGTGCTGACTTGCGTGCGCGGATCCATCGCCAAATTGAGCGAAGCAAAGATTTCAGCGGTTTTCGCATTCAGCGCCGGCTCGTCCAATCGGCCGAAACTGCGGCGTGGCTCACGCCCGATCAGCACGTTTTGGGCCGCAGTCAAGTCGTTCATTAGGCTGAGTTCTTGATGAATGATGCCGATGCCGAGGTCTTGTGCGGCGCGTGGACTATCGGGGGCGACAGGATTGCCATCAACAAACATCTCGCCGCCATCACGCGAATAGATGCCTGACATAATTTTCATCAAGGTCGACTTGCCTGCACCGTTCTCACCCATCAGGGCGTGAACTTCACCGGGCCGCAGATCGAATTGCACCGCTTTGAGCGCGTGAACTCCGGGAAAGCGTTTCTCGATCCCTCTCATTTCGACCAAGTAAGTCATGTGCTTCGGCCCTCCCAAACCAATGCTTTGCCGTCAACCCGCACCTGCGCCACAAGCTAAGGCTGTTCGACTCGTCGCAACTCTATTTCTACTTGGCAACACATCCCTCTGAAGCGGCCCGCGCACACAATTGTTTTTTTGCGTTGCGTTGTGGAGTGTCGCGCTGGTGCCCATGCTCACATCACCGCGCCAATCTGCCACGGTACGAATTCGACCCCGCCAAACCCCAACTCTTCGCTCTTTGTTTGCTCACCCGAGGCGACACTTATAAACATCTCAAAGATATCTCGCCCCTTGTCGTCCAAGGTGACGCCTTCGCTGACGATGTCACCGCAGTTGATATCCATATCGTCGGACATCCGCCGATACATTTCGGAATTGGTGGCGACCTTGATGCAGGGTGTCGGCATATAACCCGACACTGATCCGCGTCCGGTGGTAAAGACGATCAGGTTGGCACCGGATGCAATTTGCCCCGTCACCGAACACGGATCGAATCCGGGGCTATCCATAAACACAAAGCCCTTTTTGTCGATTTTTTCGCCGAACAGATACACATCTGTCAGGGGCGCACTGCCACTTTTGGCGACAGCACCCAGTGACTTTTCCAGAATTGTGGTCAGCCCGCCGCGCTTGTTGCCGGGGCTTGGATTGTTGTCCATCTCACCTTTGTTGCGGGCGGTGTAATCTTCCCACCACCGGACGCGGTCAATCAGCTTTTCGCCGACTTCGACGGTTGCCGCGCGGCGGGTCAGTAGGTGCTCAGCCCCATAAATCTCCGATGTCTCGGACAAGATCGTGGTGCCGCCGTGACGCACCAGCATATCGGACGCAACACCAAGTGCAGGATTGGCGGTGATGCCGGAGTATCCGTCAGAGCCGCCACACTGCATCCCTACAGTCAAATGCGAGATCGCAGCGGGCTTGCGCACAGCAGTGTTTGCTAATGCTGCGATACTGCGCAGCTCTTCAAGGCCTTTTTCTATGGTCTTGCGGGTGCCGCCCTCATGCTGGATCGTCATATACCGGAGCGCACCATCAGCGCGGATTGGACGACCGCCCACAAGGGCGGACACTTGCATGACTTCGCAGCCAAGGCCGATCAGTAAAATGCCGCCAAAATTGGGATGCTGCGCATATCCTGATAACGTCCGCAACAGCGTGTCATAGCCTTCGTTTTCACCCGACATGCCACAACCAGTCCCATGGGTGATCGGGACAATCCCGTCGACATTGGGAAAGGCATCAAGAAGGCCGGACTTTTCCGCAGCTTCGGCGATGAATTTAGCCACTGACCCAGAGCAATTTACCGATGTTAGGATGCCAAGGTAGTTACGCGTACCAACCCCACCATCAGCGCGGTGATAGCCGTTGAATGTGCGTGTGTCCAAAGCCGCATCTAGCGCCACAGCCTCGCTTGCGTGTGCATAGTCACGGGTGTGCTCGCCCATGCCGAGGTTTTGCACATGAACATGTTCGCCCACGGCGATATCGACCGTTGCCTGACCGATAGTTTGACCATAACGGATTACATTTTGTCCCGCAGCAATGGGTGCAACTGCAACTTTGTGTCCCTGCCTTGTCGACTGGAGTGTTTTAACCCCCGTTGAACAGATCTCTTCACCCGCGCCAATGTCCGCCATGGCAATCGCAACGTTATCGCTAGGGTGCAAGATAATCGCGCGGGGTGGTTGGTTCATCGCGAGTGTTCCTCTGGTCCAAGGGGAATTCTATCTGTTACATTAGTGCTAGCTTGACTCGTCATACCTGTCAACTAACATGCCAGTAGGGAGCCGTGACTTGCCTGATACACACCATGCACTCGACATCGAAAGCCTGACGGGACCATTGGGCCAGCGGATTTATTGCGCGCTGCGCAACAGTATTTTGGATCTGTCGTTGGAGCCTGGAATGGCGCTGCGCAAAGGGGCACTTTGCGAGCAATTGGGTGTGTCGCGTTCGCCCGTTGCCGAGGCGCTGGGGCGACTATCGTCTGAGGGTTTGGTCGACATCATCCCACAATCCGTCACGCGCGTGTCGCGGTTTTCGATGAGCGAGCTGCGCGAGGAAAGCTTTCTCAGGGACGCGATTGAAGTCTCTGCGGTTGGCAAAGTGGCCAAGGAGAGAACCGACGAGCAATTGAGAAAGTTAAAACGAAATCTTCAGATGCAAAACCTATTGGTGGCAGACGGAGATTTTCAGGGCTTCTTTGAGGCAGATCTAGCGTTCCACGACTTGATTCTCGCTTTTACGGGCTTTCCCAAAGTCGCCCTTGCCGCTGATCAAATGTCGTTACAGCTTCGCCGTGCACGTGTGCTGATCCTTCCTGAAAAGGGCCGAAAAGCCGAATCCGTGATGGAACATAAGGCCATCCTTGACGCAATTGAGGCACAAGATGTCAACGCCGCGAAAAGGGCAATGTCGCGCCATTTAAGCTATTTGATTACACGCGTTGCTCCGCTTGAACGCCAGCGCCCCGAATATTTCCGACCCCATCGAAAGAGTAAAGATGACGCGCGCTAAGACGGTCCTTTTGAAACGCAGAACGAAACAGCCTGTATGACTGCGCCCGCTCTGATTTGGCTGTGCGCCGCTGAGCAACCTGTATCGAAATAGTGATGACGCACAAGCGCACGCCATGCGCGGCTAGAGGTGAAGATAGAACGGCAACACTGTGCGTCCCTACTGAAGTCTATCAGGACGACGTAATGTCTGGTTTCTTTACAAGATATTGATCGACACCCGTGTGGAAACTAAACTGTCATGTGTTCGATTGGTGCACCGACAACCCTCTTTTGGATGCCACCGGATCAGTGCCGCCAGACAAAGTAAAGGCGAACTTCTGTGCCGCTCTAGAAAGATCAGACGCGTTGGCATAAAGAAGACAAATTAGCTGTCGCCAAACCCGTTGCGGTTCTGACTGTTGTCATAAGTACCGCTGGGCTGTAGGGAAGCGGCCGCTGCCTGTTGTAACCCGTGTGGGCAACGTTTGCCAAATTGACAATGTTCCAGACACACGGACAAGGGCGATATGGACAAAAGTATTCTGAGGTTGCGCAAAATATTAAACGCGCCACAGCACTTGCCGCAAGGCGAGAACTTGGTGCCGTTGGATGACGTGCCTCACGCTTCGGTTCTTGTTCTTGAGGATCCGTTGGCGCGCGGCATTTTGAAAAGTCCCGCCGCGGCCCCGTTTGATATGTGGGCGTACTATCTGGCGCTATGTCGTTTGACAGCCCAAGACACGCCGACCCTAACCGGCTTTTTCACCAACTCGCCAATGCTTCAACACACACAGGCGCACCGCGAGACACGCCGCAACAGCGCATGGGTTTACCGTGCGATCGAGGCCGATTTACAGGGTTGGCTTGAAGCGGATGACACATTTGCGGGCTGTGATGCCAGTAGCGCTCAGACTGCGTATGACAGCGCGCAACGCTTCATTGATCGCCTCTTTGTACGGATGGTATCCGCGGCGTCAGGATTGCCCGAACGCGACATTCCCGTTCTTCCTGGGCACCTGTTTGATCTTTTGCCGCGCCGCAAAACCGTTTTGGCGTGCGAGGCACAAGCCGCAGCCTTAGTGCATGCATTGAGTGATCAACTCGCGCGGACAGGAAAGAGCAAAGATGATGTTTGGGCCATACTCGTTTTGGTCATTATGGGCTATGATGCGCTGCGCGGAAGTGTCCTATATGCGTTGAGCGTGGGTGAGACTCCGACATCCTATGCATCGTATGATGCTTGGTTCAAAAGTATTGCCCCTGTCGCGCTTTTGCCGCGACGGTTTTCGCATGACGTAGAGATTGAAGGCCACTTATTCGTCGCGGGCCAGCTCGCCTATATCTTTCCTCACCTCATTCACCGCAGCCAAGCCAACGATGATGTTGCATCATCCCTCAGCTTTGGCGCAGGTCCCCATACATGCCCCGGACGGCGCATCGCACTTTTGGCCGCGTCGGCATTTTTCGCAAAAATTGGTGAGATACCCTCAGACAATAAACCCACCCCAAATCGACACTGGCGTCGAGATTTGGTGTTGATTGAAAAGGCAGGAAAAAATGACTGAACAGCCCCCCGTCGAACAGATGCAAAGTGTTCTTGACGTTGCTATGACCTATGTCAGTGAAGATTTGACACCACAAGACGCGTCCGCGATGTCCATCGCAAAGCTGGGCTTGGATTCCCTGTCTTTGATCGAGATGCAGTTGGAGGTTGAGGAGCGTTTTGGCCTTGAATTGGACGTCGACGCGCTGAGCTCGGATCAAACACTAGCCGAGCTGATTGCGAGTTTGACACCAATCGACGGATAAGCGTGGTGGCGGCACAACATCATCTGTTTTGGCTTCGACCCGACCGGAAGGTTCAATACTACGGGCACGGTGCGAACAAAGACCAAGAGCTTAGCGTTGCTCGGCTGAACTTGCGCACACTCACGCGTGCCAAAGAACAGCTTCGCGTGGGGTTAGATCTTCAGCTTCAACAAAACCCGACTTTTGCGCGTGCGCGTAGCGAAAGGGCGGTGATCCAAATGCGCGGCGCGCTCCATGCGCTCGAGAATGGGCAAGCGGTTGAAAATATCGCCCTTAAACGCGTGGTTTTAGGTGCACTCTCACATGGCGCATTGCCCGTTTTGAAACAGATCCGCACCCACGTTACACGGTTTGACCCCTTGCTCACACCTCAGTACCGAGACGTTGTTCCGTTGATAAACACCGACATGCCTGTGCGAGATGGCCTTTTGCTGCACCGGGCTGATCCGCATCTCTATCTGTGGACGCCAGCTAAAACCACACATGAAAGGCGGCTTTTGGTTTGCTTTTTGACTGCGACAAACACGCTTAATACCTCTTTACCTGTCGCTCATACACGATTGGCCGAACTTGGCGTGCCGATTTTGTACATCTACGGGTCACCTACATGGCATCCGTCCCGTGGTGTGGCTCAAAATTGGGATGTGGCCGCGAGTTCCCATGCCATCCGCGCGCTCATGGCGCGGTTCGGATTTGAAGCCTTCTACGGCCTCGGCGCCTCTCTTGGGGGTTACGCCGCGTGTCTCTATGCAAAGCCTCTTGGCCTTGAGCGGGTGTTGAACTTTTCGGGGTCAGCGGGTCATGTCCCCGGAGCAGGCGACGATCCTTTGCCCGTCTCAAACTGGGCGGATGGGTTCGACCACACACGTATCCTATCGATCTTTGCAAGTCATGATGCGACAGACAAAGCCATTTTGGCGAAGTATGACGCCGCACATTTCATGACGCAAAGACTGCTTTTGCCAACGGATCGCCATGGCACATTCACGACCTCTTGGACGGACGGGTATTTGCCACAGCTTCTTGATTGGCTCTGGTCTGGACGCGCAGTTGGCCGCGCTCCACAAAATCAATGATGATCACATAGGTCTGATCCGTTTGAAGAATCGCCGTCACACCACGGCCCTATGCCAAGGCCTGAGATCAAAATACTAAAGGATTGCTTGTGACAATTCGGGGTCCAAGCGAACCCCGTGGGCCGGCCCGAATATCCCTTCGGGGTGTTCGGCTCGACACGCACTCAAAGCGATACGATGAACCTGCGCAGTGCCGTTTGATGCCCATAGGTATCTTGGGCAGAAGATGGCTGAACTGTATATAAAAAGTCTGCCAGACATCCATGCCACATGCTTTGCGTCAACAAGAAACCGTTTTGCGCGCACGGACTGCCGCGTGCCGTTTGGCCGTAGGTCGTTTTGCCTTTGTGGCAGTGGTCGGCTTTGGCACCGTGGCGCATGCTCAAGAGGTCGACGCAATCGCCCCTGCGACCACGGTTGCTCCCGTGGTGAACATCTTGACACAAACAGCCGTCAAGCTTGGTGCGCTCACCTGCGCCGCGCGCGTCCAACAGGTCACCACGCGTTTGGGCGTCACTGCGCAAACGCGCGCTTCCCTCAGACGTCCGTCAAACCCGCCCGACACCAACAGCTTTTCCATTGCGATGACGGTCCCCGTCGATGGTGTCTTGGGGCTGGCCGTAGCTGATTTCTATCCGTCCTCGCAAGCGTGCAAGGCCGACTACGCCCTGACCGTCAACCTACCAGACAGATGCGCCACCGTGCGCGCGAACGGGTTCGCCGGACTGCGCTCCGAAAACGCACTCGATGAAACGATCACCGCGTTATCGGATCAAACCAATATGCGGGTGTTCCTCGTCTCCTCCGGCGCGGGATGTACCGTCATCAAAACCGAAACATTCGACTAACTAAAGGGACACATACATGAAACTCAAAACTATGCTTCTCATCGGCTCCGCCTTGGTGCCCATGGGCACGGGGGCATTTGCCGCTGACGCATCCTATACCACGTCCGCAGATGTAACTGATGGTGTCACAATTTCCGACGGTATGAATGACCAAGAATACCTTGAAACCTACAATTTCTTGGATAGCACGGCTACATCCACGACGGCGACATCGCTCAACACGACAGGTTCCTCAACCACGGCAGTGGGCAACACCGCGGCGGAAACTCAAGTGAACGGTACGATCGTTCAAATCGATGCAACAAATAGCATCGACCTCAATGCAGCCACTCGTGTCGACATTGACTCCACCCTAGTCCACATTGACGCAACGGATGACGTCTATTTGGGTGCTGGTGACTTCACTCGCCTCTATGCAGGCCAAGACATTTCCCTCGACGCAAGCCAAGACCTCTACCTCGACGCAAGCCGAGACGTTTACCTCGACGCCAGCGCGGACGTAATCGTTGATGCAGGCAGTGATTTCACTGTCGACGCGAATGATGATATTGGCTTGTTTGCCGACACCAATGTAAGAATTAATGCTGATGAAAACTACGTTGTTGCTGCTGGCGATACGGCAGTCATTAGCT
>NZ_CBFHKW010000013.1:0-5157 GCF_965656515.1 Celeribacter marinus
AACCGCAGTGCCGCGCGGCGTGGTCCCTCCCACGTAGGCCCGACATCTGCCGATACCACCGCAAGAGGGACAGCCCGTTTACATCGTTGTGTTCGTCGCACCACCGTCGAGCAAGATGTTTTGCCCAACCATGTAGCCCGCGAACTGGCTACACATAAACGCGCATGTCGCACCGAACTCGGCCGCTGTGCCGTAGCGCCCTGCGGGGATTGACGCGGCTTTTTCGGCGCGCACCTCGTCAAAGCTTTTTCCTGTCGCCTGTGAGGCGGCGGTGTCGAGGTTCACCATGCGATCCGTTGCGTGCAATCCGGGCAACAAGTTGTTCATCACCACGCCTTTGGGCGCGATTTGGCGCGCAGTACCCGCCACGTAGCCCGTCAGGCCCGCACGCGCAGCATTGGACAGACCCAACACGGCAATCGGGGCCTTGACCGAAACGGACGTGATGTTGACCACACGGCCCCACCCGTTGTCGATCATGTGCGGCACCAACGCTTTGATTAACGCAATCGGGGCGAGCATGTTGGCATCCAAGGCCGCGATGAAATCGTCGCGCTCCCAATCGGTCCACATGCCCGGAGGTGGGCCACCAGCGTTATTGACCAAAATATCGACCTGTCCGGCAACGGCCAAAAGCTGTGCACGGCCCTCTTCGGTTGTGACATCTGCGGCGACCGTCTCAACGGTAACGCCGTATTTTGCACGAATTTCGGCAGCTGCGGCCTCAAGAGCCTCTGCGCCGCGCGCATTCATGACCAAATTCACGCCCGCTTCGGCCAACGATTCGGCACACCCACGCCCCAAACCCTTGGATGATGCACAAACCAGTGCCTTTTTACCTTTGATGCCCAAATCCATGCGTGCGTTCCTTTGTGCTCGTTTGAGAAGAGTATTATGACAATTAAGGAGCGTTGTAGGGCGCGAGGCCACCCTTGTCACCTCGCCAACCACGCACCCAAGTGTGTGCAGCAACGCAAAGCCCACGCGTTTGCCAACGGCTAGCCAACACGCTCGAACCATCCGTGCCACTATTTGCACTATTATGCCCAAATCCTGACATTGTTTCCCTCTAAGTGTTGAACATGATTGTGGAACCCTCAGGTTCCGTTACGGCATGACGAGTGAATGACAATGTTAGATACTGTTGAATCAACAACTGATGCCTTAAACGCGAGACGCGCAGGCATTTATAAAATGGGGCCTTTCGTGGCAACGACGATGACACCACAGCACGAACAAACAACAGGGAACACTCAGCCCGTTCAAAACCTGTCTGTTTACTCTGCGCAGGCGTTTCGTGTTACGGATGGCGCCAATTTGGGGGATGCAATCGGTCCGTCTGATGACCTGGAACTTGCCGACACTTACATGGTGGCGGCTGACGCGCACCGCGTGCGCCTTGCCCTACAAATCAATGATGAGACCCTGAGCATCGGCCACGGGTCTGAAGTGGGCCGTGACGGTGCCCGACTTCACCTTGATTGCGTCGCGACCTTTATGACGCTCGACGGCTCCACACTTGAGGCGTTGATCATTGTTGAAACGGACGACAGCGACAACATCGCTGAGTGCTATATGCTTCCCTTCGCGCCGCTGGACGAAAAACAAACCTATTCCTTGATCAATATCGACCGCCAAAGCCCGCGCACCCGCTTGGCCGAAATCGCATGTGTCGCCTTTACGCGCGGCACGCATATCACGATGGCAAATGGCAAACAGGTGTTGATCGAGGATCTGAACGTGGGGGACCGTGTTCTCACCCGCGATCATGGCGCGCGCGAAATCCGTTGGATCGGTCAGCAAACCATGCGTGCAACCGGCGCCTTCGCCCCCATCACCATCAAGGAAGGGGTGCTCAACAACGCCGCCGATCTTGTGGTGAGCCCAAACCACCGCATCTTCATCTACCAACGCAATGACCGCATAAAAGCGGGGCGCGCCGAGGTATTGGTCAAGGCGCGATTGTTGGTGAATGGCGTTGATGTCGTGCAAAGTGACGGCGGATTTGTCGACTACTTCCAACTGTTGTTCGATCAACATGAAATCATCTACGCCGAGGGCATCGCCGCCGAAAGCATGTTTGTCGACAAACAGGCCAAAACCTATCTTCCGAGCGAAGTGCACGCACACCTCTCTGGCCACGCCATGTCAGGCGAACGCCCGCGCGCGATCGATATAACGGACGGTATGCTCGATAGCGCCAATGCGGTAGAATTGCTGCGCGCGGCGTCACGCGGCTAACACCCATCCCTGCTTGCCCAACTTCGCCCGCACAGCTATATGCGGGCGCATGTCAGATAGCGCACACACCTCCCTCGATCTGCCCGCCGAAATCGCGCGGCGCCGAACCTTTGCAATCATCTCTCACCCCGATGCGGGTAAGACGACATTGACAGAGAAATTCCTGCTCTACGGCGGGGCCATTCAGATGGCGGGTCAGGTGCGCGCCAAAGGCGAGGCTCGCCGCACGCGCTCCGACTTTATGCAGATGGAAAAGGACCGCGGGATTTCCGTATCGGCTTCGGCCATGTCGTTCGATTTTGACGGGCACCGGTTCAATCTTGTGGACACCCCCGGTCACTCGGATTTCTCCGAAGACACCTACCGCACGCTTACCGCCGTAGACGCCGCCATCATGGTGATTGATGGCGCGAAAGGTGTGGAGAGCCAGACCCAGAAATTGTTCGAAGTCTGCCGTATGCGCGACCTGCCGATCCTGACGTTTTGTAACAAGATGGATCGCGAAAGCCGCGATACACTTGAGATCATTGACGAAATTCAAGAAAACTTGGCGATTGATGTGACCCCTGCCTCATGGCCCATCGGTGTAGGGCGCGAGTTCGTCGGCTGTTACGACATGCTCAATGACCGTCTCGAATTGATGGACCGCGCGGATCGCAACAAGGTAGCGGCAAGCATTTCGATCAAAGGGCTCGACGATCCCAAACTTGACGAACACATCCCCGCACATCTGTTGGAACAGTTGCGCGAAGAGGTCGAAATGGCGCGTGAATTGCTGCCGGCTTTTGACCGCGAGGCCTTTCTTGAGGGAACGCTCACGCCGATTTGGTTCGGCTCGGCGATCAACTCGTTTGGCGTCAAGGAACTGATGGATGGCATGGCACAGTACGGCCCAGAGCCGCAGCCGCAAAAGGCCGAACCGCGCTCCATCCATGCCGATGAGAAGAAGGTGATGGGATTTGTGTTCAAAGTCCAAGCCAACATGGACCCCAAGCACCGCGACCGCGTGGCCTTTGTCCGTCTCGCGTCGGGTCATTTCCTGCGCGGGATGAAACTCACGCATGTGCGGTCCAAAAAGCAGATGGCGATCTCGAACCCAGTGCTGTTTCTCGCCTCCGACCGCGAATTGGCCGAGGAAGCATGGGCCGGCGATATCATCGGCATCCCGAACCACGGCCAATTGCGCATTGGTGATACCCTCACAGAGGGCGAAGAGATTCGCGTCACCGGCATTCCGTCCTTTGCACCGGAACTGTTGCAAAGCGTGCGTGCGGGCGACCCGATGAAGTCTAAGCACCTCGAAAAGGCATTGATGCAATTCGCCGAAGAGGGGGCCGCAAAAGTGTTCAAGCCCGCGATTGGCTCCGGCTTTATTGTCGGTGTGGTTGGTGCCTTGCAGTTCGAGGTACTCGCCTCGCGTATCGAGTTGGAATACGGCCTTCCCGTGCGGTTTGGCCAATCGCAATTCACCTCCGCGCGGTGGATTTCGGGACCACGTGCGGATCTTGAGAAATGTGTGAATACCAACAAACAACACATCTCTTACGACCACGATGGCGACGCTGTATTCTTGACCAGATTGCAATGGGACATCGATAGAATCGAGCGCGATTTCCCAACGCTCAAACTGTCCGCGACCAAGGAAATGATGGTTTGATATGAAACCGGCGTGGGGTAGGATTTCGATATGAAAAAGGTTCGAAAGACGCCCCCGCCGCAGACGGATTGCACCTATCCGCAAGGGTTTGACGGACTTGCAGCACCGATCAAACGCCGCCTTGATCCGTTCTTTATTGCGCAGGGCGATGTGCCCCCCGCCGACGTGCAGTTCGCCCCGTTCAAAACACGCCATATTCCGCGTGGCGAGACGTGGGAGGGGCGCGACCCATTTTTGACCGACTACGCCGGTAATGCCACATGGTTGCGCCAGTTCTTTCAGGGAAAGCCCGAGCTGTGCCACCTTATGGGCTGCCTTGTGATGATCACACGGCGCACGGCGGTGCCATCCCACATTCTCGATCTATGGTTTCGGCTTTGGGACGAAGAGGCGGGATTTTTGGTTGAGCACCTTGATATTAGGTGGAAAATATCGGCGATGCGCACCTTTGGCGCACATGGGCGAACCGAGTTGGAACGCCGTCTGGGGCGTGAATTCTTTTTGGTCACCGGCATGATGAAACTGGCGGATACCGAGCGCAGCTTTTCAGGTCTTGGTCCCGATGAGCCATTTGCATTGGGACGCCGAAAGACTGGACCCGTCTCCTTGGGACAGAGTGCCTACACAGTCGCCATGGGGGACTTGGACGCACATATCTTGTTGCAACTGCATGAAACCGTAGAGGCGCTGGCGGACACAGACCAAGGGACAGGGGCCGCCCTGCTTGGGTCCGATATGCTATTGCGGATCAACGCCTGCCCCAAAACCGTATTTCGCCGCCTAATGTTATTGCGCGAAAAATTGCAGCAAAATCGTGCGTAGCCCCCCGCAAAACCCACGTCACCTTGACGTTTTGATGGGCGCGGCGTATTAGGCAGACCATAGTACGTCTCGGCAATATGGCCGAACGGGCCGCGCGGGTTATATGCGGCCGATTTCACCGCCGTATACCTCGAAAGGCACAATTTGACCAAGTTTACCGACCTAAATCTCGACAAAAAAGTTCTCAAGGCTATCGCAGACGCGGGCTATGAGACCCCCACCCCTATTCAGGCGGGTGCGATTCCCCCCGCTCTTGAGGGCCGAGATGTCCTCGGAATTGCCCAAACGGGCACAGGCAAAACCGCCTCTTTCACATTGCCGATGATCACACTTTTGGGCCGAGGCCGTGCACGCGCACGTATGCCGCGCTCTTTGGTGCTGTGTCCGACACGTGAATTGGCCGCGCAAGTCGCCGAAAACTTTGACACCTACACCAA
>NZ_CBFHKW010000013.1:5256-13092 GCF_965656515.1 Celeribacter marinus
ATATCACAAGCTGACCAAAGCTCTGTTGATCGGTGGCGTGTCGTTCAAAGAACAAGACCAGTTGATCGACAAAGGCGTGGACGTTTTGATCGCGACCCCCGGTCGCCTGCTCGACCATTTTGAGCGCGGCAAACTGATCTTGTCAGACGTAAAAGTCATGGTCGTCGACGAAGCCGACCGGATGCTCGACATGGGGTTCATCCCTGATATCGAGCGCATTTTCGGCATGACACCCTTTACGCGCCAAACACTGTTTTTCTCGGCGACAATGGCGCCCGAGATTGAACGGATTACCAACACATTCTTGTCCAACCCTGCCCGCATCGAAGTGGCCCGTCAGGCGACCTCGGGCGAAAACATCGCGCAAAGCGTTGTCATGTTCAAAGGCTCGCGCCGCGAACGGGCCGCCACCGAGAAACGCGATCTGTTGCGTGCCTTGATCAATGCCGAGGGCGAGACGCTTCAGAATGGTATCATTTTCTGCAACCGCAAGACGGATGTGGATATCGTTGCAAAATCTTTGGCCAAGCACGGTTTTGATGCCGCACCTATCCACGGCGATCTCGACCAAAGCAAACGCAATGCGACACTTGACGGGTTTCGCAATGGCAAGCTCAAGATCCTCGTGGCGTCTGATGTGGCCGCACGCGGCCTTGACGTGCCATCTGTGACCCACGTGTTCAACTTTGACGTTCCAGGCCACGCAGAGGACTATGTGCACCGCATCGGACGCACCGGTCGCGCGGGTCGTGATGGCAAAGCTATTATGATTTGTGAGCCACGCGACGAGAAAAACTTTGCTGACGTTGAGCGTCTGATTGGCAAGGAAATTCCGCGCCTCGAAAACCCACTTGGCACCGCAGCGGTAGAGGCACCGACCCCCGAAGTTGCAGACGCCAAACCCGAGGACAAGCCAAAGCGTACCCGTTCGCGCGCGCGCCGTGGTGCGGCCAAATCAGACACGCCGACCGCCGTTGAGCCACAGTCCGCAGATCAAAACACCGCCGCGCAAGGCGCACCCAAAGCGGCTGAGCCTGTTGTGATCGATGCGGTAGAGACATCCGCACCACAGGCGGCACCAGTGGCTGTAGAGACCGAGGCCCCTGCGCCGACCCAAGCTGCGACCCAAGCTGCGACACAAGACGCCGCACCAGAGGCGCGCACACAGTCGCGCGACGACAGACGCAATGAACCACGTGACACGGAGCGCGATGACAAACGCGCGCCCCGCTCTCGTGGGGGTCGCGGACGTGGTCGTGGACGCGAGGATGACAACACCGTGGTTGGTCTTGGCGATCATCTCCCAACCTTTATCGCCATGAGCTTTGAAGAGCGCCGCGCGGCCGAAGGCAACTAAGGTCTCGGTCACACCGCGCTCAAGCGATCTCGCTTTGGCATAGATATCATTCACGCGCCGCGATTCAGTTCGCGGCGCGTTTGTTTTGTTGTGCATCAAGGCGTCACCACGATCAGTCGCATATAATGGCACGTAAACCTACCAAAGGGAGAGATGCCATGCCTTCAATTTCATCTGTACTTCTCGTTGGGACGCTCGCGGCCATGCCGAGTGTTGCAGCGGCGAAATGCGTCAGCTTGACCGTTCACAACACCACACTCGAAGATCTCACAGCGGTGGGCGTTGCCGACTATGACAACACCAACAATGCGGTTGGCCTGACGGAGTGGCTCGGGGACGGAAACTGGAAAGCGTATGATTTTTGCCTCGACGCAACACGTTTCATCGTCATTGGTGTCGGCGGCGGAAAAACGTTCATCTCGGATATTTACGCGTTGGACGATGGCACAATCCATCTCGACGTCTCGGATCGCAAAAACTTCTAATCAATCACTTAAAACGCAAAAGGGGGCACTCGCATGCCCCCTTTCTCAGTCGATAAACGCTCGTATTAGGCGGAGAGGCGCGAAATCACGATCTGGATTTCCGGCTTTTTACCCGTCTCGTCGTTGGTGGTCTTGCGCAGAATGCGGCGCATGTCCTCTTCGAGTTTGCCGTCATCGCTCATCGTTTTTTTACCCGCACGGTTGAGGAACTGATTGATGTCCGCCTCAAGCACATCCACGAGCGGCGCACGCGACAGGCCAATTTCGGGCAACCCGCGCACTTCGCACCAGCAATCACCAAGCGGCTCATCATCCTCGACAATGACCGTTGCCACGACAAGACCATATTGCGCCATACGGATACGATCGCGCACCACACCGTCCATTGCGCCAATCTGAACTTTTCCATCCAAATAGGTGCGACCCGTTTCGACATATTCGGTAACTTTGGGCGTGTCGCCCGTGAGATCGATACCAACACCATTGGGTGCCACGACACCTTTGAACCCGTTGGTTTCGGCCAAGGCCGCGTGCTCACGCAAATGACGGTGCTCACCGTGCATCGGGATTACGATCTGTGGCTTGACCACCTCGTGCATCGTTGTCAGGTCGGGACGGTTGGCGTGACCCGATACGTGAATATCGTTGCGCCCAGTGATACAGTTTACGCCCATCTCGGAGAAGTTGTTGAGAATGCGCGCCACCGACATTTCGTTACCCGGAATAGTTTTCGATGAGAAAATAACTGTGTCGCCTTCGGCCATTTTCAGACCAAGATACTTGCCACGCGACAATTGCGCTGTCGCGGCGCGGTATTCACCCTGCGACCCTGTTGTCAGCAACAACAGGTTTTCGCGCGGCACATCACCCGCCTGTTCTGGGGAAATGGTCTTGGGAAAGTCGGAGATGATCCCTGTCTCAATACCGGCCGTAATCATTTTGCGCATTGCGCGGCCCAACAAAACAACTGAGCGCCCCGCCTTCGTTCCTGCTTCGGCGAGTGATTTCACACGCGCGATGTTGGATGCAAATGTGGTTGCTGCAACCATGCCTTTGAGGTCTTTCATCAACTCGGTCAGCGGCTCGACCACTTCGCTCTCGGACCGGCCCGGTGTGTCGGTAAAGACATTGGTACTGTCGCATACGAGGGCTTTCACGCCATCCTTGGACACGCTTTCCCAAAGGGTGCGGTCGAACGCCTCGCCCACAACTGGGGTCTCGTCGATTTTGAAATCGCCAGTATGAATGACGCGGCCCGCGGGGCTATCGATCACTAGTGCGGAGCTTTCGGGGATCGAGTGCGACACGGGCAGGAACCCGACCTTGAACGGGCCACACTCAACCTGTTGCGGCCATGCGGAGACGGTTTTGATCATGAGTTCGTCGTGACCGTGCTCCTCGAATTTGAGGCGGGCAAGGTGGGCGGTAAACGTCCGCGCATAGATCGGCGCGCCAAGGCGTGGCCACAAGTGGCCAACCGCACCAACGTGATCCTCATGCGCGTGGGTGATGAAAATCGCGTCGATACGCTCCTTGCGCTCTTCCAACCACGACACATCGGCAAAGATCAGGTCCACACCCGGTGAGCCGTCCATCGACGGAAATGTCACGCCGAGGTCTACGACGATGTAGCGTTCGCGGCCTGCGGGGCCGTAGCCGTAGACGTAGCAGTTCATGCCAATCTCGCCAGCGCCGCCCAACGGCAGGTATAAAAGTCGATCGCTCATGTGTTACCCAATTCTGTGTTGTGGTCTTTGTTGTAGTTATGGATCACGACAAGGCCGTGGATCGTCAAAAATTCGTCAAATGCGTCGAACAGCTTGTGGCCCTGATTGAACAGCGGCGCAAGCCCGCCCGTGGCAATCACCTGCATCGGGCGCTCATATTCGGCCTTGATGCGGTTACATGTTTCACGCACGAGGCCAACATAGCCCCAAAACACCCCCGATTGCATACAGGCAACTGTATTGGTGCCGATCACTTTGTCTGGCATCGTCACGTCAACATGCGGCAAGGCAGCTGCTTTGAGGTGGAGGCTTTCAAGCGAGGTGTTCACCCCCGGCGAAATAACCCCCCCGACATATGCGCCATCGCTCGCCACCACGTCAAATGTCGTCGCCGTGCCAAAATCCACCACAATCAAATCACCGCCAAAGCGGTCAAATGCGGCGGCGGTGTTCACAAGGCGGTCGGGGCCAACCGTTGTGCCCGCATCGACGCGCGGGGCGTGCGGCAACAGGCACTCGGGCTTGCCGACAACAAGCGGGCGACACTCAAAATAGCGGTTGGCAAACACACGCAGGTTGAACACCACACGCGGAACGGTCGACGAAATAATCACCTCGGTGATATTCGCCTCAACCTTTTGAAAGGCCATCAAGCTCGACAACCAGACATAATATTGATCTGCAGTGCGCTGCACCTCGGTGGACGTGCGCCAAGTGGCGATAAATTCACTGCCGTTCCAGATGGAAAAGACGGTATTGGTATTGCCAGTATCGATACACAGTAGCATCAAAAATAGACCTCCGCTGCGGGAATTGAAAGCGTGCCTTTGGCCGTTTTAAGCACCAGATTACCAAAGGCATCCACGGTTTCAAAGGTGCCGTGGTGTTCTTCGGTGACGGTACGCGCGCGGATCAGTTCGCCTAATTTGGCGGCGCGCTCCAGCCACGCGGTGCGAATGGGCGCAAATCCGTAGGTGGCAAATTGCGCCTCCCAACGGGCATAGACGGGTGCGATCACGTCAAGGAACTCTTCGGGCGACACGGATGCGCCCGTCTCGGACACAAGCGACACGGGGGCCACTGCGCCCTGTTCGACTTCAGCGCGCGTAGGCGCATCAATGAGGTTCACGCCGATACCGATCGACAAGTGTCCTTTGCCGCGTTCAAGCAAAATACCCGCCACCTTACCACCGTTCAACAACACATCGTTTGGCCATTTGAGCGCAAAACTCTCTGGTCGGCCAGAAACAACCACAAGCGCCTCTTGGAGCGCAAGGGCCGCAACAAAGGACCGCAGTGCGACGACTTCGGGCGCCTCGGTCGGGAACAAAAGCAGCGTGGCGGCAAAGTTGCCCTTGGGCATCGACCATGCGCGCCCGCGCCGTCCGTGTCCCGCCGATTGGCGATGTGCCAAAATCCATTGGGGGAACGCACAAGAGGCCGCCACGCGGGCGGCCTCTGTCATTGTACTGTCCGTTTCGGCAAGGACGGTGCGCCCTACCCCATCGGGCCAGATGTGCGCCTTATTTGACAAGAGCGTCCGCCGCCATTGCCGCGTACTCACCCACACCAAACAGGTTCACGATGCCGACGACCATAATCACGGCCGAAGCCATAAGCACGATCGTTGCAACGGGGCTTGAGACCTTGTCGAGGGGCTCATGCTCGGAGCCGAAGTAGATGTAATAGACGATGCGAAGGTAGTAGAACGCGCCAATCACAGACGCGATCACACCAAAGATCGCCAGATACACAAGACCCGCGCCCCATGCGGCCTGCAACACGGCCAGCTTACCGAAGAAGCCGAGCATTGGGGGAACACCCGCCAGAGAGAACATCAGGACCAACAGGGCCAATGCCTTGGACGGGGATGTGCGCCAGTAGCGGTTCAAAGACGCCAGATCAGTGACGGGTTTGCCATCGCGTTCCATCGTCAGGATAAAGGCGAATGTGCCGATGTTCATCGCAACATAGATCGCCATGTAGATCATCGCGGCTTGTACGCCCTCTGCGTTGCCGGCCGCCAAGCCCATCAGAGCGAACCCCATGTGGGAGATCGACGAATAGGCCATCAGACGTTTGATGTCGGTTTGGCCGATACCCGCAACGGCACCGAGGAACATCGAGGCCACAGAAATAACCGCAAGCACTTGCTGCCAGTCGCCAACAATACCACCGAACGCATCATGCAAAACGCGTGCGAACAGAGCCATAGCCGCCAGTTTCGGCGCGGTTGCAAAGAACGCGGTTGTTGGTGTCGGGGCACCCTCATAGACGTCAGGCGTCCACATGTGGAACGGCACAGCGGACACTTTGAACGCCAAACCTGTCATCATGAACACCAGCCCAAACAGCACGCCAAGTGGCACATCGTCTTGTACGACGGAGATGATCCCCGCAAAGTTTGTTGTGCCCGAGAAACCGTAGGTCAGTGACGCGCCGTAGAGCAAAAGGCCCGACGAGAGCGACCCAAGCACAAAGTACTTCAGGCCGGATTCCGTGGATTTCACGCTATCGCGGCGGAACGATGCGATAACGTACAGCGCCAAGGACATCAGCTCGAGGCCGAGGTAGAGCGCCATAAGGTCGCCCGCCGACACCATCACCATCATGCCGATGGTGGAGTAGAGCACCAAAATCGGATACTCGAATTTGAGCATATCGCGCTTTTCCATCACGTCGACGGACATGACCAAAACGGCAGCCCCCGCGAGGAGTGCGCCAACCTTGCCAAAGCGTGAAAACGCATCGTCGATAAACATGCCGTCAAAGGCCGAATTGGACCCCGTACCTGACAGAGCAATCATCAGTGCGATGACAACAAACACGCCCGCCGTCACCCATGTGATGGTTTTGGCGAGTTTATCCTTGCTCGTGTAAACGGCGAACAAGAGAGCTGCCATGCCGTATACGGCAAGAAGGACTTCCGGAAGGACGATCGAGAAATCGTGAGCGGTCATTGGTCCGTCCCCTTAATGGCTGATTGCGGCTGCGGCAGTCTGAACCAAATCAGACGGCAGCGCGGCGTTATAGTTATCGAGCAATGCGCCCACCGATGGGCCGATCAAATCGGTCACAAGTGATGGATACACACCAAGCAAAAGCGTCATAAAGATGAGAGGCGCAAAGATCATTTTTTCGCGCGCGGTCATATCCGTGATCGCTTTCAGGCTTTCTTTGATCAGGTCGCCAAGGACCACGCGGCGGTAGAGCCAAAGCGCGTAGGCCGCCGAGAAAATCACACCCGTGGTCGCCACTGCGGCAATCCATGTATTGGCTTGGAACATCCCGACAAGCGTGAGGAATTCACCCACAAAACCGGATGTCCCCGGAAGACCGACATTGGCCATCGTGAAGAACATGAACACCAACGCATAGGCAGGCATCCGGTTTACAAGACCGCCATAGGCGTCAATGTCGCGGGTGTGCATACGGTCGTAAATCACGCCCACACACAAGAACAGCGCGCCAGAGATAAACCCGTGGCTGAGCATCTGGAAGATTGCGCCATCGATCCCTTGTTGGTTGAGCGAAAAGATCCCTGCGGTCACGTATCCCATGTGGGCCACGGACGAATAGGCGATCAGCTTTTTCATGTCTTGCTGCACCATCGCGACGAGCGAGGTGTAGACAATTGCAATCACAGACAACCACATGACGAAATCCGCAAGGTGGTAGGAGGCAACGGGGAACATCGGGATCGAGAAGCGCAAGAACCCGTAGCCGCCCATTTTCAGGAGGATCGCCGCCAGAACCACAGAGCCTGCAGTAGGCGCCTGAACGTGGGCATCAGGAAGCCATGTGTGCACTGGCCACATCGGCATTTTTACCGCAAAGGAGGCAAAGAATGCGAGGAAGGCAATGGTCTGCATCCCGCCGACAACTTGGAACCCCATGACCGACAACGTGTCGGACGCGAAGGTATGGGTCAAAAGCGATGTCGCCTCACCACAGCCACCGATACAGGTGGTGCCTGCGTCGAGATACATCGCGATCATTGCAACCAACATCAACACGGAGCCGAGGAAGGTGTAGAGGAAGAATTTGAAAGCGGCGTAAATGCGGTTTTTGCCGCCCCAGATGCCGATGATCAAGAACATCGGGATCAGACCCGCCTCAAAGAAGAGGTAGAACAGCATCAGATCAAGCGCCATGAACACGCCGAGCATCAGCGTTTCCAACAACAAGAACGCGATCATATACTCTTTGACGCGTGTTGTGACGGTCCATGTTGACCAGATCACCAGCGGCATGAGGAAGGTTGTGA
>NZ_CBFHKW010000013.1:13189-42345 GCF_965656515.1 Celeribacter marinus
CAAAAACAGCGCAAGGACCAAAGCCGCCATAGTCGGTAGAAACGTAACGAAGGACAGGACGTTATCCATTAGTGAGACCCTCCGCCGATCGACATCCAGGTAATCAAGATCACAATCCCCAATACCATCGCAAATGCGTATGTGAACAAATAGCCCGACTGCGCGCGACCCGCGAGGCGCGTGAAGAAGGGAACGATACCCAAAGCGACACCGTTAATCGCCCCGTCAATCGTCTTTTCATCGCCACGCTTCCAAAAGAAGCGGCCAAGAGCCAAAGACGGACGGATAAATATACGATCGTACAGCTCGTCGAAATACCACTTATTGAGTAGGAAATCGTAGAGCACGGGCTGAGCGGTCGAGAGGCGTTTGGGCAGGCGTGTGTCCTTAATGTAGAACATCCACGCGGTGATAAAGCCGATCAGCATCGCAACAAATGGCGAGACCTTAACCCATGTTGGGGCATGGTGCGCGTCATCCATCACAGTGTTGTCAGCGGCGATAAAGATGGCACCTTGTGGTGCCTCGCCCATCTGAGCATGACCCTCGTCGGCCATATCATGCGTGTCTGCGGCCTCCGATGCGTGGCTATCTGCTGCCTCACCATGTGCGGCGTCCGCCTCGGCGTGATGCGCCGGAATGCCAAAGAACGCGTTGTGTTTGTCGTGGTCGCCAAAGAACGAGCCATACCAGACCATACCGGAGAACACCGCGCCGAGGGCGAGCACACCGAGCGGAACGAGCATAACCATCGGGCTTTCATGCGCGTGGTCGTGCGTGTGGTGATCGCCGCGCGCCTTACCAAAGAACGTGAGGAACATCAGGCGCCACGAGTAGAAGGACGTAAACAAGGCCGCGATAACCAGCATCCAGAAGGCATAGCCAACACCGGACGCATACGCACTTTCAATGATCGCATCTTTGGACAAGAAGCCCGCAAAACCGATGTGCGTAAGAGGAATCCCAACACCCGTAATGGCCAGCGTGCCGATCAACATCGCGTAATATGTCATCGGGATCTTTTTGCGCAGACCACCGTAGTGGCGCATGTCCTGCTCGTGGTGCATCGCGTGAATGACCGAGCCCGCGCCCAAGAACAACATCGCTTTAAAGAAGGCGTGCGTCAAAAGGTGGAACATAGCCGGACCGTAGGCGCCCACACCCGCCGCCACAAACATGTACCCCAGTTGGGACATGGTTGAGTAGGCAATGACGCGCTTGATATCGTTTTGAACCAGACCGATTGTCGCGGCGACAAACGCGGTGGAGGCCCCGATATAGACAATGAATGTTTGGGCCTGCGGCGCATATTCGAACAACGGCGACATACGGCACACAAGGAATACACCCGCGGTCACCATGGTCGCGGCGTGGATCAGCGCCGACACAGGTGTCGGGCCTTCCATCGCGTCAGGTAGCCATGTGTGCAAGAACAGCTGCGCCGATTTGCCCATGGCACCCACGAAGAGAAGGAACGCCAACAGGTTGGCCGCGTTCCATTCGGTCCACAAGAAATGCAATTGCGTATTCGCAAGCTCGGGCGCTTTGGCAAACACGGTATCCATGTCGATGCTATCGGTCAGATAGAACAGGCCAAAGATGCCGAGCGCGAAACCGAAGTCACCAACGCGGTTGACGATGAAGGCTTTCATCGACGCGGCACCGGCTGATGGTTTCTTGAAATAGAAGCCGATGAGCAAATAGGACGCCAGACCCACACCTTCCCAGCCAAAGAACATTTGAGCAAGGTTGTCGGCGGTCACGAGCATAAGCATCGTGAATGTGAAGAACGACAAATAGGCAAAGAAACGTGCGCGATATGGCTCGTCATCGCCAAACTGGGAATCGTGCGCCATGTAGCCGAATGAATAGAGGTGAACGAGTGCGGACACAGTTGTCACGACAATCAGCATGATCGAGGTGAGGCGATCCATGCGGATCCCCCAATCGACGGAGAGCGACCCGCTTTCCATCCATTTCATGACGGTGATGTGTTTGACCGTTGACGCGTCCAAGCCGAGGAATACGACCCACGATAGAAGACACGCGAGGAACAACAGGCCCGCGGTCAAAACTTGCGCATTGCGCTCGCCAATCACACGCCAGCCGAAACCTGCGATAATGGCACCCACCAATGGGGCGAAGAGGATTATCGTTTCCATGTGCCCTTACCCTTTCATCACGTTGACGTCTTCGACGTCGATCGTGCCGCGATTGCGGAAGAAGCCGACGAGAATGGCCAAACCAATCGCAGCCTCGGCGGCAGCGACAGTCAGAACCAACATCGTAAAGATTTGCCCAACAAGATCCCCCGCAAAGGAGGAGAAGGCGACAAGGTTGATGTTGACCGACAACAAGATCATCTCAATAGACATCAAAATGATAATGACGTTTTTCCGGTTCAAAAAGAGACCGAAAATCCCGATCACAAACAGCGCACCTGCGACTGCCAGATAATGTTCAAGTCCGACCATGTCGTCCCTCAGTTCTTTACTTGCGCCACACGGTGGTGGCTTTGGCTCAAAGCGACTTTAGCATCGCCCCATATTCATAGTCTGGGTCAGTTGGCCTAAAGCCCCTGCCCCGGTTTCACGTCTTTTAGTTCCATCGCCTTGGCCGGATCGCGGTGCATCTGGGCCAGAACGTTCTGGCGTTTGACGTCTGTGCGGTGGCGCAACGTCAATACAATCGCACCGATCATGGCAACCAACAGGATCAGACCCGACAGTTGGAATAGCATCAGATAGTCGTCATACATCAACTGACCCAAAGCGGCCGTGTTGTGGACATCCTCGGGTGTGATTGCCCCGCGCAACGCCTGTGCGCCATCGGCCGCGTGCCAATCGCCAAAGGCAATCCCGAATTGAAGCAGGACAACAATGGCCATCAAAATGGCAAAGGGCAGATACTGCGCCATTCCCGCCTTGAGCTCGGCAAAATCAACATCGAGCATCATGACGACAAACAAGAACAGAACCATCACCGCCCCCACATAGACGATGATCAACAGCATCGCGACGAACTCAGCGCCCAAGAGCACAAAGAGGCCGGATGCCGACAAAAACGTTAAGATCAACCACAGCACCGAGTGCACGGGATTGCGCGCCACAACCGTGAACAGCGCCCCCGTCAGCATCAGGATGGCAAAACAATAGAATGCGAAATCAACGACAGTCATTCACTGTCCTCCTGCTGTTCGGCGAACACTTCGTTGGCGAAGTCGAGCGCTTTAGACATAGCGGGCAAGCCGCCGAGCATTGACATTTGATAGATCACTTCCGCGACCTCTTTTTGTGTGGCACCCGCCTCGAGTGCGTGGCGCACGGTCATTTTAAATGGGGCTTCGGCCTGCACGCCTTGGGCGGTGAGGCCCGCGAGCACGACCAAAAGCCGCGTTTTGGCATCAAGACCGTCTTTGTTGAACGCGTTGCCCCAGATCATGTCCATGTACTCTTTGGTCATGGAGGGGAACATTTTGTCAAAACCCGCCGGCGAGAATGTCGCCATCGACGGATTGATCTCAGCGGCCATTTTCTGGCCCTGTTCCATCATCTGTCCAAAGAGTTTTGAAAAGTCGGTCATCAAAGAATACTCGGTCCTGTTGTTGTGATCTTAGCGATATGGCGCGTCGAGTTCGAGGTTGCGGGCAATTTCAGCTTCCCACCGTGCGCCGTTATCCAAAAGCTTGTCCTTGTCGTAGAACAGCTCCTCGCGCGATTCAGTGGCAAACTCAAAGTTCGGGCCTTCGACGATCGCATCCACGGGACAGGCCTCTTGGCAAAATCCGCAATAGATGCATTTCGTCATATCAATATCATAGCGCGTGGTGCGGCGGGATCCGTCATCGCGCGGTTCCGCATCGATGGTGATCGCCTGCGCGGGGCAAATCGCCTCGCACAATTTGCACGCGATACAGCGCTCTTCGCCATTGGGATACCGGCGCAACGCATGTTCGCCACGAAAACGCGGGCTGAGTGGCCCCTTTTCGTGCGGATAATTGATCGTCACCTTGGGTGAAAAGAAATACCGCAACCCAATGCGAAAGCCCGCAATGATATCCGTCATCAAGAAGTATTTCGCGGCGCGGGTATAATCCATAGCCATGACTTAGCCTCCAATCGCCCAGCGGGCATAGGCCCCACCGAACGCACCGTATTGAGCAAAGAATGCGACGAGTACGACCCAACCGAGTGACAGCGGCAAGAACACTTTCCAACCGATGCGCATCAACTGGTCATAGCGGTAGCGCGGTGTAATCGCCTTCACCATCGAGAAGATGAAGAAGAAGAACAGTATTTTGAGCACGAACCACAAGATGCCGTCAGGCAATCCCGGCACAGGGGACAACCAACCACCAAAGAAGAGCAAGGACACCAGCGCACACATCAACACCACCGCCATCAACTCGCCCATCATGAACAAGAGGAAGGGCGTGGACGAGTATTCAACCTGATAGCCAGCCACCAATTCCGATTCCGCCTCAGGCAGATCGAACGGGGGGCGGTTTGTTTCGGCCAACGCAGAGATAAAGAACAACACAACCATGGGGAAGTGCGCGACCCAGTACCACGAGAAGATACCAAAACGGCCATCTTGCGCCGCAACGATCTGGCCAAAGTTCATTGAACCGGACGACAAAACGACACCGATAATGATCAAACCAATCGAAACTTCGTAGGAAATCATCTGTGCGGCGGAGCGCAACGCACCAAGGAACGGGTATTTGGAGTTCGACGCCCAACCGCCCATGATCACGCCGTAGACCTCCAACGAGGACACAGCAAAGACATAGAGGATCGCCACGTTGAGATCGGCAATCACCCATCCGTCATTCCACGGGATCACGACCCAGGCGATACAGGCGGTCACGAATGAGATCATGGGGGCAAGGTAGAACACGAACTTGTCGGCCCCTGCAGGCACGACCACCTCTTTCACGATGTATTTGATGAAGTCCGCAAAGGACTGCAACAGACCGAACACGCCCACAATATTGGGGCCTTTGCGCATCTGGACAGCTGCCCAGATCTTACGGTCGCCATACATCAAGAAGGCGAGCGCTACGAATAGCGGCACCAGAACCAGCAGACATTGTCCGAGGATCAGGAGAGCTATCCCGAGATTTGTTGTCGTGAAAAATTCGACCATTTTTCAGCCTTTCACACCGTCGGTATCTTGTTGTCCCTACAGTTTGCAACGACGACTTCTGCGTCGATCGTTCGCAAACCTTCGGGGAGCGCTGACGAGATGGTGTAAACAGCATCCGCGCGCCAAATTCCACCCTCATATGCGACATTTGTGCGCACATGACGCGCAAATCCGAATCCACGGATCAGCGCATATTGAGCCGCTGCGCATTGTGCGTAGTCAGCCACCTCGTTTTTATCTTCCGTCCCCGTCATGGAGACGTGAAAATTCACCAGATCACCGTCCAAAAGGCGCGTATCCACGCCACGGTAAACCTTATTGTTGTTCACCACACGATCACTCGTAGCGGAGCCATCCGTCGGGGCCACACACGCCCCAAGAAGCGCCGCAGCGGCAAGCGCCACGCCCGTTCCCAAAGTGCGATATGTGATCCCGTGGACAGTCATTATTCAGCCGCCACGTCTTGTGTTGTGCGCGCCTTGGCTCCCGCAGACAGTTCCGCCATCAAGGCGGACGCACGTGCAATCGGGTTGGTCAGATAGAAATCCTTAACCGCGTTTCTGAACTCTGCTTTCGCAGGTTTCTTGACGGCAATCGGCGTCCATGTGTTCTCGACCACCTGATCAACCTGCGCAAGATGTGGCACGGCTGCGCTCAAATCACGGCGCAGTGCGGCAAGGCTATCAAACGCCAATGGCGCGCCAAGCTCGGCAGACAAGGCCCGCAAAATCGCCCAGTTCTCTTTCGCGTCACCCGGAGGGAAGGACGCACGAAGCGCAAGTTGTGGGCGGCCTTCGGTGTTAACGAACAGACCGTTTTCCTCAGTGTAGGCGGCAGCAGGCAAGATCACGTCAGCGCGGTGCGCGCCACGATCCCCATGCGAGCCTTGGTAGACGACAAACACGCCATCGCCAATTTCAACTTCGTCCGCACCTAGATTGTAAACGGCTTCAGCCCCATCGAGCGCCTTTGTGAAGCCGCCCGCAGTGACCGCATCCACATCCATTGCGCCAACACGCGCCGCAGCTGTGTGCAAAATCATCAACTTGGATTTCGTAGCTTCAGCCATTTTCATTGCAAGCGACAAGACCGCCTCGCCATCGGCTTCTGTCAGGGCACCCTGCCCCACGATAATCACGGAATTCGCGTCATCGACCGGACCGGAGGTATGATCTGCCAGCTCTTCGAGAGCGGCGCGATCGGTGCCGACGTGGACATAGTCATAGGTCAGATCAACCGCTTCGCCGATCAGGCCAACTTTGGCGCCGTTCAACCACGCTTTGCGGATCCGTGCGTTGAGCACAGGCGATTCGTCACGCGGGTTGGTGCCGATCAACTGGATGTATTCAGCATCGTCGATATCCGCGATGGACGCCGTGCCGACATAACCGGAGCGGTTACCAGCGGGCAGTTTCGCGCCATCAGTGCGACATTCGACGTTGCCGCCAAGACCCTCAACCAATTGTTTAAGCGCAAAAGACGCCTCGACGGGAACCAGATCACCGATCAGACCCGCAACCTTTTTGCCTTTGAGGCCCGCAGCAGCCGCATTGAGCGCCTCTGCCCATGTGGCTTTGCGCAGCTTGCCGTTTTCACGCACATATGGCGTATCAAGGCGCTGACGGCGCAGACCGTCCCACACAAAACGGGTCTTGTCGGAAATCCACTCTTCGTTCACGCCGTCATGATTGAGCGGCAAAATGCGCATCACTTCGCGGCCCTTTGTGTCGACACGGATGTTGGAGCCAAGCGCATCCATCACGTCGATGGTCTCGGTCTTGGTCAATTCCCATGGACGCGCGGTAAAGGCGTAGGGCTTCGATGTCAGCGCCCCAACGGGACACAGATCAATGATATTGCCCTGAAGGTTCGATTTGAGCGTCTGGTCCAGATAGCTTGTGATTTCGCTATCTTCGCCGCGCCCCGTTTGGCCCATCTGGGTAATGCCCGCGACCTCGGAGGTGAAACGCACACAGCGCGTGCACGAAATACAACGTGTCATGGCGGTGCCAACCAGCGGACCAAGGTTCAATTCGGTCGACGCACGTTTGGGTTCGCGGTAGCGCGAGAAATCAACGCCGTACGCCATGGCTTGGTCTTGCAAATCGCATTCGCCGCCTTGGTCACAGATCGGACAATCAAGCGGGTGGTTGATGAGCAAGAACTCCATCACGCCCTCGCGGGCTTTTTTGACCATCGGCGAGTTGGTTTTCACCACAGGCGGCTGACCCTCAGGGCCGGGGCGCATGTCTTTGACCTGCATCGCACAGCTTGCTGCGGGTTTGGGCGGACCGCCAACAACCTCGACAAGACACATGCGGCAGTTTCCCGCAATCGAGAGGCGTTCGTGGTAGCAAAAACGGGGCACTTCGATGCCTGCAACTTCGCAAGCCTGAAGGATGGTCATCGCCGGATCGACCTCAACTTCGGTCCCGTCAATGATGATTTTGCGCTTGTCTGCCATAGTCAATCACCTGTTCTTCGCGGCCAATTGGGATCGTCCCGCCAGCCAGTTCAGACGCTTATGCGCCCAGTCTATTATCTGCGCTCGTGTCACCACGCGCGCTCATGTTCACTTCGCGCGCAACAGTGATCCAATCACACTGCCCTTCGCGATTTCCATCTCCCCCAAGGCACACAGCCCTGCGGATGTTGTCGGATCGACACCGCGTGCACGGGCATAATCTGCCCCTGCGGCGCGAATGCGGGCCTTTTCGTCTTTGCTTTTGACGTAGGCCTCGATCTGGTCGTTCGAATATCCCATCTCCGAGGCCACTGCCTTGAGCGTCCAAAGAAAGTTCAACCCTTTGAGCGTGCGTGCCGAAATCGTCGGGCATTCATCCGCAATCTCGATCGCAATCCCGACGAACAACATGTTGTTGTCGATCTCTTTGACACTCGATAGCGCCGGCAATGCCGATGCGGAAAGCGGCGCGACTAAAAACGCGGCGCTTAAGAGTGATGAGAGGACAACACGACACATGTTCATATCTTACTCCGCAGCCATCGCGCCGGACCGGCCCGATTTTTGGGTTTTGATACGGTCTTCGATTTCGTCGCGGAAGTTCTTGATCAAGCCTTGGATCGGCCACGCGGCAGCGTCACCGAGCGCACAAATCGTGTGGCCCTCAACCTGCTTGGTCACGTCCCACAGCATGTCGATTTCCTCGAGATCTGCCTCGCCTTTGACCAGACGGTCCATGACGCGCATCATCCAGCCCGTGCCTTCGCGGCACGGTGTACACTGTCCACAGCTCTCATGTTTGTAGAACTTCGACAGGCGGTGAATGGCTTTGATAATGTCGGTCGATTTGTCCATGACGATTACGGCGGCAGTGCCAAGGCCAGAGCCCAATTCACCGCGTAAGTAATCGAAATCCATGATCGCGTCTTTCATGTCCTCGCCGCGCACACAGGGCACAGAGGAGCCACCGGGGATCACTGCTTTGAGGTTGTCCCAACCGCCGCGAATACCACCGCAATGCTTTTCAATCAGCTCTTCGAACGAGATCGACATTGCCTCTTCGACAACGCACGGATTGTTGACATGACCCGAGATCGCGAACAGTTTGGTGCCCGCATTGTTCGGACGGCCAAAGCCCGCGAACCACTCAGGGCCACGGCGCAAAATCGTCGGCACTACCGCGATAGATTCCACGTTGTTCACCGTGGTCGGACAGCCATAAAGACCGGCGCCCGCAGGGAACGGCGGCTTCATCCGTGGCATGCCTTTTTTGCCCTCAAGGCTTTCGATCAATGCGGTCTCTTCGCCGCAAATATACGCGCCCGCACCGTGGTGCAAATAGAGGTCGAAATCGTAGCCCGATTTGCACGCATTGCGGCCAAGGAACCCCGCCGCATAGGCCTCATCAATGGCGTTTTGCAACGCTTCTTTTTCGCGAATGTACTCACCACGAATATAGATATAGGCGGCGTTGGCATTCATCGCGAAAGACGCAATCAACGCGCCCTCGATTAGGGTGTGCGGATCATGGCGCATGATCTCGCGGTCTTTACACGTGCCTGGCTCGGACTCATCGGCATTGATGACAAGGTAGGACGGGCGACCATCGCTTTCCTTTGGCATAAAGGACCATTTGAGGCCGGTGGGGAAACCCGCGCCACCGCGTCCGCGCAGTCCCGATGCCTTCATCTGGTCCACGATCCAATCGCGTCCCTTTTGGAGAATGGCGGCCGTGCCGTCCCAATGTCCACGCGCCTGCGCACCCTTCAGGGAGCGGTCATGCATCCCGTAGATATTGGTAAAGATCCGATCCTGATCCTTAAGCATTGGTCTACTTCCTTCAGCCTTGCTGGCGCGCGCGCCAGATCTGGTAAATGTTCACAAACGCCCACGCAAATGCACCGAGCGCTGCGAGGTCAAAGAGAAACACGAACCGCACGGGCAGTCCCATCTTTCCCCCGACCCACTGAGCCCCGAGCCAGATCACCATCGTTGCGGCCATCACAAACCCGACAAAACGGGCCTTTTTGGCGAGACGGATCTCTGTATCGGAACTCATCGTATCTTATATCCCAAAGCGCTTAGTATTTCGCGCGCTTGGAGAATTCGGTTTGGCCGCCCGCTGCGAGTGTCTTTGCATCGGGTTTCCATGTCTCAATCTGACGTGCCGAGGTGCCCACGAGTTTTTCGTCAAGCCATTCGGTTTCTTTTTTGCGCAAAGATGCGATTTGATCAAAGTGGTAGAACCCGAGGGCATGCAATTGCGCCTCAATCTTTGGGCCGACACCTTTGAGCATTTTCAAATCGTCCGCTTTGCCGTCACGCGCTGCACTTAGCACCACATCTGACGGGTTGCCATCGGCGGAAACCGGCGCGCGCTTGGGCGATGCCGATGCGGATTTTGCTGCGGGTTTTGCGGATGCTTTAGCTGAGGGCTTGGCCTTGGCTGCGGCTTTCGGTGTCGCCGCCTTTGCCGTTGCCGGAGCCGCTTTAGCTGGCGCGGATTGAGCCGCTGCTTTGGCCTTTGCAGGTGTAGCTTTGGCTTTTGCGGCAGCTTTGGCGGGCGCTTTTTCTTTGGCGGGAGCTTTTTCTTTGGCTGCGGCTTTAGCCTTCGCTGGCGCTTTTGCAGGTTTAGCAGCGACCTCCACAGGAGCCGGGCTTGCCGCCGTCGATGTCGTAGCGGCTTTCGGTTTGGTCGATTTTGCTGCTGTTTTCTTAGGCGCTGCCGCCTTCGCGACTGGTGCTTTCGCCTCTGTCGCTTTCGCCTTTGGCGCAGTTGCCTTTTGGGGAGCCGCTTTTTTGGCTTTCGGTGTCACGGTTTTGGACGCTGGCGCTACGGGCGTATCAGTCGTCACCGCATTGGGTGTCGACATCAGGCCTGCGGGTGCAGTCGCGGGGGTTGCAGACACAGATCCGGTCACCGCACCCGTACTTGTCGCAGACACGGCAGACTGCGACGCGGCACTGGAAGGTGCGTCTTGGACGGGCTCATCGTACCAGCCAATCCACAACAAAATCGCCACAAGCAATGCGACGAGGACGCCGATAATCAGTGATGCAACCGTTGAATAGCTCGCGATGAACAACAGCGCCAAGAACGCAAGCACCCCACAGATGGCTGAGATCAGCCAAATTTTCGACGTCTTTCCAGAATTACTATCACTCATATCGAACTCCTAGTCCCTTGTCCCTATTGACCTTTAGCACTTCGGCCTTTTGGCTCTTTGGCTCGCTATCTTAATACTTCGCGCGCTTTGAAAACTCGGTTTGACCACCCTCTGCGAGGATTTTAGCCTGCTCTACCCAGCCATCGCGTTCAATACGACCTTTGAATCTCAGGTTGTCATCAACCCATTTGATCTCGTCCGCTGTCCATTTGGCAACTTGATCAAAGTGGTAGAACCCAAGTGCATTGAGCGTCTGCTCCAATTTGGGACCGACCCCTTTGAGCATTTTCAAATCATCCGCACCCGCTTTGCGCGGAGCGCTCATGGTGCGTGGTTTTTTGCCTTCGGATGCGGTCGCATCAGCCTTTGATGCAGCAGGCTTTGGCGCGGCTGCCGGCTTTGGCGCCTCAACGGCTTTCGCCGCTTTTTTCGCGGCGGCCGCTTGTTGAACGGCGGACTTTTGCACGGGTGCCGGCTTTGGCGGTGTTTTCTTTGCGGCGGATGCTTTGCCGCCTTTGACAACCCAAGGCGTCAGAATCGGCACTTCGGTGCCATCGATCCGCTTGATGGTATCGCCAAGATCATGGGCGAGCTGCGCAGACGCGTTATACGCGGGGCGTCCGGCCTCATGATCGGTCAACGATGTCAAACCAGACAGCGGCTCTGCGGCGTAGCGACCGTTTTGTGGACCAGGCAGTGGCACTTGGCCCGCCGCCATGTCGTCGATCAACTTGCCAAAATTTTCAGCTGTCAAATCTTCAAAGTAATCTTTGCCGATCTGCGCCATAGGTGCGTTTGAACAGGCGCCCAGACATTCGACCTCTTCCCACGAAAACTTGCCATCCGCCGACAATTCATGTGCGTTCGGCGCGATTTTGTCCTTACAGACCGCAATCAAATCCTCAGCGCCACAGATCATGCACGACAAGGTGCCGCACACCTGAATGTGGGCCACGGACCCAACAGGCTGAAGTTGGAACATAAAGTAGAAGGTCGCCACCTCAAGCACGCGGATATACGGCATGCCAAGCATGTCGCCCACGTATTCAATCGCAGGCTTGGTTAACCAGCCTTCCTGCTCTTGGGCGCGCCACAAAAGCGGGATCACGGCGGATTGCTCGCGACCCTGTGGGTATTTCGTAATCTGACCCTTCGCCCATTCAAGGTTGGCAGGTGTAAATTCAAAGCTCTCGGGCTGTTCGGCATGTAGACGGCGCAGCATTAGCGGTCCACCTCCCCAAATACGATGTCCATAGTCCCGATGATCGCGGCGACGTCGGCCAACTGGTGGCCCGATGCAACGTGATCCATCGACTGAAGATGCAAGAACCCGGGCGCACGCAATTTGGCGCGGTAGGGTTTGTTGGTCCCGTCAGAGACCATGTAAACGCCGAACTCGCCCTTGGGCGCTTCGACGGCGGCATACACCTCACCTGCAGGCAATTTGAAGCCTTCGGTGTAGAGTTTGAAGTGATGGATGAGCGCCTCCATCGAGGTTTTCATATCCGAGCGTTTAGGTGGTGTCAGTTTGCCGCGCGCCAAAACATCGCCTTGGTTCTCGGGCATCCGCAACTTGGCGATCGCCTGTTTGATGATCGACGTCGATTGCGTCATCTCTTCCATGCGGCACAAATAACGATCGTAGCAATCGCCGTTTTTGCCAACTGGGATTTGGAAATCGAACTCGTCGTAGCACTCATATGGCTGTGAGCGGCGCAAATCCCACGGCAGACCAGAGCCACGCACCATCACACCAGAGTAGCCCCAATCAAGGATCTCTTGTTCGGTGATGATCCCGATATCAGCGTTACGCTGTTTAAAAATACGGTTCTCGGTCAACAGCGTATGAATGTCTGCGAGAATTTTAGGGAAGTGATCCGCCCATGCCTCAATATCATCGAGCAACGTCGAGGGCAGGTCTTGGTGCACCCCACCGGGGCGGAAATACGCGGCGTGAAGACGCGCACCACAGGCACGTTCATAGAAAATCATGAGCTTTTCGCGCTCTTCAAAGCCCCACAATGGCGGCGTGAGTGCCCCCACGTCCATCGCCTGTGTCGTGACGTTCAACAGGTGGTTGAGCACGCGCCCAATCTCGGAATACAGCACACGAATGAGGGAGGCGCGGCGCGGCACCTCAACCCCTGCGAGGCGTTCAATGGCCATGCACCATGCATGTTCTTGGTTCATCGGTGCCACATAGTCGAGGCGGTCGAGATACGGCAGGTTTTGCAGATAGGTCCGGCTTTCCATCAGCTTTTCGGTGCCGCGGTGAAGCAGGCCGATATGCGGGTCAGCACGTTCCACGATCTCGCCATCAAGCTCCAGAACCATACGAAGCACCCCGTGCGCCGCAGGGTGCTGCGGGCCGAAGTTGATGTTGAAATTGCGGATCTTCTGCTCGCCCGATTGCGCGTCGTCGAAGTTACCGTCCATCATCAGACCTTTCTCCAATTGATCGCCACCCGATGGGCTTTTGATCAAAAGTCTTGTCATCAAAAAGCGCTTGAGCGGCGCGAGATCAATCCCGCGACGCCGCAACGCTCGTCATTCCTATGCGTCGAGATATCCCAACGCCGTGTCGCACAACCGCACCGCGGTTACGCCCCTGCCTTGTCGCCATCGCCCTTCTCATCCCCTGGAAGGATGTAATGCGCGCCCTCCCATGGAGAGAGATTGTCGAACTGGCGGTATTCTTGTGTCAACGAAACAGGCTCGTACACCACGCGCTTGAGCTCTTCGTCATAGCGCACTTCGGTATAACCAGTCGTCGGAAAATCTTTGCGCAACGGATGGCCGCGAAAGCCGTAGTCCGTGAGCAAGCGGCGCAAATCCGGATGACCCGAAAAGATGATCCCGAACATGTCGAACACTTCGCGCTCGAACCAGTTGGCCGAGGGATGCACAGGCATGATTGACGCAATTGTTTCGTCTTCACGCACCGCGGCACGCACACGAATGCGGTGATTTTGGTACATCGACAAGAAGTGGTAGACCACATCAAACCGCTGCGCCCGCGACGGGTAATCAATCGCCGTGATATCCACGAGCGACGAAAACTTGCACGTGGCATCCGTTTTGAGAAATTCAACGAAATCCACAATTTTCGACGCGGCCACAGTTACGGTCAGCTCGCCAAACGAGATCTCCGACGAGACAACATCATCGGGGCGTTTGAGTTCAATATGAGCGGCAAGCTCCTGAAGTGCTTCAGTCATCTCATCCCCTCCTATCGGGCAATCGTGCCGGTGCGGCGGATTTTGCGTTGCAATTGCAACACGCCATACATCAACGCCTCAGCCGTGGGTGGGCACCCCGGAACATAGATGTCCACAGGCACAATACGGTCACAGCCACGCACTACCGAATAGCTATAGTGATAGTAACCGCCACCGTTTGCACACGACCCCATGGAGATCACATAACGCGGCTCGGGCATCTGGTCGTACACTTTGCGGAGCGCCGGTGCCATTTTGTTGGTCAATGTGCCCGCAACGATCATTAGATCGGACTGACGCGGAGAGGCGCGCGGCGCAGTGCCGTAGCGCTCAAGGTCATAACGGGGCATGGAAGTGTGCATCATCTCGACCGCGCAGCACGCCAGACCAAAGGTCATCCAGTGAAGCGAGCCGGTACGCGCCCAGTTGATAATATCTTCTGAGGAGGTCAGCAGAAACCCTTTGTCCTGCAACTCCTTGTTGAGCACCTGCGTTGAGTGCTCTTTGTCCACACCGGCGGAATTCTGCGTTGTAATCACGCCCATTCTAGCGCCCCTTTCTTCCACTCATAGGCAAAGCCCACGGTGAGAACACCCAAGAACACGATCATCGACCAGAAGCCCACAATACCGACATCCTTGAACGCGACGGCCCAAGGGAACAGGAATGCGATTTCCAAATCGAAGATGATGAAGAGGATCGATACCAGATAAAACCGGACGTCAAACTTCATGCGTGCATCATCAAAGGCGTTAAAGCCACATTCGTAAGCCGACACTTTTTCAGGGTCAGGATTTCGAACGGCGATGATGAGGGCTGCGAAAATGAACACGAGACCTAGCGCGATGGCGAGGCCTAGGAAAATGACGATGGGAAGGTAATCCCGAAGCAAGTCTTCCACGAGCGGCTCCTTAAAGTTGCGTCCCTGTCAGCGAGATAGCTATGTGGGACGCGTGGCTTAAGCTAACGGTGGTTTAGCCCTCTGCGACATTATGGTCAACCAAACGCGCCGTTTTTTATGTCCGTATTTATTGGTGTTTGCTTGGTTTTGCATGACTTTAGTTAAAGTCATTTTAGAAAAAGCTGCACGGCGGCATGTTGCGGGGCCAAATGGTCGATTCGAGTTATGGGCACTTGCACTTAACTGACTTTTTTACTTAGGTTTAGCGCAAACACCTAATGTATCCGCACAACTTCGTCCTTGATGATGCGCGCAATCAGAGCGCAATCGTCCAATGAAAACGTAAGCGGAAGGCGCATGTCTACAATGGCACGCAACACGCGGTCACTCTCGGGCAAGGGTTGCGGATCGGCGTAGCGCCAACTGTCATAACGCGATGTAAATGCAACAGGATCAGGGGCGCCAAACCATTTCAATTCGACACCACGCGCTTTGCACGCCGCAACCACGGCTTCGATCCGCTCGTCGGCCCAATCGAGCAATAGAAACTGGATAGACGAGCCGACAAAGCCCTCTTGTTGTGGACGATCAATCAACGTGAGGCCCGCAACATCGCGCACCCCCTCCTCCACCACGCGGTAGCGCGCGTTCCAATTCTCGACTTGATCGGGAAGGTGACGCAGCTGCACACGCAAGATCGCCGCGCGCAAATGATCCATACGGCCCGACACATTGGGCGTGTCATACTTGACCTTTTCGAACACATCGAGCGGCGGGCGCGCGGTGTGCGCCCCGTATAACATGTACGATCCCGACAATAAGATGGCTTTTGCCGCGATTTCGTCATCGTCCGTGACAAGCAAACCGCCCTCGCCCGAATTGATATGCTTATAGGTCTGCGTTGAATAACATGCGATCGTGCCATGACGCCCTGACGGAACCCCGTCCCATGTGGCCCCCATGGTGTGGGCGCAATCCTCGATCACCGTCACGCCCGCGCCATTACAGATATACATCAGCGCATCCATATCGACGATGTGACCGCGCATATGCGACAGCATCAAAACCCGCGCGCCACTGTCTGCGATCTTGACCTGAAGATCATCCAGATCAATGACCAGACCCTCGGTGACGCCCACAAAGACCGACCGCGCCCCCACGGAGGCAATCGCACCAGGCACAGGGGCAAGCGTGAATGCATTGGTCAAAACGGCATCGCCATGCGCGACCCCGACCGCACGCAAGGCACACCCCAACGCATACCCCCCCGACGCCACAGCAAGTGCGTAGCGCGCGCCCGTCAGAGCGGCAAACTCTTGTTCCAAAAGCGCAACTTCGCCCGCCTCATCTGGCAGAACGTTGTACCGATGCAGCCGCCCCGAGCGCAAAACCTCAACGGCCCGCTCAATCGCCTCTTCGGGAATTGGCTCTTGTTGCGTGAAATTTCCGCGAAAAACCTCACCGCTCATCCGATCAGATCCTTAGTGATGCGACCAAGATCGCGGTAGTGATCCAACAACGCCTCGGGTGCGAGATCGCGCACATCAGATCCATCTGGCCCGAACGTGACAAGCGCACAGGGCACCCCCGCCGCCCGCGCGGTTTTGCGGTCCGTCTCGGTGTCTCCGACGATAAAGCTTTGTGCGACAACGCCGCCCGCCTCCTCGACCGCTGCGATATAGGGCTTTGGGTCGGGTTTGCTGACACCAACGGTTTGCGCTCCAATCATGGAGGCAAACAGATCACGAATGCCAAGCGAGACCAAAAGCCGGTCAGCGAGGGCTTCGGGCTTGTTCGTACACACGCCAACCGCGTACCCATCACGCCGCAAGGCCTCGACCGCCTCGGCCGCACCCTCATACAAGCGCGTATGCACATCAATCGCTTCGCTATAGGCGTCGAGCAAAACGGGGTACTGCGCCGACACGTCCTCTTGGGTGAACGCAGGACGCACACGCCCGAAGCCGAGCGCAAGCATGGCCCGCCCGCCTCGAAACGCCGTTTTGGCATCGGCCACCGGATCAAGCACATCGCCATACCCAAGCCCCCGAAAACACGCGTTGGCCGAGGCAATCAGATCGGCGGACGTATCCGCAAGTGTCCCGTCGAGATCAAAAATAACTGTCCGCACCTGCGTCTCTCCCTATCCTCGCGCCCGCCACTGCGCAAAATTATGCCGACCATATGTAACGCAGCGACAAAATTAGTGAAGCCCCGCCCCTTGCGGCGCTGTGCGCTATCGGTAAAACGGCGTATATATTATTAAAAGAGCAGATTGGTACATTTAGATGACGACCGCCCTTATCATTTTAGCCGCAGGCCAAGGCAGCCGCATGAATTCCGACCTGCCAAAGGTGCTGCACGAGGTCGCAAACGCGCCACTGTTCGCCCATGCTCTAAACGCAGGGGCCGCCCTTGAGCCTGAAAAAACCGTATTGGTGGTCGGTCACGGCGGCGATTTGGTCGAGACCGCTGCCCGCAAGATCGACGACACTATAGTGATCGCGCACCAAACCGAACAACTGGGCACCGCGCATGCCGTGGCCCAAGCCCGCGCTGCGCTTGTCGATTTTGACGGTGACGCGCTTGTCTTGTACGGCGATACCCCGTTTGTCACGTCCCAGACACTGACGAACATGATCGCCGCGCGCGCCACCCATGACGTTGTGGTGTTAGGGTTTGAAGCGGCTGACGCAGGTCGCTACGGGCGCCTTGTCACATCGGGCGACACACTCGAGCGGATCGTGGAATATAAAGACGCTAATGATGCCCAGCGCGCCATCACACTATGCAATTCGGGCGTGGTCTGCGCCAATGCCCAAACCCTGTTCGCACTGATTGATGCGGTCGGGAACGACAACGCGTCCGGCGAATACTACCTCACCGATATCGTGGAATTGGCATGGGCCGCCGGCAAAACCGCAACTGCAGTGACCTGTGATGAGGCCGAGACGCTTGGCATTAACACGCGCGCCGAACTCGCTCGCGCCGAAGGTATTTTCCAATCCGCCAAACGTGCCGAGGCCTTGGACAACGGCGTCACGTTAACCGCGCCCGAAACCGTCTTTTTCTCACTCGACACCTATGTGGGGCGCGATGCAATCATTGAACCCAACGTGGTCTTTGGCCCTAATGTAACTGTGGAATCCACCGCGCGTATTCGCGCCTTTTCCCACCTTGAGGGCTGTCACGTCTCGATGGGTGCCACGGTTGGTCCCTATGCGCGTCTGCGCCCGGGTGCGGAATTGTCGAACAACGCCCATGTCGGCAATTTCGTCGAGATCAAGAACGCGCGCATCGGCGAAGGCACCAAGGTCAACCACCTCACCTACATCGGTGATGCGGATATTGGTGACGGCACAAATGTCGGCGCAGGCACAATCACCTGCAACTATGACGGCGTGTTCAAACACAAAACGACCATCGGGCGAAATGCCTTTATCGGGTCAAACACAATGCTCGTAGCCCCCGTGACCGTGGGCGATGACGCCATGACCGCAAGCGGGTCCGTCATCACCTCACATGTCGAAGACGGCGCATTGGCCATTGCCCGCGCAAAACAGGTGAACAAGGCGGGGCTCGCCGTTAGATTATTTGAAAAGTTAAAGTCCGCGAAGAAAAACGCGCAAAAGGGTTTGTAATATGTGTGGAATTGTAGGGGTTCTTGGAACCCATGAAGTTGCCCCCTTGTTGGTCGAAGCACTCAAACGCCTCGAATACCGCGGCTATGACAGTGCAGGGATTGCAACCGTCGACAACGGCAAACTGGATCGCCGCCGCGCGGTTGGGAAACTGGTCAATCTCTCCGACGAGCTTGTCCACAATCCGCTCGCGGGTAAATCAGGTATCGGCCACACCCGTTGGGCGACCCACGGTGCCCCCAGTGTCACCAACGCGCACCCGCACCAAGCGGGGCCTGTTGCAGTCGTCCACAACGGTATCATCGAAAATTTCCGCGAATTGCGCGCCGATCTGGCCACCAAAGGCTATGAATTCGTCACCGAGACCGACACAGAAACCGTGGCTCTTTTGGCGCAAAGCTTTGTTGATGCGGGGCATGCGCCCGTTGACGCCGCGAATGCGACCATTGATGCGCTGGAGGGGGCGTTTGCCCTGTGCTTCTTGTTTGACGGCGAGGATGATTTGTTGATCGCCGCGCGCAAAGGCTCGCCATTGGCCATCGGGCACGGCGATGGCGAGATGTATGTCGGCTCAGACGCCATCGCGCTTGCGCCCATGACCGATCAGGTGACCTACCTTGACGAGGGGGACCGCGCGATCCTGACCCGCACCTCTGTGGAGATTTTCGACGCGACCGGCACACAGGTGCAACGGGTACGCCGCGAAATCAAACTCGACGCGACCCGCATTGAGAAAGCGGGCCACAAACACTTCATGTCCAAAGAGATTGCCGAACAACCCACGGTGATCTCTGATGCGCTGTCCTACTATCTCTCCTCTGATGGTGCGGGCATCAACTTGCCCGAGGACGGTATCGATTTCACCGCCTTTGACCGTATTGTCATGGTCGCGTGCGGCACGGCGTTCTACGCCTGTTTCACCGCCAAGTATTGGCTGGAGCAAATCGCGCGCATCCCCGTCGAGGTCGATGTTGCCTCAGAATTTCGCTACCGCGAAGCGCCTATTGCGCCGCGCACCTTGGCTATCTTTGTCTCACAATCGGGCGAGACGGCCGATACATTGGCGGCCCTGCGCTATGTCGCGGGCAAGGCCGACAAGATCGTGACCATTACAAATTCAGCCGAAAGTTCCATGGCGCGCGAAAGCGATCTATCCCTGCCAATTTTGGCTGGTGTCGAGGTGGGCGTTGCATCAACCAAAGCCTTTACCTGTCAGCTCACCGTGCTGTTGGCCCTTGCCATTGAGGCCGCCTCGCAAAGCAGTGTCTTATCGCGTGATGAGGTTAAAACCCACCTGAGCGCCCTGCGCGCCCTGCCGGGTCTGATCAATGCCGCTCTTGATCTGCGCGACGATATCGATGCCATTTCCCAAGAATTGGCAGAGGCCACGGACGTCTTGTTCCTCGGGCGCGGCGCGATTTACCCAATCGCCCTTGAAGGCGCGCTAAAGCTGAAAGAAATCAGTTACATACATGCCGAAGGCTATGCGTCTGGCGAGTTAAAACACGGCCCCATCGCCCTTGTTGATACCCACACCCCGATCATCGTGTTCGCCCCGCGCGACAAGTTGTTCGACAAAACCGTATCGAACATGCAAGAAGTCATGGCCCGCGGCGGCAAAGTGATCCTTGTGTCCGACAAAACAGGGATCGCCGATGCGGGTGATGATGTGTGGCGCACGATTGAAATGCCACGCGTGTCAGATGCTATTGCCCCTATTCTCTACGCGCTTCCTGCGCAATTGATCGCGTATCACACCGCCGTTGCCAAAGGCACGGATGTGGATCAACCCCGCAACCTTGCAAAATCGGTGACTGTCGAATGACCCCACAAGAGGCGCTCACAGCGCTCCAATCCGAGGCGGACGCAACACGCGCCGCCGATCTGGCCACGCGTTTTGGAGCGGGGGACTACATTGGTGTGGCCCCTGCCCGCCTCGAAGAGATCGCACGCCAGTGGCGCCAAGACGTGGCCTTTCCCGACCGTCTTGAGTTGGCCCGAGCTCTGTGGGAGGCCAACACGCATGAGGCCCGTCTCATGGCCGCCAAGCTGTTGACCCAAGCCCGCATTAAGGATGACGCGGACATTTGGGCGCAGATTTGCACATGGATCGAACAGGCCGACACTTGGGCACAGATTGATGCACTTGGGGCTGCGGGCGGTCGTCGCATCGCGGTCGATCTTTCGCGCATGGCCACCGTGCACGCCCTCGCCGCATCTGAACGCAGTTTGGACAGACGCGCGGCCCTCATCTTGTCGACGCCATTGGCAAAGCTGGCACACCCGTCCAAAGACGAGTTAAACGCGATTGATGACGTGTTGTTCTGGCTGACCCATGCGCTGCAAGACGCAGACAAAGATGTGGCCCGTGCGGCTGACACATGGGTGCGCGCCCTTGGCAAACATGACGGCAAACGCGCAAAAATGGTGCGACGTGTTGTCGAGTTGCGCAAAAGTGATGGTTGATCGTCTTGGCACCCGCCACATGACCGCATAGGCTAATTTGATGACAGATGCCCCTCGCCTGATTGACCCGTTTGCCCGCGCGATCACCTATCTACGGGTGTCGGTGACGGATCGCTGTGATTTTCGCTGTGTCTACTGCATGGCCGAGAACATGACGTTCCTACCTAAGAAAGAGCTGCTCACCCTCGAAGAGTTGGACCGCATGTGTTCGACCTTCATCGGGCTTGGCGTGCAAAAGCTGCGGATCACAGGCGGAGAGCCTCTGGTGCGCCGTGGGATCATGACGTTTTTTAATGCGATGACGCGTCACCTCGTCAGTGGCGCGCTCAAGGAATTGACAGTCACCACAAACGGCTCGCAATTGGCGCGGTACGCCGATGATCTTTACGCGGCGGGTGTCCGCCGGATCAATGTGTCCCTCGACACGCTCGATCCCGATAAATTCGCGCGTGTAACGCGGTGGGGCAAATTAGACCAAGTGCTCAAAGGCATTGAGGCCGCCCGCAAAGCGGGCCTGCGCGTCAAGATCAACGCAGTGGCCCTCAAAGGCTTCAACGAGGACGAGCTATTTACCCTTACGCAGTGGTGTGCGCGCGAAGATATGGACCTGACTTTTATCGAAGTCATGCCCATGGGCGATCTGGGCAACGAGGACCGTGTGGGCCAATATTGGTCACTCGAGGATCTGCGCGCTGATCTGCGCACCCGCTATACTCTGACGGATTTGGCCGAACAAACAGGTGGCCCTGCGCGCTATGTGCGCCTTGAGGAAACGGGCCAAAAGATCGGCTTTATCACGCCACTAAGCCACAATTTTTGTGAAAGCTGCAATCGCGTGCGCATGACCTGTACGGGCGAGTTGTTTATGTGTTTGGGCCAAGAGGACAACGCCTCCTTGCGCGATATCATGCGCGACAGCGGCGATGACAACGCCCCGCTTATTCGCGCCATCGAGGCCGCGATTGCCCGCAAACCCAAAGGGCATGATTTTGATTACTCACGCCAAAAGGCAGACGGTCAGGTGTCGCGGCATATGTCGCACACAGGTGGGTGACATCCGCCGCCAAGCCGTCAGGCGCTCAGACGGCTCTCGACCATTTCAACATACCATGACGAGCCCGCAGGGATGGCCTCATCGTTGAAGTTGAATTTGGGGTGATGCACGGGCGCGCTATCGCCGTTGCCAATCAAAATATACGCACCGGGGCGTTCTTCCAACATATAGGCGAAATCCTCACCCCCCATGATCAACGGCGAGTGCGCACAGCTGCCCGAGATCTTTGTGGCCGCCTCGATCGCGTATTCTGTTTCGCGCGCGTGGTTCACCATAACAGGGTAGCCAAGTTGATAATCCACAGTGGCCACCGCCCCAAAGCTGGCGGCAATACCCGTGGCGATGGTCGTAATGCGCTCGGCGACATCCTTACGAATAGCCGCGTCAAGTGTGCGCGCCGTGCCGCGCAATACAACGCGTTGTGGCAGCACGTTATACGCCGTTGACGAGGTTTCAAATGAGGTGACGGAAACGACAACCTGTTCGGTCGGATCAATGTTGCGCGACGCAATGGTTTGCAGTGCGATGACCAGATGTGACGCCACCACAGTGCTATCAATCGCCTCGTGCGGCTTGGCCGCATGCCCGCCCTTGCCCTCTACCGTAATCTCGAACTCATCGGTTGCAGCAAAGAACGGACCAGAGCGAATGGCAAAGGTGCCGACATCATGACCGGGCCAATTGTGCATGCCGTACACCTCGTCGATGCCAAAGCGGTCCATCATCCCCTCTTCGCACATCACGCGGCCACCGCCACCGCCCTCTTCGGCGGGTTGGAAAATCACCACGGCGGTGCCGTCAAAATTGCGGGTCTCCGCTAGATATTTGGCCGCGCCAAGCAACATGGATGTGTGCCCGTCATGACCACACGCATGCATGACACCGGGCGTTTGCGAGGCGTAGTCCACACCGGTATCTTCCATAATCGGCAGCGCATCCATATCGGCACGCAACCCAACAGTACGCCCTGAGGTCGCCGCCTTGCCTTTAATCACGCCCACAACGCCCGTACGCCCAAGTCCCTCGACAACCTCGTCACACCCGAACGCCCGCAACAGGTCCGCGACTTTGGCGGCGGTTCTGTGCACCTCGAACATCAATTCCGGATGGGTATGGATGTCATGACGCCATTCGGTGATTTCTGGCAACATTTGCGCAAGGCGGTTTTTGACGGGCATAGTGCGTGGCTCCTAGGTGTGATCGTTTGGTCTGGCGCGTGCGACGAGTGAACGCGCTCACAACACATGGCGCAAGCGTGGCATGTGCGCGCAGTATGTCATGGTTCAAACTGGGCCGACAGTCACCTCTCGTCAAGCACACATGCCTGGCGACCGACCACATGTTTTCTTGTCCTCCGGTGTGAGACCAGCCGCGATGAGGCGCGCGCAAAGATCCATCCACGCACATATTCAAATAAGACCAAAAGTACGGCCCAAATCCATCCTCGCTTTGCATTTGTTTTACATGGACGCCACGCCACACGAATTCGGTTCTCGAGGCCTGCGACAGATGGAACAACGTTCCATAAACCGCGCCCAAATGGCGGTCATACCCGCTTGATCAGAGCGGTTTCTCTGGCGTAAGAGGAACAAAATCCCATGTCAGAGGACAACCGCACATGTACGAACAGCTTGGACTTGATATATCCCCCCGTCAGGCCTCAATCCTATTGGGCCTGTTGATCGGCCTCGCGTTTGGCGCACTGGCCGAAGTATCGCGGTTTTGCTTTCGTCGCGCCGTTGCTGGCCCCGTATCCGAACGCAAATCTGCGGCGGGTGTTTGGCTTGGTGGTCTCGCCACGGCCATGATCGGCACCCAAATCGCCGTGGCCCAAGGGTTGATCACGTTTGAGGACCACCGCTTTATGGTCACTGACATGCCGATTCTGGCCATCATTGTCGGAGGCTTGATCTTTGGCGCGGGCATGGTTCTGACCCGCGGCTGTGTGGCACGCTTGACGGTTTTGGCAGGCACAGGCAACCTACGCGCCGTCCTCGTGCTCTTGGCGTTTGCCGTGATTGCCCATGCAACCCTCAAGGGCGTTTTGACCCCGATCCGCACCGCGCTGTCGAGCGTCACGGTGCCGCTGACCAATGGTGCCCTTCCGGGATCGCCGTTGATCTGGACCATTTTGATTGCGGGCGCTGCGGGTCTTTTGGCGCTACGTCTAGCTGACGATCGGCGCACCCTCGCCCTTGGCGCGCTCATCGGCCTCTTGGTTCCTGCCGCATGGATTGGCACAGGCTATGTATTGTTCGACGAATTTGACCCTATCGCCCTTGAAAGCCTATCATTCACCTCTCCCGCAACCGAAGTCCTGTTTTGGACAGTCGCCTCAAGTGCCATTCCCGCAGGGTTCGGCGTTGGCCTGTTTGGGGGCGTCATTGCGGGCGCAATGGTGCTCTCGCTCATCGCGGGTCGTTTTGAATGGCAAAGCTTCACCTCGCCCCAACAAACCGGTCGCTACCTTGCAGGGGCCGCACTGATGGGTGTGGGCGGCGTCTTGGCAGGTGGCTGTACCATCGGTGCAGGCCTATCGGGTGTGCCGACCTTGTCGGTCGCGGCCATTTTGGCCTTGGTCTCCATCGGGACGGGCGGCGCATTGACCGCCCGCCTTATCCGAGATGGTGTTTCTTCAACCGACGCAGGCCAAGCCACATCGTCAGCACCACAACCGGCGTAAGGATCGCGAGGGCCAGACCTTTGGACAGGCCAAGCGGTTCCAAAAACGGATAGACCGCATAGCCCGCAAGGCCCAAGGCGTAGTAGCTAATTGCGACAACCGAAAGCCCCTCAACCGTCTCTTGCAACCGCAATTGCAAATCTGCACGGCGATCCATTGACGACAACAATGCTTGGTTCTGCGCCTGCCGCGCCACATCCACCTTTGTGCGCAACAAATCCGCCGCTCGCGCCGCGCGTTCGGCTACGCCGTCGAGCTGACGCTCGGCGGCTTTAACCGTCCGCATCGCAGGATCATAACGGCGCATCATGAACTCGCTGAACAATTGCCGCCCGTGGAATCGCGTCTCACGCAGCACTTCAATGCGCTGCGTCACGATCGCCTCATAGGCCCCCGTGGCCCCAAACCGGAAATTTGTCTGCGTGACCAAGGCCTCGATACGCGTGGACAGACGCAAGATATCGTCGAGCAGCCCATCCTCCATCCCACCGTCTTTGCGCCCCTCAGGCGCCTCATCCGACATTGCGGACATCACGCGTGACAACTCCATTTCGATTTGTGCCAAATCGCCCACGACCTTGCGCGCTTGCACAAGACCAAGCATCGACATGGCTTTGTACGTCTCGATCTCACACAACCGTTGAACCACGCGGCCAATGCGCCGCTCCCCTGTGTCAGGGCGCGGGAACACCGCAAACCGCATGTGGCCCGCTTCATCAATGCGAAAATCAGACGCCACGACAAGCGCCTCATCAAGGACATGTGCGGCGGCAAGGCTTTCGCGCTCGAACCATCCGTGCAGGCGCTCCAACATCGCGTCATGGCTGTCCACAGGCTCGATGCGAATGAGTGCGGAGGTGATCCGTTGTCCCGGTGCGGCGTCAAGCCAGTCCTGCGGAAAGATATCGAACGTGCCCTTGTCAAAGGCGCGGTCGGCCACCCCTTCGGCAAAGACGGTGTAAGTCACAAACTCGGTATGGCTTTCCCATTTGAGGTGGTATTTGCCAATTGGCCCCATGAAATGCGTCGCATCGGGTGCAGGATGCGCAGCGCCATACCGATCCAACAGAGCGATGAGGTGCGCACGGTCCAGACTGCGATCACGGCGCGCCGCATCGCCTTTGGCACGGATCGCCAGATAGGCCGCGCGCCCTGCCCGCTCGACAGAGGGAAACGGGCGCGCGTGTAATTCGTTGGCCAATTCATAGCGGCGTGGATGATCAATGAGGGGTGCCATGACGGGCCGCCTTTGGTGCGATTGCTTTTCGCCACCATAGAGGCCCGCCCCCAGATCACAAAGCCCGAATTGGGCGTGATTTCAACGCCTTGAGGGAATACAATCGTATACTGGCAGAAACATCACAACCTGACGGGCTGCGCCCTCACATCCCCGCGGCATTCAATGCGGTGTCCATAAGCGCCTTGATCTCGTCGGTTTTCGTTTGTGCGACGATACGGCCAAGCTCCTGATCGCCCTTCAATACCACCAAAGTGGAGCGGCGCGGGATGTTCAAACCTTTGGTGAATGCATGACGCCCGTAGTCGTCCCAATCAACGTTCACAAAGGATATGTTTTGCTCATAAGCTGGATTTTCGGCCTTTAGCTTGTCAATCACACGTCCTTGGGCGGCACAGGTCGAACACCAGGACGCCTTGAAATCAAGAAAGACGGTCTTGCCCGCAGCGAGTTCTTTGGCCACCAAACCCGGTGTGAATTCCATCGGCGCCGCGATGGAGGCCAATGGTGCGAGGGTCAATGTCGCAGCAGCAGTCAAGATAAAGTCACGGCGTTTCATGTGCGTTTCCTTTCAGGGGGTTAAAGAGAGACAGAGAGATCAATCAGCCATGCAGGCAGGGTTTGAACCGCCCATGCCTCGATGATGTGATGGATTTTGAACAAGATCATCAGACCCACAGCGAGGAACACCGCGCCAAGGATCGGACGGGATTTTTCGGCCAGACGGCGCATGAGCGCTTGGCGGCGTTGAAGTGCGGAACGTGCGCCATAGGACAGTCCGAGAATGAGTGTGGACACCCCCATCGCAAAGCCAACCATGATCAACGTGGCTTGGCCTAACCCCTCGCCTTGGGACGCAAGCGCGATGGCTCCGCCAAGGGTCGGACCGATGCAGGGGCTCCACACGATGCCAAGCAACACCCCCGCAAAGAACTGCCCCATAACAGGATCGGAGCGATCAACGCTATCGATGCGCGCATCGGCGCGGGCGGCGAACGATGATGTGGCGCGGGTGAACAGCGCCGACAAACGCGGCACAAACAAAATGACACCAAACCCCACCATGAGGCCCGCGCCAATTTGGCTCAATCGGTCCTGATCAAGTCCAATCGAGTAACCGATGGTGGTCACAAACAAGCCAAACCCCACGAACGATACGCTCATCCCCGCCGCCAAAACCACAGGCCCAATGCGCCCTGCATTGAGCGCCGTGGCCAGAACGATCGGCAAGATCGGCAGGACGCAAGGATTGATCAGCGTCAGCAATCCCGCGCCATATGCAAAAATGAATTCCATAGCTCAGCGTGCCAAACCCGCAGCACCCTGTCACCCGAACTTCTCCTGACGCTTCGTCACATGGGTGTTAGGGGGGTGTAACAATTGGGTCTCAAGGGCGCAGTCGCACCGTGGCCATGGAGCGCCCGAGGAACAGACCCGCGATCAGCCCCGCAATCAGGGCAAACAGTAGCGCATAGGTCGGTGCTGCGGCGAGATGCGGGGCGACGGCTTGCATCGTGCCTTTGATGAAATTGAGCGCGAAGATGCCCATCACCATGACCATGGTCAGCCACTCCCCACGCAAGCGCACACGCGCGCCCTCGCGCGCGATGACGAACCGTGACTGCGCGCGCGCCCCGAACACGACACCGCTCGCGTAAGCCAACACGAAAACACCCCATGCCATCATGCCCGCGTTGAGACTGGCGGTGGCGCGCACCGACAACAGGCCGAGAAACGGCAACCCATAGAAAACGGCGACGGGCGTGACGCGGTCACGCGATGAGAGCACGCCAAGTGCCACGAGACCCAGAAACAGCGGAAAGACCCAAAGCGGGATGTGAGAAAGAAATGTCATGACGACCTCCGAGAGTGTGTTGCATTGGAGCCGTTGTGCCGCGCCCGATTGGGGGCTGCGAGGGCAGATGCGTGAATGGTCCCGATCCTTCGCCAATGCCATCCACGATGCGTGAACGGCGGCCTGCGTTGCACACACAAAAGGGCGCCCCGAACGGGACGCCCTCTTTATCTGTTCACGTATGTGCCGACTAGTCGATTTTGGGCAACAACGCGTTGATGCTGTCTTTGGCATCGCCGTAGAACATGCGGGTGTTGTCTTTGTAGAACAACGGGTTCTCGATACCCGAATAGCCCGTACCCTGACCACGCTTGGACACGAACACCTGTTTCGCTTTCCAGACTTCCAACACAGGCATGCCCGCGATTGGGGAGTTTGGATCCTCTTGCGCCGCAGGGTTCACGATGTCGTTGGAGCCGATCACGATGACCACATCCGTATCAGGGAAGTCCTCGTTGATCTCGTCCATTTCCATCACGATGTCATAGGGCACTTTGGCCTCTGCGAGCAGCACGTTCATGTGACCGGGCAAACGTCCCGCAACGGGGTGAATGGCAAACCGCACATTCTTACCCTTGCCGCGCAGCTTGTTGGTCAACTCGGACACTGCGGCCTGTGCTTGTGCCACGGCCATGCCGTAGCCCGGAACGAAGATGACACTATCCGCTTCATTCAAAGCAGAGGCCACACCATCGGCATCGATTGCGATTTGCTCGCCCTCGACTTCCATTTGTGGACCGGTGGTGCCGCCAAAGCCGCCCAAGATCACCGACACGAATGACCGGTTCATCGCCTTACACATGATGTACGACAAGATCGCACCAGACGAGCCGACAAGCGCGCCAACCACGATCAACAGATCATTGCCAAGCGAGAAGCCGATCGCGGCCGCGGCCCACCCCGAGTAGGAGTTGAGCATGGAAACCACAACGGGCATATCCGCGCCGCCGATCCCCATGATGAGGTGATAGCCGATAAACAGCGCGGCCAATGTCATCACGAACAACGGGAAGAACCCGCCAGAGTTCACGTACCACAGCAATGTGAGCACAGAGAGCGCAGCCGCGCCCGCGTTGAGCATGTGGCCACCGGGAAGCTTGGTCGCGTTGGAGGACAGCTTGCCCGCCAATTTGCCATACGCCACCACGGAGCCTGTGAACGTCACCGCACCGATAAAGATGCCAAGGAACAATTCAACCCGCAAGATGTTCAGCTCGACAGGAGCCTTGTGCGCGATAAGTGCGGCAAAGGTGCCAAGGTGCTGATCGTGCATCCATGATTGGAACCCCACCTCGGTGAGACCCGCAGGCGCAGAGGCGATA
>NZ_CBFHKW010000013.1:42443-55200 GCF_965656515.1 Celeribacter marinus
AAGGCGCGCCACGTTGCCCATCTCGAAATGCGCGATAAAGCCGACGAACACCGCCGCAAGACCGACGAGGGAGTGCATGGCCGCCACAAGTTGCGGCATTTCAGTCATCTGGACGCGCGTGGCGACCATATAGCCGATAGCACCGCCGCCCGCGATCAAGACGAGCGACAGGAACCAAAGCCCCGCACCCGGTCCAATGATAGTTGCGAACACGGCCAACGCCATGCCGACAATACCGTACCATACAGCGCGTTTTGCGCTTTCTTGTCCCGACAAGCCCCCCAAGGAGAGGATGAAGAGGACGGCTGCGACCACATAGGCCGCTGTTGTAAATCCGAATTCCATTGTCCTGAACTCCTTACGATTTCTGGAACATGGCAAGCATGCGCCGTGTGACGAGGAAACCGCCGAAAATGTTGATCCCTGCCATGAACACCGACAAGGCGGCGAGCAAGATCACAAGGAACGAGCTGGATCCGATCTGCATCAATGCACCCAAAATGATGATCGACGAGATTGCGTTGGTCACGGCCATCAGGGGCGTGTGCAGCGAATGCGACACGTTCCAAATAACTTGGAACCCGATGAACACCGACAACACAAACACGATAAAGTGCTGCATGAACGACGCAGGCGCCACAAGACCGACAGACAGCAAAAGAGCTGCGCCAACGGCAATCAGCGTCACTTGTTGTTTGGTCTGTGCCTTGAACGCGGCCACTTCTGCGGCGCGTTTTTCCTCGGCCGTGAGAACAGGCGCGACCTCTTTGGGCTTGGCTGCAATCGCGGCCACTTTGGGCGGTGGTGGCGGGAATGTAATCTCGCCCTCATGGGTCACAGTGGCCCCACGGATGACGTCATCTTCCATGTTATGGTTGATCTGGCCGTCTTTTTCAGGGGTCAGGTCGGTCATCATGTGACGGATGTTGGTCGAATAGAGCATCGACGCCTGTGTTGCCATGCGAGACGGGAAATCGGTGTAGCCCACAATGGTCACGCCATTGTCGGTCACGATTTTCTCATCCATCACGGTCAGCTTACAGTTGCCGCCCTTTTCAGCCGCAAGGTCCACAACAACGGAGCCGGGTTTCATGGCTTTCACCATATCCTCGGTCCAAAGCTCGGGAGCTTCGCGGTTGGGGATCAGCGCCGTGGTGATAACAATGTCCACCTCGGGGGCCAGTTCCAAGAACTTGGCAAGTTGGGCTTCGCGGAACTCGGGACTAGACACAGAGGCGTAGCCGCCCGTGGCAGCCCCATCTTGTTGCTCCTCTTCGAAATCGAGGTAGACGAACTGCGCGCCCATGCTCTCGACCTGCTCGGCCACTTCGGGGCGCACGTCGAATGCATAGGTGATCGCACCAAGAGACGTCGATGTCCCGATCGCGGCAAGACCCGCAACGCCAGCACCCACAACGAGCACTTTGGCTGGGGGCACTTTGCCCGCTGCCGTAATCTGACCGGTAAAGAACCGGCCAAAGTTATTGCCCGCCTCGATCACAGCGCGGTAGCCCGCAATGTTGGCCATGGATGATAGGGCATCCATCTTTTGGGCACGCGAGATACGCGGCACCATTTCCATCGCGATCACATTGGCGCCCGATTTCTTGGCCGCCTCCATTCCCGCCTCGTTCCCCGCAGGGTTGAAGAAGGAAATCAGCGTCTGCTCTTTGCGCAAGCGTTTAAGCTCGGTCGCATCGGGCTGACGGACCTTGGCGACGATGTCGCTGGCCTTCCAAAGTGCGGCGGCAGTCTTTACGACCTCAACACCTGCCTCTTTGTAATCCGCGTCAGAAAACCCCGCGCGTTGACCCGCGCCAGTTTCCACAACAATATCGTAGCCAAGCTTTTGAATTTGCTTAGCGCTATCGGGCGTCAACGCGACTCGCGCTTCCCCCTCGAACACTTCCTTAGGAACACCGAATTTCACGTGCTAGTCCTTTTCCCCGGTCCAATGCATTAGTCTGATCGTCTTGTTACATAAAAACACAGTCACTGCGCAACATTATTGCGCATTCAATCACCGTTCCGCGACAAGACGTCATATCCAACGGCGCGTTTTCTTTGCCCAACGGTCATAGTCTTGTGCGAACAGACCTTTGAGTTTTTGTTCTTCGTTGCGAATGAACCGCCACCAAATCACCGTCATAAAGACGGGGACCGACAGCAGCCCAATTGTGCTGCCGTAAAGTAAGGAAAACCCAACAAGTGTAAAGGCATCTCCGAGGTAAATTGGGTTGCGTGAATGCATAAAGACCCCATGCGTCACAAGGCGCGCCGGATCACGATGCGGAATGACCGTTGTTTTATGGCGCCACATCGTAAACGCGGCCGCACACATTAATGCGACACCAATCCCGATGAATCCGAATGATAGCGCCAACACCAACGATGTTCGCGCTAACGGCTCGCCCGTGTCTCCCGTCGCATAGGCGAAAACCATAAATGCGACGAGCCAAACGGGCGGATAATCGAGGGTCAATGTACGATGTGTTTCCATCACACCACTCTAGGCGTCCGCGCGCAAAGACGCTAGGACACAGATATGAAACTGCGCCCATTGACCACAGCTGACGCGGACGCCTGTTACGCGCTGTTCAACCGTACAGTGCGCGGCGGCACAGGCGCGTTTTACACCATAGACCAACAAGAGGCCTGGGCACCCGATGCGCCGCACGCCGGCGATGACTGGCCCGCCCTCATCACACAAGGATTCGCGATTTGTGCGACCAAAGACGACCGGATCGTGGGGTTTTTCACGATGGGCGCAGATGGCCACATCGACTTTGCGTATGTGGCGTTGGAGGAGATGGGCAAAGGCACGGCAACCGCACTTTATGAGATGTGCGAATATACCGCCCGCGCCGCAGGCCTCACAGTTATGACCACCGAGGCCTCACACCTTGCACGCCGCTTTTTCACCAAACATGGCTGGGTAACGGATGCCCGCCAAACTGTCATTCGCGGCGGCATTGGCATCGATAATTTTCGCATGTTCAAACTGCTTTAGGCAGGTTCAACCCGACGGTTTCGCTGCGCCGCAAACGCCCGCACCGCTGAACCGAAGGCCTCAAACAAGGGCCGCGATACGGGATCTTCGCCCGCGCGAAACTCGGGATGCCACTGCACCGACAATGTGAACCCCTTGGCCCCGTCGACATAAAGCGCCTCGGGCGTGCCATCGGGGGCATGCCCGTCAATGACGATCCGCGCCCCCGCGTGTTTGATCCCCTGCCCGTGCAGTGTATTTGTCATCACCTCGTGTGCCCCAAGTAGTCGGGCAAACACACCATCCGGCGTCAAATGCACCAGGTGGCGCAGCGCAAATTTTTCATCCACCGTCCCGTCAGGCGGCATACGGTGATTCATCCGCCCCGGCAGGTCGCGAATCTCGGGATAGAGCGTCCCGCCCATCGCCACGTTCACCTCTTGGAACCCGCGACAAATCCCCAAAAACGGCTGGCCCGCCTCGACGCACGCGCGGATCAAGGGTAAGGTCACCGCATCACGGCACCGATCAAATACACCATGCGCCTCTGTCTCTGTCTCGCCATATTCCTCGGGATGCACATTGGGCCGACCGCCCGTGAACAAGAACCCGTCACAACTCGCCATTAGCTCGTCGACCGACACGAAATTGGGATGCGCAGGGATCAACAACGGCATACAGCCCGATACCTCCGCCACCGCCTCCGCGTTCATCCGCCCTCCCGTATAGGCCGGATAATCACCGTGCAGCAGGTCCGTATTCCCAATGATTCCAACAACCGGTCGCGCCATAACAGCCTCCTTTGACACCTTGAACCTAATGACTTGGACGGCGAGGAAAAGAGGCATTTGTGCAAGTGGGGGCATCGCGCACGCAAAAACGTAGCGACACCCCAGCGCGCGCCTGAAAATCGGTCACATCACGTCTGCATTATTCATCCGCCCCACATGCGAGATCGTGTTGAACCCGCGCGCACCGCGCACTAACGTTTGCACCTCGCACGCACGCACCCACGAAAGGTTCCCCATGACAGCCGCCGCATCCGAAACGATCTACCTCAAGGACTACACCGAACCGCACCACTGGGTGCGTGACGTCCATCTCACGTTTCGCCTCGCGCCAAAGACCACGCGCGTGCTGTCACGCATCGCCTTTACGCCCAATGATAACAACCGTGGCGATCTGGTTTTGAATGGCGAGGGATTGACCCTCATCACCGCCACCGTCGACGGTGCCATCGTCAACATGCAGATCACGGACACGGAGCTACGCATTGCCGCCGCCGACCTGCCGCAAAAGCCGTTCGTGTTCGAGGCCGAGGTCGAAATCGCGCCCGAGGACAACACCGCCCTTGAAGGGCTATATATGTCGAGCGGTATGTATTGCACCCAATGCGAGGCCGAGGGGTTTCGCAAAATCACCTATTACCCCGACCGCCCCGATGTCATGGCCACTTTTACCGTGCGCGTCGAAAGCGACATGCCCGTGATGCTGTCCAACGGCAATCCCATAGCCATGGGCGATGGATGGGCCGAGTGGCATGACCCGTGGCCCAAACCCGCCTATCTCTTTGCGCTTGTCGCAGGCGACCTACTCAACCACGCGGGGTCATTCACCACCATGTCGGGCAAAGAGGTTGAATTGAACATCTATGTGCGCCGTGGCGACGAGGACAAATGCGCCTTTGGGATGCAGGCGCTCAAGGACTCGATGACATGGGACGAACAGGTGTACGGCCGCGAGTACGACTTGGACATTTTCAACATTGTCGCCGTTGACGACTTCAACATGGGCGCGATGGAAAACAAGGGGCTGAATATTTTCAATTCGTCCTGTGTCCTCGCCTCGCAAGCCACCTCGACCGATGCAAATTTCGAACGTATCGAGGGCATCATCGCCCATGAGTATTTCCACAATTGGACGGGCAACCGCATCACCTGTCGCGACTGGTTCCAGCTCTGCCTCAAAGAGGGGCTAACGGTTTACCGTGATCAGATGTTCTCGGGCGATATGCGCAGCCATCCCGTTAAAAGAATTGAAGAAGTCCTGACCCTGCGCGCACGGCAGTTTCGCGAAGACAACGGGCCACTGGCGCACCCCGTGCGCCCCGAGAGCTTTGTCGAGATCAACAATTTCTACACCGCCACCGTCTATGAAAAGGGCGCGGAAATCATCGGAATGCTGCGCCGTCTGGTCGGAGATGACGCCTACCGCAAGGGCTGTGATCTCTACTTTGAACGCCACGATGGTCAGGCCGTCACAATCGAGGATTGGCTCAAGGCATTCGAGGATGCAACGGGGCGTGATCTTGCACATTTCGCACATTGGTACGCCCAAGCGGGCACCCCGCGTTTAAGTGTAGCCGAGGCGTGGGAGGACGGTACATTTACGCTGACCTTCACCCAATCGACCCCCGACACCCCCGGGCAGACCAACAAAGGCCCGCAACACATGCCCATCGCCGTGGGCCTCATCGGTCCCAATGGCGACGAGGTGGTGCCAACAACTGTATTGGAGCTGACCGAGGCCACGCAAAGTTTCACCTTTGACGGTTTGGGCGCACGTCCCATAGCGTCGATCCTGCGCGATTTCTCCGCGCCTGTGATTTTGGATCGCGACATGGACGCCGCCACCCGCGCGTTCCTTCTTGCCCATGACACCGACCCGTTCCAGAAATGGGAAATGGGGCGAATGCTATCGCGTGATACGCTTGTGGCCATGATCACCACGGGGGCCACCCCCGCCACCGATTACCTTGATGCAATCAAAACGGTGGTGACGGACGACACCCTTGATCCTGCGTTCCGCGCGTTGGTGTTGGGCCTGCCCTCACAAGACGACTTGGCGCAAACGCTTGTCGATACGGGTCACACCCCTGATCCGCAGAAAATCTATGACGCGCGCGAGGCGCTGCGCCATACGCTTGCCCGACATCTATCCGACGAGATGCCGACCCTTTTTGCGCGCCATGAAACACCCGTTTTCGTCCCCGATGCCGATGGGTCGGGAAAGCGGTCCTTGCGCCTCTCTATCCTCTCGCTCCTCACCCTTTTGGACGGCGGAACCGCCGCGCGAGACCTGTTCGCGCGCGCCGACAACATGACGGAACAAGCGGGCAGTTTGCAGGCACTTCTGGCCGCAGGCCTTGGCACGGATGAGTTGCAAGCCTTTGAAACGCAATGGCAAAACGACCGCCTTGTGATGGACAAATGGTTCATGATGCAAGTGGCCTTTGCCGCCCCTGCCGATGCGGCGAGCGTGGCTGAACGTCTGACACATCACCCTGCATTTACGATGAAAAACCCAAATCGCTTCCGCGCGGTCTTTGGCGCGCTGACCGCCAATCACGCAGGGTTCCACCACGAAAGTGGGGCCGCCTATGTGCTTTTGGCCAAGCAGTTGATCGCACTAGATAAATTGAACCCGCAAACCGCCGCGCGCATGTCGGGTGCCTTTGAGACATGGCGCCGCTATGACACGTCGCGCCAAGCGCGCATTTGCTCACAACTTGAAAAAATGCTGTCTGTGAATGAATTGTCGCGTGATACCACGGAGATGGTGACACGCATTCTGGGAGATAGATCATGACGCAACAACGCGCCGTTGTACTAGAAGAAAAAGGCAAACTCGCTATTCGCGACATCGACATTGGCCATGAGATGGGACCAGATGATGTGCAAATCGCGATCAACACCGTGGGCGTCTGTGGGTCGGACGTGCATTTTTACACCCACGGGCGGATTGGCCCGTTTGTGGTAAACGCCCCAATGGTTTTGGGTCACGAAGCGGCGGGAACGGTAACGGCCGTGGGGGCCAATGTCGCCCACCTCACCGTCGGGGATCGTGTGTGCATGGAGCCGGGCATTCCCAACCTCACCAGCCGCGCCTCCAAGCTCGGGATTTACAACGTCGATCCCGATGTAAGGTTCTGGGCCACCCCGCCCGTTCACGGCTGTCTGATCCCCTCGGTGGTGCATCCTGCCGCTTTTACATTCAAACTTCCTAATCACGTCAGCTTCGAAGAGGGCGCGATGGTGGAACCTTTTGCGATCGGTATGCAAGCCGCCGCAAAAGCCAAGATCACCCCTGGAGATGTGGCGGTTGTCATTGGCGCGGGGCCGATTGGCGTGATGACCGCACTGGCCGCCCTTGCGGGGGGATGCGCGCGGGTCTTAATCCATGACGTTGTCGCACAAAAGCTTGAAACAGCGGGACAATATGACGGAATTATTCCGCTGGACCCCACCCGATCAGCCGCGGAGCAAGTCCATGAAGCTACGGGGAATTGGGGCGCTGATGTCGTGTTCGAATGCGCGGGTCATCCGTCCGTTTATCCCACCTTGTTTGATGCCGCACGCCCCGGCGGCGCGGTCGTTTTTGTCGGTCTTCCTGTCGATAAATTCGACTTTGATCTGGTTGGGGCAATGGCCAAAGAGCTCCGGATGGAAACGGTGTTTCGCTATGCCAATATCTTTGATCGTGCCGTGGAATTGATCGCATCAGGCAAGGTTGACCTTAAGCCTCTGATCTCGAAAACTTACGCATTTGAGCAGTCAATTGAGGCCTTTGACCGCGCTGTCGAGGCACGGCCAACGGACATCAAAATCCAGATCAAATTGGCCTGACCTAACTGTCATCACGTCTACAAGGGGCATCTCATCGGGTGCCCCTTTTGCATGTGAGCGGCTCGCGCCTGCCCGTCACTTGGGCATTCACGAGAAATTGACCGCAAATTCCGCCATCCGCACAGACGAAGGGATGGTTTGTCACATTCAGTTCGCACAATATAATCCTCATAGTCGATGTAACGCGCGCACATCCACACGCTTACGAGTTCAAACCCAAAAGGACATTTTACACATGCGACACCTCCTACTCACGACCATCATCGCCGCAACCGCCGCCACGGGCGCCTTTGCCCAATCCGCCTCTGACGTGGCCAAGGCTCGCCGCGCATTCTACACGCTCGTCGGCTTTGAAATGGCCACCCTTGGCGGTATGGCACAGGGCAAAATCGACTACGATGCCGATGCCGCCTCCGCCGCTGCAAAAGACATCATGACCCTGACCGGATACACCACCGCCGACCTATTCGCCCCAAATACATCCAATGATGACCTATTGGGAGAAACCCGCGCCAAAGCCGACATCTGGGCGGACATGGACGGGTTCAAAGAAAAAGGTATGGCGTTCTACCAGGCAGTGGTTGAGCTGAACGAGGTCGCGGGTGGTGGCCTTGAGGCCTTGCAACCCGCCGTTGGCAAACTTGGCGGCACCTGCAAAGCCTGCCACGATGACTACCGCGCAAAAGATTTTTAATCCGTAGCGATCAGGAGCGTCATGATGTCCGAACCTCTGCAAAAAACCTATGTGTGGGATCCCGTTGTGCGGGTTCTCCACTGGTCTCTCGTGATCGCGTTTGCGACCTCATGGGCGTTGGGAAAGTTCGGGCCGAACATTATGACGCTCCACTTTTATAGTGGATACACGCTTGCAGGCCTCGTGGCACTTCGGGTCATTTGGGGATTTGTCGGATATCGTACCGCGCGGTTTGCACACTTTGTCAAAGGGCCAAAACAGATCATGGCCTACGCGCGCACCCTCCCGACCCAATCACCATCGCACAGCTACGGACACAACGCCGTGGGCGCGGTTTTTGTCGTCGGTGTTTTGATCGTATTGGCCCTACAAATCACCTCAGGTCTGCTTGCCGATCCAGAGGATTACATCAACACCGGACCATTGGCACAGTACGTCTCAATCGAGGTCGCGCGCAAAGCGCTCTCACTGCATGAGCCGCTTTCAGCCATTTTGTTGCTCATGGTGCTTGGCCACATCGGCGCGATCTTTTGGTACAAAAAGCGCAAGGGTGAAAACTTGATCAAGCCGATGATCACAGGATATGCTGACCTTCCGGACAACGCCGTAAAATCCCATAAAATCTGAACGTTATAGCGGCCCCGTGAGGCGTTCCTCTGACAACAACACGTTCGCTTCAACATTCCCCACACCGGGCAGCGTCATGATGCGCCGCCGCAAAACCCGTTCGAAATCCGGCAGATCGGTGGCGACCACACGTAGGCGATAGTCATACACACCCAGAACGTGCTGCACCGTTTGCACCTCTGGGATCGCGGCAACCGCGCGCTCGAAATCCTCTAGGGAGACACGTCCCTTTGTCGCCAGTTTGATCCCTAAAAACACAGTCACACTAAACCCCACTTTTTCCAGATCGAGATCAACGCGGCGCGCCCCGAATAATCCCGCATCGCGCAAACGTTTGATCCGTCGCCACGTTGCAGGTTGGCTCAACCCCAGATCACGGCGAAGTGCCCCCGCCGAGCGCGTTGCATCCTCACATAAAGCCCGAGCCAAAACACGGTCGATATCATCCATAACAATCACAACGGCACCGCCTGACGGTCTTTGACCTGTGCCACATGCATCAACGCCTCAATGTCGGAGATATGCGGCAAAGTCAGAATATGGTCGCGGTAAAGCCGTTGATAATCAGGCATATCACGCGCGATGATCAAGAGGCGGACATCCACCTGACCCAAAAAGGTACCAATAGAAATCACCTCAGGCACGGTGCGCGCCGCAGCTATAAATTCGTCAAACGCGCGCGGCTCGGTTTTATCAAGCGTGAAGCGGAGCGACACTTCAACCGAATAGCCCAATGCGTGCCAATTGATCTCGTCCCGGATCGCACGGATCACCCCCGCACTGCGCATCGCCGCCAACCGCCGCGTATAGGTTGCAGGTGTTACCCCTGCCCGTTCAGCCAATTCGGCGGCAGGGGCATCAGGGTCCGCCTGAAGTTGACGCAAAACACGTCGATCCGTATCATCTATAAGCATGAATTTATCACATATCTAAGATTTTTCGCATGAATAGACGCATCTTTTGGCAAAATTGTCAATTTTTGAAACGCTATTACGTCAAAATTGCATCATATTACCGCCAATATCAATCCGTGGCCGCATAGCGTCCGCACTATCTATAGGGAGCGCCTACCATGCGCGTTTATTATGATCGCGATTGCGATGTAAATCTCATCAAAGAAGCCAAAGTTGCCATTCTGGGCTACGGTTCACAAGGCCACGCGCACGCGCTGAACCTGCGTGATTCCGGCGCGAAAAACGTTGTCGTCGCTCTGCGCGAAGGCTCTGCGTCCGCCAAGAAATGCGAAGCCGAAGGCCTCACTGTTATGGGCATCGCCGAAGCCGCCGCATGGTGTGACGTGATCATGTTCACCATGCCCGACGAGCTTCAGGCCGAGACCTACAAAAAATATGTCCACGACAACATCAAGCCAGGTGCAGCTATTGCATTCGCCCACGGCCTGAACGTTCACTTTGGCCTCATCGAGCCAAAAGCCGGCGTTGACGTGATCATGATGGCACCAAAAGGCCCAGGCCACACCGTGCGCGGCGAATACGTCAAAGGGGGCGGTGTTCCGTGCCTCGTCGCCGTAGACACCAACGCGTCCGGCAAGGCGCTTGAAGTTGGCTTGTCCTACTGTTCCGCAATTGGTGGCGGTCGCTCCGGCATCATTGAAACCAACTTCCGCGAAGAGTGCGAAACCGACCTCTTTGGTGAGCAGGCAGTTTTGTGTGGCGGTGTTGTGGACCTCATCCGTTGTGGTTTTGAGACACTTGTTGAGGCTGGCTATGCCCCTGAAATGGCTTACTTCGAGTGCTTGCACGAAGTGAAACTCATCGTCGACCTGATCTACGAAGGCGGCATCGCGAACATGGACTACTCCATCTCCAACACTGCGGAGTATGGCCAGTACGTGACCGGCCCACGCATCATCCCGTATGACCGCACCAAAGCCGAGATGAAACGCGTTCTCGAAGATATCCAGTCCGGCAAATTCGTCCGCGACTTCATGCTTGAAAACGCTGTTGGCCAGCCAACACTCAAAGCATCGCGTCGCGCAAACGACGAGCACCTGCTCGAAGAAACCGGTGCAAAATTGCGCGGCATGATGCCGTGGATTTCCGCAGGCAAAATGGTCGACAAAGAGCGCAACTAAGGCGGATCTGTCACACCAAATTTGGGAACGGGCGCCTTGCGGGGCGCCCTTTTTCATGCGCAAATACGCGCGAAAGTGAGGCCCCGATGTCCGACAATCATATCCCCGACGACCTGACCCCTGAAAACCTTGACGAGATTGCAACCGAACGCCAACGCATGTTTACGCGCGGCTTTTGGATCAGCCTTCTCAAAGGGCGTGAGGGCTTGGGTGATACCTTTTGGGCGGGCAACTACCTTGCAGGGCTCATCTACCTTCCGATTATGATCGTGCTTTTAACGCTTGCCTCTTTTGCGCCGATCTTTAGCCCGCTGCTCAGCGCGTCATTTGTGGTCTTTGGCATCTACCTTTTGGCGGTCGCGCGCGCCGTGGCGGTGGCCAAACCCAAAGGAAATTCCGGGCTATTCACGCGGGCATTAGGCGTGATCTGGACGTTGATGAGCGCCGCCTCGGTGATCGTCTACGCACCGTTTGTAGCCGGACAATAGCCGCACAACCTACACAATCAGAACCAAAGTATGAGAAAGGCGGCGCATATGGCCGCCTTTTCTTGTCTTTTTCGAACATAGACCGTTTTAGCGGGTCGCTTTTTCAACCGCCTCAACCACGCTATTGACCGCCGCATTCAACGTCTCTTCGCTGATGCTTTCGGCCATAACGCGAATAAGTGGCTCGGTGCCAGATTTGCGGATCAACAACCGTCCGTTGCCCTGTAGCTTGGCCTCGGCGTCCGCAATCGCGGCCTTCACACCCTCGTTGTCCAGTGGTTTTTGCCCCGTTCCGTAGCGCACGTTTTTCAAAAGCTGTGGGACAGGTTCAAATACTTTAGTGAGCTCGGACGCTTTTTTGCCCGTCTCGACCATGCCCGCGAGAAACTGCAATCCCGCCAAAAGCCCGTCCCCCGTGGTGGCATAATCAGTCATAACAATATGGCCGGATTGTTCCCCACCAAGGTTGAACCCACCCTCGCGCATGCGCTCGACCACATAGCGGTCGCCAACGGCCGTGCGCTCAAGGCGCAATCCCTCGCCTTCCAAAAACCGCTCAAGGCCGAGATTGGACATCACAGTGGCAACCAATGCCCCGCCCGACAAACGCCCAAGATCGGACCACCGTTTTGCCAACAACCCCATCAACTGGTCGCCGTCCGCAACGGCCCCCGTCTCGTCGAGGATCATCACACGGTCGGCGTCACCGTCAAGGCAAATACCAACATCCGCCCCATGCGCTACAACGGCCTCGGCTGCGGTCTTTACATAAGTTGATCCACATTTATCGTTGATATTCATACCATTGGGGGATGTCCCCACCTTGATGACCTCCGCACCAAGCTCCCACAACACTTCGGGCGCTGTGCGGTAGGCCGCGCCATTTGCGCAGTCAATCACGACCTTCAGCCCTTGGAACGACATGCCGCGCGGCAGGGTGGCTTTCACACGTTCGTTGTAGCGAAACCGCCCATCGTCAATGCGCGTGGCGCGCCCGATATTGCGCGCCTGTGCTGGTTCAACGCCCTCAATCAAAAGCCGTTCGATTTCCAACTCGTCCTCATCGGACAACTTGAACCCGTCAGGGCCGAAAAATTTGATCCCGTTGTCTTCCGCAGGATTATGTGACGCAGAAATCATCACACCGACATCCGCGCGCATGGATGTGGTGAGCATCCCAACGGCGGGCGTGGGAACAGGACCGAGCAAGAACACGTTCATCCCCGTCGAGGTAAACCC
>NZ_CBFHKW010000014.1:0-39235 GCF_965656515.1 Celeribacter marinus
AATTTGCTATCGCCATGTTTGTTCGTGTGATCCATGACCACGACCACACGGCCCACGCCCGCCACGAGATCCATGGCACCCCCCATGCCCTTGACCAGTTTTCCGGGGATCATCCAGTTGGCCAGATCGCCCTTTTCGTCAACTTCCATCGCGCCAAGAATGGCCATGGCGATCTTGCCGCCACGGATCATGCCGAACGAGGTCGCGCTGTCGAAATAGGAGGTCTGCGGCAGTTCGGTGATGGTCTGTTTGCCCGCGTTGATCAGGTCGGCGTCTTCGTCGCCCTCAACGGGAAACGGCCCCATGCCGAGCATCCCGTTTTCGGATTGCAACGTCACCGTTACGCCCTCGGGGATGAAGTTTGGCACAAGCGTTGGAATCCCGATGCCGAGGTTCACATAGGTGCCGTCTTGAAGTTCAAGTGCGGCGCGTGCCGCCATTTGGTTGCGATCCCAAGGCATGTGTTGTTCTCCTTTTCGCGTCTGCGCGGTTTACGTAGTGTGCGCCCGTGTGGGGCGCATGTTCAAGGTGTCATTCGCATAGGCCGCAAAGGCGATCCGTGCGTATTCGGTGTTGAGGTGGCGGTTGTCGACATGCGCGCCTGCGGCCTCTTGTGATGAGTTTGGCCATGCATAGGCATTGCGCGAGCGAAATGCGTCATGCAGCGTGTTGCGGGGTTGCGCCAGAAATCCCATGCCAGCCTCCGCCAGATGCGCGCCAATGCTGGCCTCGAACCTTGTCATCCAACGATGCGCGGTGTCGCGATTGCTCAGCGTGGTTATGAACCGTTCATGCCCTGCGCCTTGTTTCCAACTGCGGGCAAGCGGGTAGGGCGCGGGCAGGCAGGTGATGCGCGCATCGCGTCCAAAACGCGCGACAATCGCACTGACTTGCGCGGCAACTGCGCCATCAATAAGCGCCTCTAATGCTGCGGTACTGATCAGGGCGTCCGCCGCGCGAGGGGCGTCTTCCAAGATATCGTGTGAGGCGAGCATACGGGTGATGGATTGAAACGAGAACCGCTCACCCACCATCAAAATATGATCAAACGGGGCTAAATCAATTTGGGTGACCCCGTTCCACTCCAACGCCACATCGCGCGCCTGAGGTGTCGCGCAAAAGGTGGTGCCCTCAAACGTGGCATCGGCGAATTTACCGCCAGGAAGCCCGAATGTCTGGAGAGTGAGGTCGCTGTAGTCTGTGCGCAACTCTGTGAGCGCCTCGCGAAAGCATACGGTGTGAGACGTGCCGAGAACGAGTACTTTCATGTGCGGGTCGCGCGGATCAGCGCCTCCTCACAGATCAGATCATCGTCACCGTTGTCCTCGGCCTGCAAATGCGGCGCGGGCGGCGCATCAGCACCCTGTGGATCATGTGCGGCAAAGAACATCTGCATCGCGGCGGCCACGCCCGCGTCCTCAACCGAGCGTAGATTGTCCTTGTAAAACGAGGACCGCGCAGCGGGGTTAGTGATGACCTCAAAAGATGGAAAGTAGTCGACATCGCCATGTGCGGCGCAAAACTCACCTGCGGCGGCGCGCAAGACGGCTTTGGAATACGTAGTCGCAGCCAGCACATGGGCGGGTGTGGACGTGGCCGTGAGTGGGACGGGCGACACGGTGAGCAGCATTTTCATCTGTGGATTAACCGTTTGCAAGATCGCGCGAACGGCGGCCAAATCGGTCAAAATTTCAGAGGTTGTGGCGTTGTGGAGCGCATAAACGTCCGGATCATACGATCCCGCGATGGTTCCCGGAGCGGTCGGATATACGGTGCCAGTGTCGCGGTGCATCCATGTTTCGGTCAGGCCAAGCGTAAAGACAAACGCGTCGGCTTTGGCGAGGGCGGCACAGATCGCGGTCAAGTGGCGCGCACGTGCTTCGCGAACCAAAGCGGCGCTCTCCAACCCATCAGGTTCCACGTTGGGGCGCTGGGCATCGAAAAAGCGGTCGCCGCGCGTCCACACGGGGTTGGCAGGGGTCAAATCGCCATAGGCCTCGCGCAAGAGTTGTCGCAATTGGCGCACGGTATAGATGTTGCCATAGCGCGCCGAATACATCGCGTACCCAAACCGATTGAGAACATCGCGGGGAAAGAAGCCGCGCGGCGTCTCAGTGTCGATGACGGTCCACGCGCGCTCTTTGAGCGTGCGATGTACATGTTGCGCGAAACATGACCCCGCTGTCATGATCGCGGTGTCTTTGGTTATCTCGAACTTTGGGCGGTACAGACCCTCCATCGCAGTCGGGTCGCATGCCGCAACTGCGGTGCGCCAAAACGCACGTTCTTCTAAGGTGTCATAGGGGGAGCGCACGGCGCTTTTAGGCTGCTGGACGCGTTGTGCGTTGCTCAATCCGCTTTTCGTGGTCGCCTTGGATCAAGCGGTGCACGTAAATGCCGGGCAAATGGATTTTGTCGGGGTCAAGTGATCCTGTGGGAACGATTTCCTCGACTTCCATGATGCAGACCTTGCCACACATCGCTGCGGGCGGATTGAAATTGCGCGCGGTTTTGCGAAATATCGCGTTGCCTGTCTCATCGGCTTTCCATGCTTTGACGATCGCTATGTCAGCAAAAATACCCTCTTCCATGATGTAGGTTTCGGGTTGTCCATTCGGGCCTGTGGGAAAGTCTTTGTGCTCTTTGCCGTCCGCAATCACGGTGCCGACACCGGTTTTGGTGTAAAATGCCGGTATGCCGTGCCCGCCCGAGCGCATCCGTTCGGCCAATGTGCCTTGCGGGTTAAACTCAAGCTCCAACTCGCCCGATAGGTATTGGCGCATGAACTCGGCGTTCTCGCCTACGTAGGACGACATCATTTTGCGGATCTGGCGCGTATCGAGCAATTTGCCCAATCCAAAGCTGTCGACACCTGCGTTATTGGAGGCGACAGTGAGGTCTTTGACGCCACTTTCGACGATGGCATCAATGAGCAATTCGGGGATGCCGCAAAGGCCAAACCCGCCCGCTGCGATCAACATGCCGTCTGTGAGGAGCCCGTCGAGAGCGTCGGTGGCGGAGCCATATACTTTGTTCATCTTGAGGTCCTCTTTCATGGTGTTGGGCTGACAGTGGCGAAGCTGCGGCGCGCTGTCAATATTCTGCACATGCGAAAGAGGGTGCGCCTGCGGCGCGAGATGTGAAAAGAGCGCCACATCGGGCGCTCTTTCGTGTCGGTCGTTTGAGATCCAAGCGCGGCTTAGTCGTCTTTTTTCGCTGCGGGTTTCTTAGTCGCAGGTTTCTTTTTCACTGCGGGTTTTTTGGTGGTGGCTTTTTTCGCTGCGGGCTTCTTTTTTGCCGCGGCTTTCTTTTTGGCCGGCTTTTTCGTTGCGATCAATTCGAGGGCTTGTTCGACCGTGATGTCGTCCGGTTTGATCTCTTTGGGCAAGGTCACGTTGACCTTTTCCCATTTCACATAGGGGCCGTATTTCCCGTCCATGATTTTGATTGCGCCGCCGTCGGGGTGATCCCCTAGCTCTTTGAGGGCTTTTGCACCCGCGCGACCACGACCTGGATTTTCACGTTTGTGCGTGATGAGTTCCATCGCGTGGTTCATCCCAATCTCGAACACTTCGTCCGGATTGGTCAGGTTGGCGTAGATCGGCTTTTCCTCATCGGGAAGCTGGTGCATGACATAGGGGCCAAAACGGCCAAGGTTCGACGAGATCGCGCCGCCATCGGGATGCATGCCGATTTCGCGTGGCAGGTTGAGCAATGTCAGGGCTTTTTCAAGATCAATGCTCTCAGGGGCCCACCCTTTGGGCAGGGATGCGCGTTTGGGCTTTTTGTTCTCTTCGGTGACTTCGCCGCGCTGCACATAGGGGCCAAAGCGGCCAGAGCGTAACGAGATATCGTCACCGTTGTCTTGGCCAAGAACCTTTTCATAGCTCTCGGCCCCCTCACCACTGATCGGGCGGGTGAAACGGCATTCTGGATAATTGGAACAGCCGACAAAGCCCCCAGAGCGGGACGTTTTCAGGTGCAAGCTGCCTTCGCCACACTTGGGACAAACGCGCGGATCAGACCCATCATCGCGGGCGGGGTAGAGTTGCGGGGCGAGGGCATCGTCGAGCTTGTCGAGCACTTCGGAAATGCGCAACTCAGACGTCTCACCGATTGCGGCAGAGAAATCGCGCCAGAACCGGCCCAAAACCTCTTTGTAGTTGCGTTCGCCTGCGGACACCTCGTCCAACTCGGCCTCAAGATCAGCGGTAAACTCGTAGCCGACATATTTGCGAAAGAAATTCATCAAGAAGATCGTCACAATCCGCCCTTTGTCTTCGGGGATCAGACGGTTTTGTTCCTTTTTGACGTATTCGCGCTCTACGATTGTCGAGAGGACAGATGCATAAGTCGAGGGGCGGCCGATGCCCAACTCTTCCATACGCTTGACCAGTGTGGCCTCGGTGTAGCGGGGTGGCGGGTTGGTGTGATGCTGTAGACCCATCACAGAATCGTTGTCGCCCATCAATGCGGTTTTGTCCGTGGCTTGGTCGGTCAAACCACCCGCAATGCGTTTGAGCGCGTCGCCTTGGGTGATCTGGGGCAAACGACCCTCGTCATCCTCGTCCACGTCATCGCGGCCTTCGGTGTAGACGGCCATAAAGCCGTCGAACACCACGACTTGACCTGTGGCGCGCAACACGACTTCGCGGTCATCGGATGTAATCTCGACCGTGGTGCGCTCCATACGTGCGCCTTCCATCTGGGCGGCAATGGTGCGCTTCCAGATCAGGTCGTACAAGCGCGCTTGGTCTTTGTCGGACAGGTTCACTTTGTCAGGGGCGGCGAACATATCGGTTGGGCGAATACACTCGTGCGCCTCTTGGGCGTTCTTCGCCTTGTTTTTGTAGATGCGCGGGCTTTTGGGAACATATTTGTCACCATATCGGTCCGCAATGGCCTGACGGGCTTGGGTCACGGCCTCTGGTGCCATGTCGATGCCATCGGTTCGCATGTAGGTGATCAGGCCCGCCTCGTAGAGACGCTGTGCCGAGTTCATGGTTTGACGCGCCCCAAAGCCGAATTTGCGGCTCGCCTCTTGTTGTAGGGTCGAGGTCATAAAGGGCGCGGAGGGGTTGCGGGAGGCGGGTTTGGCCTCAACCGTATCAACGTGTAAACCGCGTGACGAGACCGCCGCCACGGCCATTTCGGCCCCGATTTTGTCGTGAAGATCAAATTTGTCGAGTTTTTTGCCCGACAATTGCGTCAAACGCGCCTCGAAAGCTTGACCGCGCGGGGTCTCAAGCAAGGCTTTGACTGTCCAGTATTCTTGTGGGTTGAATGCCTCGATCTCTGTTTCGCGCTCCACGATCAAGCGCAAGCACACCGATTGCACGCGGCCCGCAGAACGCGCGCCGGGCAATTTGCGCCACAAAACGGGCGAGAGGTTGAAGCCCACGAGATAGTCGAGCGCACGCCGCGCCAGATAGGCCTCAACCAGAGGTGCGTCAACTTGGCGCGGGTTTTTCATCGCCTCGGTGACAGCTTTTTCGGTGATCGCGTTAAACGTGACACGTGACACGGCCGTCGACTTTTTGATCGCCTTGCGCTTGGTCAATGCTTCTTGCAAGTGCCACGAAATGGCTTCGCCTTCGCGGTCAGGGTCGGTTGCGAGAATGAGAGTGTCGTCGGTCTTCAGGGCATCTGCGATGGCTTTGACGTGTTTGCGGCTGTCAGCGCCGATCTCCCACGTCATCTCGAAATCGGCGTCTGTATCGACCGATCCGTTTTTCGCCGGCAAGTCCCGCACGTGGCCATAGGACGCCAGCACCGTGAAGTTTTTGCCGAGATATTTATTGATCGTTTTGGCTTTCGCCGGAGATTCAACAACTACTACGGGCATGCTTTGTCCTCTTACATAACTTTGCGGGCCTTATGGCGGGGCAAAATGTGCTGCGCAACTGGCGATTGTCAATTGGGTGAAAACGCAATTTCTTCCCCTGCCCTTAAGGGCAGGAAAAAGTCGCACTCTTTTGCGTTTGTTAGATCAGGGACAAAAGCCCGCCAGATTTGCGGGCAATACGGCCCGATAGCTCCAGATTGAGCAGCTCGGCACTGATCAGATCTTTGGGGGCATCGAGGTCACGCATGAGGGCATCTTCGGGAAGTGCGGTTGTACTCAGGCGCGCTAGAATTTCGGTGTGGAGGATGGAATGCTCGGACAGGCTGCGCGTTTGTGCGCGCACTGGCGGGATCTTGACGGGGGATGCAGTCGCGATGTGGCGTGAGGCGGGCGAGGCTGATCGCACGCGCTTGGCGGGTGGCGCGCTGGCGAGGGCATCCAGAACATCGCGGGCGCTGCGGATCAACGCGGCCCCATCGCGCAGCAAGATGTTACAACCGGAGGCGCGTGCGTCGAACGGGTGACCCGGCACGGCCATCACGTCACGGCCTTGATCCAATGCGTTGCCTGCGGTGAGGAGCGATCCGGATCTGGCGGCCGCCTCAACGACGATGGTGGCGCGGCTCAACCCCGACACGATACGATTGCGCATGGGGAAATGACGCGCGAATGGTTTCATGCCCAATGGTTGCTCGGACATCACAATGCCAGTTTCGCAAATGCGATGATAAATGGCTGTGTTTTCTTTTGGATAGATCGTGTCGAGCCCGCCCGCCAAAATGGCAATTGTGCCGGTCTCAAGTGCGCCTTCGTGCGCTGCGGCGTCGATGCCGCGCGCCAGTCCGGATACGATACCAAACCCCTCACGGCCAAGGTCAGCGGCGAGCGTTCGCGCAAAGCGAACCCCAAGCGAGGAGGCGTTTCGCGCGCCCACGATGGACAACATCGGGCGCTCGACCAGCGACAAATCACCCTTCATCCAGATGAGGGGCGGGGCGTCAGCGAGGGCGAATAACAAAGCCGGATAGGCAGCGTCACTTTGCGCCACTAATGTGGCTCCAAATGCGCGACCTGCGGCCAGTTCGGCGGTCACGACTCCCTCGGGGCATATCTGGTAATTCGAGACACCGGCGTTGCGCGCCACGTGGGGCAATGCATCCAAAGCGGCTGCTGCTGTGCCGTGTTCCGCGATTAATTTGTGAAAGGTTGTTGGGCCGACGCGGCGCGATCGCAAGAGGCGAAGGAGGACAGCTTTGTCTTCCGCAACGTGGGGTGGGGTGAGGGGGTGGTGGGAAGGGATGAAATCCATTTTAGCCGCCTCGCTCCGTCTCTTGCATCCTTAATATCGCGCAAATTGGTTAACGGCTGGTTATCAAAACACAAAAATGTTGAACCGCATTTAAAATATTCGGAGCAACGCAACGTTGCGTCAGGGTTTGGTCTTGGAGATGTGCCCATTGACGGCAAGCGCCGCGCCCGCACCGATAATAGTCACCATGCCAAGCACGCTCAGCCCCGTAGGCGTATAGTTGAACACCGCCCAACCAAGCAGCGCGGCCCAGACCAGATGCAGATAGTTGAGCGGGGCGATAATGGCGGCGGGTGCTTCGCGGTAGGCCACGGCAAACAAGAAGTGTCCAGAGGTGGCGGTGATACCGACAAACACCATCAATCCCAAATCGTGAAGCGGGGGGCGAACGCTTGATAGATGCGGAAGCGCCATAACCACGAAAAAAATCGAGCCGATGAGCGTGACAAAAAACAGCATGGAAATGGCGGTTTCTGTGCGTGAAAGGCTTCGTGTGAGCAAATGGAACGCAGTGGCACAGCTCGCATTGCTCAGCGCCCAGAGCACGCCAATCGGATCGAGGCCAGATCCAGGACGTAGCACCAAAAGCACGCCCGAAAATCCCAGAACGGCAAAAAAGACACCCCAACGCGTCACCTTTTCGCCCAAGATTGGCACGGCAAGCGCCATAACGGCAAAGGGCGAAAGATAGAGAATGGCGATGGTCTCTCCGACGGGCATGAGGCGCAGCGCATGGCCCATGGTCAAGGACGCAAGCGTGAGAACACCCGCCCGCACGATCACCAGTTTGGTGCGGTTGGTGCCCCATAGGGACTTGCCCATGCGTGGGCCAAAGATGACCAATAGCAGGATCAAACTCGACAAATAGCGCACCGCCATCACCACAGGAACCGGATAGGCCATCGTCAACTGTTTGCTAAACACATCGGTCAACGCAAAGAAAAGGGTCGTGAGCGCGACGAGCACAATGCCCAACAAAGGGCGGCCTGCATCCGGGGCAGAGGTGTGGCTGATCGTCATGTGAATGTGAGCTTTCGGGTTGGTGCGCACTGCGTGGCGTAGTGTCGCATGGTACAGATGCACTGGGCTAGGCGCACACACCAAGAACGACAATGGCCTGTGCGTACATCGTCCAAGGTGGTGCGCGGTGGTGTCCGTATTATTTTGCCGAGCCGCCCACGGTTAGCCCACCGATCATCAGGGTTGGTTGTCCCACTCCCACGGGCACCCATTGGCCTGCTTTGCCGCAATTGCCCATGCCGGGGTCAAGGGCCATGTCGTTGCCGATGTGACGGATATGTTTGAGGGCGGTGGCCCCATCGCCAATCAGTGTCGCCCCTTTGACCGGTGCGCCGACAATGCCGTTCTCGACACGGTAGGCTTCGGTGCACGAAAACACGAACTTGCCGTTTGTAATGTCGACTTGTCCGCCGCCAAAGCCCACGGCGTAAATGCCGTCTTTGAGGTCGGCGACAATATCCTCGGGCGCAGTATCACCGCCCAGCATGTAGGTGTTGGTCATGCGCGGCATCGGTGTGTGGGCATAGCTTTCGCGGCGTCCGTTTCCGGTAGGGGCCACGCCCATCAGGCGGGCGTTTTGGCGGTCTTGCATATAGCCGACGAGCTTGCCGTCTTCGATAAGGGTGTTCTTTGCGCTGGGGGTGCCCTCGTCGTCGATGGTGATGGAGCCGCGACGATCGGGGATCGTGCCATCATCCAGAACCGTCACACCCTTTGCGGCCACTTGTTGTCCCATCAAACCGGCAAATGCGGAGGTTTTCTTGCGGTTGAAATCGCCCTCAAGGCCATGCCCGATAGCCTCGTGGAGCAAAATGCCGGGCCAGCCTGGCCCTAGGACGACATCCATCACGCCCGCAGGGGCCGGGATGGCTTCGAGATTGACACAGGCCACGCGCAATGCCTCGCGGGCGACTGTTTTCCAGTGATCAGGGTGCATCATTCCGGTCATGCCCGTGCGCCCGCCGCCCCCCGATGACCCACTTTCGCGGCGTCCGCCCTGTTCGACGATGACCGAAACATTCAGGCGGGCCATTGGGCGGATGTCGGAGACAAGCCCGCCTTCGGGACGCAGGATGAACACCTCTTGATAAGAGGCGGCAAGTGATGCGGTGACTTGAACCACGCGCGGATCAAGGTCACGCAGATAGGCGTCGATCTCGGCCAGCGTGTCGATTTTGGCGTCAAAGGCTGCGCCGTCCATCGGGTTTTCGTCTGTGTACAGCCGTGTGTTGGTTGCGCGCGGTGCATCCGCCATCGTGCCGCCGCCGTGACCCACAGCCAGCCTTGCAGTTTCGGCGGCGCGTTTAATAGCGCTTTCAGAAATTTCGGTGGAATGCGCGTATCCCGCCGTTTCGCCGCGCACGGCCCGCAACCCGAATCCCTCGCTCGCGTCATAAGAGGCGTTGCGAATCCGTCCATCGTCAAACACCAGCCCTTCCGAGGTGCGGCGTTCAAGAAATAACTCTCCGTCGTCGGCCCCATTCACTGCTTCTTGCAGTGTTTTGAGGGCTGCATCGCGATCCAGAGCATCGTGGAATGGGTCAAAACGTCTCGGTGACATAAAATTATGGTCCTCAGGGCTTGATCTAGATCAAAAAAAGCGGTCAAACGGGAACCCAATGATGGGCGTTGAATGGCTAGTATGACTCTCAGCGCCAAAGACACAAATGGAAATGCGTTCGACCAACGAGCGCGGTGACACAGGGCACGTCGTCCTGAACGTACAAACGGGAAGAGAATATGCGCACTAAATCCCTCACCTTAGGTCTAACGGCCGCCTTTTTCGCAGCATCTGGCGCAGTTTCCGCCGTTGCCCAAAGCGCAGGCGAGATGCTTGGCGCTCCACGCCCAAAGGGTATCGACTTCCAAGAGCCCGCGACAGAACTCGCACGTGACCTCCAATGGCTCGACGGCATGTTGAACTGGGTCATCGGTGTCATCGTTTTGTTCGTGGTTGCGTTGATCGCAGTCGTAATCGTGCGCTTTAACCGTCGTGCGAATCCGACACCCGCAACCTTTACTCACAACACCCCGATCGAGGTGGCTTGGACGCTTGTACCGATTTTGGTCCTTGTTGTGATCGGTGCATACTCCCTTCCGGTTTTGTTCAAGCAACAAGAAATCCCAGAAGGCGATATTTACATCAAGGTAACGGGCAACCAGTGGTACTGGACCTATGATTACGTGGACGAAGGTTTTGGCTTTGACAGCTACATGATTGGTCAGCCTGCGACAGTCGGCAACTACGTGCGCACACCTGAAGTCGAGCAAGCGCTCATTGACGCAGGCTACACAACTGATCAGTTCCTTTTGGCCACAGATACCCGTGTTGTTGTGCCCGTTGGCAAAGTTGTTGTGATGGGCGTGACAGGATCTGATGTGATCCACTCGTGGACCATTCCGGCCTTTGGCGTAAAACAAGACGCCGTTCCGGGGCGTGTGGCCGAGCTTTGGTTCAACGCCGAAAGAACAGGCACCTTCTTTGGTCAGTGTTCCGAGCTATGCGGCAAAGACCACGCCTACATGCCAATCACGGTCGAGGTTGTCTCCGAAGAAGACTACGCTACTTGGCTTGCTGAGGCGAAAGAGGAATATGCGTCCCTCGATACCGGTGCTCAGCTGATCCAACTGGCCTCCGCCGAGTAAGAGGCGCGCTCCTTGCGCAGGTGCGGGAGCGATACATGTTTAGCGCGGGCGGCATTCATCGCCCCGCTCTGGCAAACTGGCCAACGCACGACATCGCCGCCCCCGACACGAGGCTCAACTCGCATGAGCCCAAGACGGGGCGGCAGTTACCCCAAGGACACCCCGCGCGATGACTGACGCGACCATCAATTTTGACGACGAACGCGAAGCGGGATTTGGCGATTACTTTGCTTTGCTAAAGCCACGCGTGATGTCTTTGGTGGTGTTTACGGCACTGGCGGGCCTGTTTGTGGCGCCAGGCAATATACATCCCTTTGTCGCATTCTTCTCGATCTTGTGCATCGCCATTGGCGGCGGCGCATCTGGTGCGCTGAATATGTGGTATGATGCCGATATTGACCGTGTGATGAAGCGCACGGCAAAACGGCCTATTCCGGCAGGCAAGGTTGAGGCGGGCGAGGCGCTTGCTATTGGTCTGACGTTGTCGGGCTTTTCGGTTGTTATGTTGGGCCTTGCGTCCAATTGGGTTGCCGCGGGCCTTTTGGCTTTCACCATCTTCTTTTACGCCGTGGTTTACACCATGTGGCTCAAGCGCTCGACGCCCCAGAACATTGTGATCGGTGGCGCCGCAGGGGCGTTTCCCCCGATGATCGGTTGGGCGGCTGTGACGGGTGATATCACACTCGCCTCGACGTTGATGTTCATGCTGACGTTCATGTGGACGCCACCGCATTTCTGGGCTTTGGCGCTATTCATGAATTCCGATTACGACAAGGCCAAAGTGCCGATGTTGACGGTGACACACGGCAAACGCGTCACGCGCGCCCACATCCTTGTCTATACATTCGCACTGGTTTTGACGGCCTTCGCACTCTTCCTCACCCCCCTCGCAGGGTGGAGCTATCTGGTCGTGGCCGTGGTTATGAACGGGGCGTTCCTAAAAGGTGCGTGGGATATCTACCGCCGTGACGAGGCGCAAGCCGAGGCGGATAAGTACAAGGTTGAGAGATACGTCTTCAAGCTGTCGCTCGCCTATCTGTTTTTGCATTTTACTGCCCTGATGGTGGATAGAGTGCTGCGTGATTTTGGCATAGGAGGTCCATTCTAATGGCCATCGCAAAGCTTCACAAAGTTCACAACAGTCGCAAATCACGTAATGTTGGCCTTGGCTTGGTTCTTGGTCTTTTCGTCGTATTGGTGATGAGCCTGACCGTGGTCAAACTCACCGCACAAAACAACGCGCTGATGCCCGGCGTTGGCCCTGCGCAACAAGGGATCACAAAATAATGGCACTGGCAGGACCGCAAAAAACCGCAGCTCAACTCGTTGGCGTTGTCTTTGTGATGGGCGCGTTGGCATGGGCATCTGTCCCGTTTTACTCATGGTTTTGTAAAGTGACCGGCTTTGGCGGCGAGACGTCTGTGTCCGATACCGGATCTGATGTGATTCTGGACGAAACCATCAAAATTCGGTTCGACGCCTCCATTGATCGCGGCTTTCCATGGGAGTTCAAACCCGTAGAGCGCGAGATGGAATTGCGTATTGGCGAGACAGGTTTGGCGTTTTATGAGGCGACCAACACATCTGATCGCCCCATTGCCGGCACCGCGACCTACAATGTTGCCCCGTTCGAGGCGGGCGGCTTTTTCACGAAAATCGATTGCTTTTGCTTCACCGAACAGGTGTTGCAACCTGGAGAGAGCGTGTTGATGCCCGTGACTTTCTACGTCGATCCCGAAATCACCACGGACAGGGATGCAAAGTTCGTGCATCGGATCACGCTGTCCTATACATTCTATGAAACAGATATGCCTGAGGATTACGCCGCCTTGAACAGCGACGTTACCAAAGACACCGACATCAACTAACCCGTTAGGGACCATCTCAAGGGAGAGGGACGCACTTATGGCGCACGAAAAGAACCACGATTATCACATCCTACCAGCGTCACCGTGGCCGCTGCTTGGCTCACTTATGGCGTTTATCATGCTGTTTGGTGCAGTTTTGTGGATGTCACCGGCTGTCGACAACAACCAACCCTTCGTCTTTTTGATCGGGTTTGTTGGTGTGCTCTACGTCATGTGGAGCTGGTGGCGCGAAACGATCCTCGAGAACCAAGCGGGCGATCACACGCCTGTGGTTCGCATTGGCCTACGCTATGGCTTCATCATGTTCATCATGTCCGAAGTCATGTTCTTTGCCGCATGGTTCTGGGCGTTTTTCAAGAACGCGATGTACCCCATGTATGAATATGCAGGGACAGAATACGTCAAACCGGAAATCATTCCCGTTGATGCGTTCCACCTTCCACTGATCAACACGCTGCTGTTGTTGTGTTCGGGTGCGATGGTCACATGGGCGCACCACGCCCTTGTCCACGGCAATGTGCGCAAAGACATCGTGGCCGGCCTTGCGGGCGGTGTGTTGTTCGGCGCAGTGTTCACGCTGTTCCAAGTCTATGAGTATTATGAATTGCTCGTTCACGAAGGCTGGACGTTTGGTGGTGAATTCTTCTTTGGGGCGTTCTTCATGGCCACAGGATTTCACGGTGCACACGTCATCATCGGCACGATCTTTTTGTTGATTTGCTTGTTCCGTGCGCAGCGCGGCCATTTCACATCTGAGGATCACATCGGCTTTGAGGCCGCCTCTTGGTACTGGCACTTTGTGGACGTTGTATGGCTCTTCCTCTTTGTGGCGGTCTACGTCTGGGGCCAGTAACGGCTTTGCGTATTTAACGCGTATGAGAAACGACATAGAAGGGCGCGGGGGCAACTCGGCGCCCTTTGTCTTTGGAGGCTTGCCTGTATGAAACGCGGTTTTCTCACCACTTTGGTTTTCGGCCTTATCGGCTTTGCGATCCTGATCGCGCTTGGCCTTTGGCAAATGGGTCGAATTCCGCAAAAGGAAACCGAAATCGCACAGATCGAAGCAATGATTTACGATGCTCCTGTGGCATTGCCGCTTACCCCTGATCCTGATGCCGATGAATACCGGCCGGTGCGTGTCCGTGGCACACTTGGCGCGGCGGAGTTGCATGTATTGGTCTCGTCGCGTGATTTTGGCGCGGGGTTTCGCATCATCGCTCCGCTCACGTTGGAGGATGGTCGCACGGTTATGCTGGATCGTGGATATGTGCCAACGGCGGCAAAAGAGGCCGAGCGCCCAATAGGGGATATCGAGGTGGTTGGCAACTTGCAGTGGCCGGACGAGCGTGACCGCTTCATTCCCCAAGACGACCCCGCTGCCAATTATTGGTATGCGCGGGACGTGACGAAAATGGCTCAGGCGCTTGAGGCTGCGCCGATCTTGATCGTTGCACAGGAGTCTACGGGGACTGGAATTTTGCCGCTACCGGTGAGTGTCGCGGCAATCCCCAACAATCACTTTAGCTACATGGTCCAGTGGTTTTTATTCGCCGCCGTTTGGTTCGGGATGACAAGCTTGCTCCTGTGGCGTATGAGGGCCAGACGCGGGTGAGGCCCGTGTGATGCAAACTGCCCCTAGAGGGAAAGACGAGCGATGAAATATATCTCCACACGCGGCCAAGCGCCGGACCTTTCATTTGAAGAAGCGATGCTGACAGGGCTTGCGTCCGATGGTGGGCTTTATGTGCCCGAAACCATCCCGACCCTGTCGGTGGATGAGATCGCATCCTTTGCTGGCCAGTCGTACGAAGACGTTGCATTTCGCGTCATGAAACCGTTTATCGGCGAGACGTTTACTGACGCCGAGTTTAAAGAGATCATTGCAAAAGCTTACGCGACCTTTGGTCATGATGCGCGCGCGCCGCTTGTGCAACTCGGGCCGAACCATTTCTTGTTGGAATTGTTCCACGGCCCGACTTTGGCATTCAAAGATTTTGCGATGCAACTCATTGGCCAGTTGTTTCAAGCGGCCCTTGAACGCCGTGGCGACCGCGTGACGATTGTAGGCGCAACCTCTGGCGATACCGGATCAGCGGCAATTGAGGCGTTCAAAGGGTTGCACAATGTCGATGTGTTTATCCTCTTTCCGCATGGCCGCGTATCGGATGTTCAGCGCCGTCAGATGACCACGCCCACAGAGGCGAACGTGCATGCGCTCGCCGTTGAGGGCGACTTTGATGATTGTCAGGCAGCCCTCAAAGAGATGTTTGCCGATCATGAGTTCCGTGACGGTGTGAAACTGGCCGCCGTAAATTCGATCAACTGGGCGCGGGTTTTAGCCCAAGTCGTTTACTACTTTACCTCGGCTGTGTCACTTGGCGCGCCACATCGCAAGGTGTCGTTCACGGTGCCCACGGGCAACTTTGGTGACATTTTCGCGGGCTATATTGCCAAGAAAATGGGCTTGCCGATTGGAGAATTGGTAATCGCGACCAACCATAACGACATTTTGCACCGCACGATGGAAACGGGAGCCTGCACCAAGCAAGGTGTGACACCGTCCATATCTCCGTCGATGGATATTCAGGTCAGCTCCAACTTTGAGCGGGCCTTGTTCGACGTTTACGACCGTGAGGGCGCAGCAATTGCGCAGCTAATGGACGAGTTTAAAGCCGGAGAGTTCAAGATTTCCCAAGGGGCCATGGACCGTTTGCGCGATTTGTTCGCGTCCGGCCGCGCGTCCGAGGACGAAACATCTCAAGCGATCGCCGCATTCCACGCGCGCACGACTGAAGTGCTATGCCCACATACGGCCGTTGCTGTAAAAGTGGCCGAGGCGCATTTGTCGGACGTCCCGATGATTTCACTGGCGACCGCACACCCCGCAAAATTTCCCGCCGCCGTGGAGGCCGCATGCGGCATCCATCCCGAGTTGCCCGAACGTATGGGTGACCTGTTCGGCAAAGACGAACGGTTTACCGTTGTCCCCAATGATTTAGCCACGCTAAAAGCGTTGGTGAAGGAGCGTCTCGCTTGACCATCCAACTACATACACTGTCCAACGGATTTCGCATTGTCACTGAAAGCATGCCAGCCCTTGAAAGCGCCTCGATCGGTGTTTGGGTTCTGGCGGGCGGACGCCATGAGCGGATCGAGCAAAACGGTATTGCGCACTTTTTGGAGCATATGGCGTTCAAAGGGACCACGCGGCGTTCCCCGTTGGAAATCGCGGAAGTTCTTGAAAATGTTGGTGGGTATCTGAACGCCTACACATCGCGCGAGGCGACCGCCTATTATGCGCGTGTCCTCAAAGATGACGTGTCTTTGGCGCTCGATGTGATTGGCGACATCTTGATGAATCCCGTGTTTGATCCTCGTGAGTTGGAGGTCGAGCGTGGTGTGATTTTGCAAGAAATCGGTCAGTCGCTTGATACGCCCGACGATGTGATTTTTGATTGGTTGCAAGAGGCGGCATATCCGTCTCAGGCGCTTGGCCGCACCATTCTCGGCCCTGCTGAACGCGTCAATTCGTTTTCACGCGAGGACTTGGCCAACTTCATCGCAGAGCACTATTGCCCAGAGCGTATGGTGCTATCGGCTGCAGGGGCCGTCGATCATGACACGCTCGTGCGCGAAGCCGAAGCGATCTTTGGCGGCTTGCCAAAACGCGGCGATGATATCGCTGACAAAGCGGTGTTTCAGGGCGGTGATTTTCGCAAGGTGAAAGACCTCGAACAAGCACACTTCACACTGGCCTTTGAGGGGCCGGGTTACCGTGACGAAGACATTTATGTCGCCCAAACTGCTGCAACAGCATTGGGCGGTGGAATGTCGTCGCGATTGTTCCAAACTGTGCGTGAGCAGCGCGGGTTGTGTTACACGATTTATGCGCAGTCCGGCGCCTATTCTGATACTGGAATGACAACCATTTACGCCGGTACATCCGCCGACGAGATCAAGGATCTGGCAGAGCTGACTATCGACGAGATCAAGCGCGCCGCAGATGAAATGCGCACTGACGAAGTCGATCGTGCGCGTGCACAGATCAAGGCGGGTCTTTTGATGGGGCTTGAAAGCCCGTCAAGCCGTGCGGAGCGAAATGCGCGTATGATCGGAATCTGGAACCGTGTGCCCGAGCTGTCCGAAACCATCGCCCGCATCGACGATGTGAGTGTGGAAAAGGCCCGCAAGTTCTTGTCGGAAATGGGACAAGGCAGCGGGGCAATGGCACTGTATGGTCCGATTGAAAACGCACCTACTCTGGAGGCGCTACAAGACAGGTTTGCCGCCTGATGCTTGCGCGCAAAGCCAAAGTTCGGATTGATACGGAGCGCATGACGCTTCGACTGCCTCAGCACAGTGATTTTCGAAATTGGGTGGCGTTGCGCGATGCGAGCCGAGCGTTTTTGCAACCGTGGGAACCAAAGTGGTCTGACGATCATTTGTCACGCAAAGCGTTCTCCAACCGTGTCTATTGGGCGGAGCGCTCGATTAAGGGTGATACGGGCTTGCCCGTGTTTTTGGTGCGCCGCGACGACAATGCATTGCTGGGTGCGATCACGCTCGACAACATTCGCCGAGGTCCGGCGCAATCGGGCACCATCGGCTATTGGATTGGCGCGCCCCATGCACGCGCAGGCTATATGCGCGAAGCGATCGAAGCGGTGACACATTACGCCTTTGCCCGCCTTGATTTGAGCCGGATTGAGGCCGCGTGCCTGCCTGAGAACGCCGCGTCGCGTGGTGTGCTTGAAAAGGCCGGTTTCAAATACGAGGGTGTGGCGCAGGCCTATCTGCAAATTAACAACCGCTGGCGCAATCATGTGTTGTATTCCGCGCTGCGCAGTGATCGCCGTGGGCGCACGGACATTGGTTTGGCGTAGCGCCAATAAGGAGAGCGAGCGTGCAGCGTTGGATTGTGTTTTTACGTGCGGTCAATGTCGCGGGGCAGGGTAAATTGCCGATGGCGGCGTTTCGCGCGGCCCTTGCCGATGCGGGTTTTTTGGACGTGCAAACCTATATCCAGACGGGAAATGCACTGGTCTCATCGGCGTTGCCACGAGATCAGGTTGAGGCCGCAGTCGAGGCGGTGTTGCGCGACGTCTTCGATTTGGAACGCCCTGTCAACGCTGTGACGCGTGATGAACTTGAGGCCGCACTGGCGAACAATCCCTATCCACAAGCGAGCGAAACACCGCAAAGATTGCATTTGGTGTTTCTGCGTGGGGCGATCACATTTGATCCCGTTGCATTTCAAAAGCTATGCGATAAGGGCGAGGAATTCGCGCTGATTGATCAAGTGTTCTATCTCTACACGCCCAACGGCACCTCAAAGTCAAAGCCTGCCGCGCGATATGAAAAATTTGTGCGTGCCGAAATGGTGACCGCCCGCAACCTCAACTCCTGTCTGAAAATTGCCGCGCTGGCGCGTGGCGCATAAGCGCGCCCAAAAAGGATCCAGATTGATGACCCTCACACCCACACCTGAGTTTTTAACCCGTCTTGCTGCGGCCCTGCCGCACGACACGGTGCGTCCGCGCGCAGCGGGTGAGTTGGATGATCCGCGTGGGCGTTATGAGGGACGCGCAGCGGCGGTGGCGCGTCCACGGACCGTTGATGACGTGGCTACGATTGTGCGGATGTGCAACGAGGCGGGCGTGGGCGTTGTGCCGTTGGGCGGTGGAACGGGTCTTGTTTTGGGCCAAGTGGCCTATGACGGCGCCGAACCCATCGCACTATCATTGGAGCGCATGACGGCAGTCCGCGCGGTGTATCCGTCCGAGAATGTGATCGTGGTTGAGGCAGGTGCGATTTTGGCGCAGGTTCAGGCCGCCGCCGAGGCTCAGGACCGGTTGTTTCCCTTGTCACTTGCGGCTGAGGGGTCGTGTCGGATCGGTGGCAACCTTGCCACCAATGCCGGCGGTTTGAACGTCCTGCGCTATGGCAATACCCGCGATTTGTGTTTGGGTCTTGAGGTCGTTATGCCCTCGGGTGAGATTTGGCACGGGTTGAAACGCCTGCGCAAAGATAACACCGGCTATGATCTCAAGAATCTGATGATTGGTTCCGAGGGCACGTTGGGGGTGATTACCGCCGCCGCCCTGCGCTTGTATCCGCGCCCTGCGCAAGAGGCCGCCGCTTTTATGGTGGTCCGTGATCCGCAAGGGGCGTTGGACCTGTTGTCCATGGCGCGTGATCTGATCGGAGAGGGTATCTCGGCATTTGAATTGATTTCCGGTGTCGGGTTGGATTTTCTAACGGATGTGTTGCCCGATGTGCGCCAACCGTTTGAGGCGCGCCCCGATTGGTGTGTTTTGGTCGACGTTGGCCTGTCTGGTGATGGTGATCCGCAAGAGGCGCTTGGTGCGCTCTTCGAGGCGGCCCACACGGCAGGGATCGTGGAAGATGGTGTGATCTCGTCAAGCGAGAGCCAGCGCGCGGAGTTTTGGGCGGTGCGTGAGAATATTCCCGAGGGCAACAAGCGCGTGGGCGCTATATCGAGCCACGACATTTCGGTGCCTTTGTCGCGTATCCCTGATTTTATCCCCGAGGGAATCGCGGAACTTGAGGCGTTGGGCGACATCCGTGTGAACTGTTTTGGCCATTTGGGCGACGGCAACCTGCACTACAACGTTTTTCCCGCGCGCGGGCGTGATCGCAAAGAGTTCGATACCATTCGCGCCTCGGTCAAGAAAACGGTCCACGATCTGGTTCATGCCTATGACGGGTCTGTGAGTGCCGAACACGGGGTGGGGCGTCTGAAAGTGGACGATTTGGAACGCTATCAAGACCCGATAAAGCTCGCAGCCATGCGGGCGATAAAAGATGCGCTTGATCCCAATGGCATTATGAATCCCGGTGCGGTTTTGCGTGCGCGCGATTGAACGGTGCGTATCTATGTGATGTGGCGCACCTACCCCTAAAAAGGGTACGCCCTGATCAGGGGGGTGATCAGGGCGCTATAGAAATGTGATAAGTCACATGTGCTGCAAGCAACGTTCCTTGCTCCAAGGAACATGATTAACACTAGGCTACGAATCTTAATAAAGCGTTCATGCCCCGTCGAATTCGCAAAGCGCATGCACCGAGTAGCCCAAACCCTCCAAAAGTGCGCGTCCGCCCAGTTCAGGTAGATCCACGACAAAGGATGTGCCGACGATTTCGCCGCCCAACCGCTCGACGAGCTTGATACCCGCTTGTGCGGTGCCACCCGTCGCCAATAGATCGTCCACGATCAGGACTTTTTCACCAGCTTGGATTGCATCATCGTGGATTTCCACAACGGCCTCGCCATATTCGAGGGTGTATGCCTCGGAAATGACCTTGCCGGGGAGTTTGCCTTTCTTGCGCACGGGCACAAACCCTAACGAGAGTTGATGCGCAATTGCCCCGCCAAGGATAAAGCCGCGAGCCTCAAGCCCCACCACTTTGTCGATGTGCTGACCCACAAACGGGTCCAGCATCTGATCAATCGCCAGACGAAGCCCGCGCGGATCGGCGAACAGTGTCGTAACATCGCGAAACATGATCCCCTCATGCGGGAAATCAACGATCGTGCGGATGTAATCGCGAACGGTTTTTTGTGTCATATCAGTGTCCTTTAAGGACGCGGCCAGCGACCGCATCCAGTTTGGCAAGCATTGCGGGGTCGCGTTTGTCTGGGGCAGTCATGATCGCGTACTCAAGGGCGCGGTCACATCCGTGCTCGCAAGGCGCGTAAGCCGATGTGAGCAGCGCGGGCATCGCGGCGACGAGCGTCTTTGCGTGGGCGGTATTTGCGCCCAGTGTCGCGATGATGGCCGTGATATCGACCGCGCCGTGGTCGGGGTGCCAGCTGTCATAATCCGTGACCATCGCGACCGAAGCGTAGCACATTTCGGCTTCGCGGGCGAGTTTGGCCTCGGGCATATTGGTCATGCCGATCACATCCGCGCCCCAGACATCGCGGTACATTTTGCTTTCGGCCATGGTGGAGAACTGTGGGCCTTCCATTGCCAAATACGTCCCCCCCATATGCACAGTGACGCCTGTGGCGCGCGCGGCCTCATAGACCAAACCCGATAGGCGCGCACAGGTCGGATGGGCCACAGAGACATGTGCCACCAACCCCGTGTCGAAAAAGGTTTTCTCGCGGTTCACTGTGCGGTCAATGAATTGATCGACGATCACAAAATCACCCGGCGCCATTTCCTCGCGAAAGCTACCTGTGGCAGAGACAGAGATCAGATCTGTAACGCCAATACGTTTGAGTGCGTCGATATTGGCGCGGTAGGGCACAGACGTGGGGGTGTGGACGTGGCCACGCCCATGGCGGGGTAGAAATGCCATTTTGACACCATCCAAAACGCCGGTGAAAATCTGGTCGGAGGGATCGCCCCACGGTGTGTCGACATTGACCCACGTGCCGTCTTGTAGCCCGTCGATCTCGTACACGCCCGAGCCGCCCATCACGCCGATCATTCGTTCCATCTTTCGTCCCTTATCTGGTGTTCGTCCGTTGATGCGAGTGTGCGGTGTGCTCATGCGGGGTGCAAGGCCGATTTAGGTGCGCGCTGTGTCGCATCCACCACGTGACGGCATAGGCAATGCCTGCCCCTTTGCCTTTGGCGCTCACACGCGTTAGAAGGCGGGCAAACGCACATATCCAAACATTGGGGAATTCCCGTGATTCAATCTGCTCTCGCATCCTTTGCGAAGAACCTATCTATTTCTGGCGGCGATACCAAATTGACGCCCTCGCAATTCAAAACCGAACTTTTGTCGGGCCTGACCGTAGCGCTCGCCCTTGTGCCTGAGGCGGTTGCATTCGCCTTTGTCGCGGGCGTTCACCCGCTTGTGGGGCTTTACGCGGCCTTTATGGTCGGGCTGATCACTGCTGTGTTTGGCGGTCGTCCCGGGATGATTTCGGGTGCCACTGGTGCGCTCGCGGTTGTTATGGTGGCTCTCGTGGCCGAACACGGCGTTGAATACCTCTTTGCCACTGTTGTGTTGATGGGCATTTTGCAAGTGCTTGCGGGTGTGTTCCGTTTGGGCAAATTCATCCGACTTGTGCCGCATCCTGTGATGCTCGGCTTTGTGAACGGTTTGGCGATTGTGATTTTCCTCGCTCAGATGACACAGTTTAAACAGCCCGGATCGGACTCATTTATGTCGGGTGGTCCGCTGATGATCATGCTTGTTCTCGTAGGTCTGACGATGGCCGTTGTCCATTTCCTGCCCAAGGTGACCAACATCATTCCCGCGCCGCTTGCGGGGATTTTGGTCACTGCGATTGTCGTGATTGCCTTTGATCTGCCGGTGCCGCGTGTGGGCGATATGGCCGCCATTAAGGGCGGTCTGCCGACATTCCACATCCCCGCCGTGCCGATGTTCGACAGCCTGCCGCAGTTCCTGTCCGTGCTCGAGGTGATCTTTCCCTATGCGCTGATCCTCGCGGCCATTGGCCTCATTGAGAGCCTTTTGACCCTCAACCTCGTGGGCGAAATCAAAGGCGAACGCGGCGGCGTGTCCCAAGAGTGTATCGCTCAGGGGGCGGCCAACGTGGTCACGGGTTTCTTTGGCGGTATGGGCGGTTGTGCGATGATTGGCCAATCGATGATCAACGTGAAATCGGGCGGCCGCACGCGCGTCTCCGGCATTGCTGCCGCTTTGTTTTTGTTGGCCTTTATCGTGGTCGCCTCGCCATTGATCGAACAAATCCCGCTCGCCGCATTGGTCGGTGTGATGTTCATGGTGGTGATCGGCACGTTCGCGTGGAACTCGTTCAACGTCATGCGCAAGGTACCCCGCACGGACGCCTTTGTGATTGTGCTCGTAACGGTCGTGACTGTGCTCGAAGACCTCGCGATTGCGGTGGTCGTGGGCGTGATCGTCTCGGCATTGGCCTACGCATGGCAAAACGCCTCGCGTATCCACGCCAAGACCTATGAGACACCCGAAGGTGCAAAGGTTTATCAAATCCAAGGGCCGTTGTTCTTTGGCTCTGCTGAAGGGTTCCAAGAGTTGTTCGACCCCGCCGCCGATCCGTCGATGGTCATTGTTGATTTCGCCGATAGCCGTGTGGCCGACCAATCCGCGCTGTCCGCGATTGAGGCCGTGGCGCTCAAATACGAAACGGCAGGCAAGGAAATCCAGTTGCGCCATCTCAGTCATGACTGTCACAACCTGCTGACCAATGCGGGCCACCTGATGGTCGATAGTGATGATGATCCAGATTATGAGATCGCCACGGACTACCAAGTGCGCACAGGTGTTTTGGGCGCGGGTCACTAAGGGCCGTCTTAAGCAAATAGTGCGCAAAAGGCCTCCCGATCGGGAGGCCTTTTTTATAGGAAAATCTATGAATTTTAACATAAATAGCCGCTATTCACGATGTTGAAAGTGTTTTGCGACACGGTTGGAGCTGATGCGTAAATCGAGTCCCGCATCCTTGACCAGTTTAGGTTTTTTGACCCAAGGCACCACACGTTTATGGCGACGATTTATGACCTCATCGAAGTAACGGGGATCAGTCCTGACACCACCTATTCGGTGGCGGCGGGCAACCTTTTGGGTGTTGTCGATAACGTAACGTCGAGCGACCTGAACGATGGTGAATTTGATGAGGGGGACACGATTTTTATTGGCGGCATCGCCTATAGCATTGATCGCATTCAAGAACCGAGTAGTAGCGGTCGTTTTGTCGAGGGGGACGGGAGCCAATCCAGTTTTGACCCCGGTATGGAAAGTAACTTGTCCGCGGTCTTTCTAACGGTTTCGAACGGTAGCGATGTTCGGTATTTCATTATTCCCAATGACGCGCATGGCGATTTGAATGTTGAGGAAATTCGAACTGGAAGTCTGATCGATGTGGCGGGGAGTGATGCCGCCGTCATCTCCACTTTTAACAACCAAATTGAAATTGTGTGTTTTGCCCGTGGCACGCTGATTGAGGGCCGTGACCGTGAACAGGTACGTGTCGAGGATTTGAGAGAGGGCGATCATGTGATGACGTTGGATCACGGACTACGTCAGGTCAAATGGATTGGTGAGACGTCCGTGGACAAGGGCACGGTGTTGGCCAACCCCAATATCCGGCCGATCCGGATACAATCAGGCGCGTTGGGCGGCGGCACGCCACAGCGTGATTTATGTGTGTCGCCACAGCATAGGGTTCTGGTGGCGTCAAAAATCGCGCTACGCATGTTTGGACAGTTCGAGGTTCTGGTCGCCGCCAAGCACCTTTTGGCGTTGGAAGGGGTTTCGGTGGTGACCGATCAAGATGAGCTACAGTATTTTCACATCTTAATGGACGCGCACGAAATTCTGATCGCTAACGGAGCCGCGTGTGAGAGCTTGTTCTTGGGGCCTCAGGCACGCAAATCTATTGAGTACGAGACGCTGGTGGACCGTCTGTCCCTCGCGAATATCGATCCGCATGACACGCATTTTCCACCTGTTCGCCCGCTGGTCACTGGCTCACTCGGGCGCAAACTCGCCGCGCGTCATTGCAAGAACAATCAGCTGCTGTGTCAGGGAGGCCCTCACTCAGGGCGCACCAGTTCAAACACCTCTTTGACTTCGGCGTAATCGCGGTAGCCAAGACGCGATAGCATCCGCGCTTTCACGACGTCGAAGCGGCCGTCGACAATACAGTCGTCGCGGATGTGAATGCCTACAACTTGGCCGAACACTGCGTGATTATTTGCCCCTTCAAGGGGTACAATTTGTGTCACCTTGCATTCCAAGGTTGCGGGGGCATCAGCAACACGTGCACAGGCAATCCGTGCGCATTCGGTTTTAGCGGCACCAGAATGGGCGAATTCATCTTCGGCATGTGCAAGCGGTGCAGAGGACAGGTTCATAACATGCGCAGCGTCCGCCCCAACGAGGTTGATGCAAAATACCCCCGTTTCCTCAACATTCGTCAGGCTGTCTTTGCGGCCCGATGAGGCAAACATGACCTGTGGCGGCTCGTAGGCTACAGCGTTGAAAAACGAGTAGGGCGCGAGGTTGTCGTGACCACCTGCGGAGCGTGTAGAAATCCATCCGATCGGGCGCGGGGAGACAATTGCGTTGAACGGATTGTGCGGTAGGCTGTGGCCATCTTGGGGGCGATAAAACATGGGACGGCTCTCTTTCTTCGGTGCTGCGTTGCCCCTCACTTAGTGCCATGCTAGCAGGAATTCGAGAACAATCTCCGCGCACGATGGTGCGGTGGGTCTGGAAAGGGGAAAGCGGTGTATCATATCGACGTCGAAACGGCGGATGATTATTGGGAGGTGGAATACCTCTATGATACGTGCTTTGCGCCCGGGCGCGAGCTTTTGTCGTCGTATCGTTTGCGTGACGGCGTGCGCCGTGTGACGGATTTATGCATCGTGGCGCGTGACGAGGGCGAGGTTTTGGCCGCTGCCATTCGCTATTGGCCGATCCGCATTGGGGATACGGGGGCTACGGCCTTGCTCCTTGGACCAATTGCTGTTCACCCGACGCGGCAAGGTGAGGGACTTGGCGGATTGTTGATGACCGACAGTTTGGCGCGCGCCGGTGCGCTTGGGTGGGAGCGTGTCTTGCTTGTGGGCGATGCCCCTTATTATTCGCGCTTTGGCTTTGAAAAGCTGGATCACGTCGATATGCCGCCGCCCACAAACCCTGAGCGTGTATTGGGATATGAATTGGTTGATGGTGCGTGGGACGGCGTCATAGGCGACGTTCAAAAAGCGATTTAGCCCTGTCTGACTTGGCAAACGTGGCGCGCACCCCCACATATCCGATATGAAACACAAACCACCCGCGCTCACTCATGGCCCCGATGCTGTCTTACAAGCGCCAACCGATGCGGCGATTGCCGATCTCGCGCGCAAACTCAAACGCGCCAATAACCCCGGTATGCAGCTTTTGAATCTCGTGGGCGGGACCGCAGACGGGCTATTCGGTAAATTGCCCAAACCGGTGCGCGGTGGATTGGAGGCCGCAACATTGTCGGCCTTGGAATTGGCATTTGACGGCGCGGCGCGCACGCGTGCCAATGGCTACACGGCAGGCGGATGGTTGAGCCGTGCGGTGTCATCAGGTCTGGGGGCGGTTGGTGGCGCGGGCGGCTTGCCTACGGCCCTTGCCGAACTGCCGGTCACCACAACCGTCTTGTTGCATGCAATTCAGGGGGTTGCAGAGGAATACGGGTTTGACCCGACCCGCGATGATGTGCGCAAGGCCTGTATTCAGGTGTTCGCCGCCGCAGGGCCGTTGGCGGATGATGATGGGGCAGATCTAGGATTTCTAGCGGCACGCACCACGCTGACGGGTGCAACCCTAAGCGGGATTATTGCAAAAGTCGCGCCGCGCTTTTCCATCGTTTTGGGGCAAAAGCTGGCCACGCAAACCGTACCTGTGTTGGGCGCGGTTGCCGGCGCTGCGACCAACTACGCCTATACCGCGTATTATCAGGATATGGCGCATGTGACGTTTGGTATGATGCGTATGGCGGAGGATTCCGCCGAACCGTTCGACGCGCTCAAGGCGCGGTTGGCTGTCGCCTATAAGTCTTTGTAGGGCCGCCTAAACCGCGATGCCGCTTTCGGCGAGATAGGCCACGATTGCGGAACGCACCGATTGATCGCCGCGCGCTGCCGCCTCGTCCACAAGGGACGTCACCCGATCAAGGTCAACTTTGCGTAAAACCGATTTCACCGGACCGATGGAGGCGGGGCGCATTGACAAGGTGCGCACACCCATCGCGGCCAATGCCACCGCCTCGACAGGGCGCCCTGCGTCCTCACCGCAAAACGAGACGGGCGTTCCGTGGGCATTACAGCGCTCGACGATTTGACGGATGAACGTCAAGAACGACACATTGAGCGTGTCATAGCGGCGGCGCACACGTTCGTTTTCTCGGTCGGCCGCAAAGAAAAACTGTTTAAGGTCATTTCCGCCGATGGAGATGAAATCGGTTTCTTCAAAAAACTGATCTGGAGCAAAGGCAAGCGATGGCGTTTCCAACATTGCGCCCACTTCGACCTCGGTCGGGAGAACCCGCCCAAGACGTTTCTCGCTGACCAACTCGGCCTCTAGCATGGCTTTTGCAGCGCGGAACTCTTCGAATTGAGCCACAAAGGGAAACATGATTGTAAGCGGACGGCCGGCACAGGCGCGAATGAGCGCTTGTAGCTGCATCCGCATCACGCCGCGCTTGTCTAGGCCTACACGGATCGCGCGCCACCCCATCGCGGGGTTCGGCTCGTCTTGTGGCTTCATATACGGCAGCACTTTGTCGGACCCGATATCAAGTGTGCGAAAGGCCACGCGTTTGCCGCGCGCGGCGTCCATGACACGGCCATACAAAGACGCCAGCTCACCGCGGCGTGGAACTTTGTTACGGATCAAGAACTGTAGCTCAGTCCGAAACAGGCCAACCCCCTCAGCGCCAGAGGAGGCCAAAGAGGGCAGATCCGCCATAAGGCCCGCATTCATATGTAGGTTAATCCGCTTGCCACAGATCGTATCGGCCGGAAGGTCCACAAGCCCGACATAGCGTTCAACCGCCTGTGCCTGCATTGCGATTTTCTCACGAAAGGCGCGGGCAACATTCTCTTCGGGCCGCAAGTGAACCACACCTTGGTCGCCGTCGATCAGGACGTGGTCGCCATTGAGCGCCTCGGTGGTGATCCGGTCGGCATGGATCACAAGCGGGATCGCCCATGCGCGCGCCACAACTGCGGCGTGGCTGCCCACGGAGCCTTGCTCCAAGATGATGCCCTTGAGGTTTTTCCCGTAGTCCAGCAACTCACCGGGCCCGATGTTGCGCGCAATCAAGATTGCGTTCTCGGGCATTTCCGCGCCAGTCTCGTGGCCCTGACCCGTGAGGATGCGCAGCAAGCGGTTGGACAGATCGTCAAGATCGTGAAGCCGTTCGCGCATGTAGGGATCGGACGAGGCGGACAGGCGGGTGCGGGCAACCGATTGTTCCTTTTCCACGGCGGCTTCGGCGGAAAGGCCGCGCGCAATATCGGTCTCCATCCTCCGCATCCATCCGCGTGAATTGGCGAACATACGGTAGGTTTCCAAGACCTCGCGTTGATCTTTTTCGTTGGGTTCCAAATGCGATAGCATGTCATCAACTGACAATCTCAATGTGTCGACCGCCTCGTTGAGACGTATCGTCTCTTTGTCAGGGTCGTCAGCCACAGGGTTTGTGACAACCACGCGTGGCTCGTGCAAATAGACATTGCCCTCCGCCACGCCCTCTTGGCCTGTCGCGCCGCGAAACAGCACCGGATGGGTATGAATGCCAAAGGCGGAATCTTCGCCGACGAATGCGCCCAGCTCCGTCATTTCGGCCAGAACCATTGCAACCACTTCGAGGGCGTAGATCTCATCATCGGAAAACTGGCGCGCTTGTTTGGACTGAACGACCAACACACCAAGCGTATCGCCAAGGCGTTGGATCGGCAGACCAAGGAACGAGGAATAGATTTCTTCGCCGGTTTCAGGCATGTAGCGAAATCCACGCTCTGACGGCGCATCAGCGGTGTTTATGGTTTGCTTGGAGCGCGCGACACGCCCGACAAGCCCCTCACCGATACGCATCCGCGTCTGGTGGACCGCTTCGGCCTTGAGGCCCTCGGTTGCGCACAGCTCCAAGGTGTCATCATCGCGAAACAGATAGATGGAACACACTTCGGTGCGCATACTATCGGCGATCAGATGGGTGATATGGTCCAGACGCTCCTGGCTGCCCGTATCTTCGGCCAGCGTATCGCGCAGGCGACCGAGTAGCTTTCGGCTATCACTTTCTCGGCTGTCTGGCATATGTCCCTGTCGTCCCTGATTATGTATCTCCACTTTTTAGAGTGGGTCGGTTCGTTTAGAGCACAAATGAGGGCAGGGGCCAGTGCAAATCAACCCAAAAGGGTATGCAGCCCTTCTGTGAGCATGAAATTGCATATTTTTCCGACAGTTGCCGCTGCAGGTGCGAGAAAATGCTGCGGGCGCGAGGGGCATTATTTGCCGTCACGCACCATTTGGCGAATGGTCACGGCTTTAACGAAGTGGTCGAGGCCATGTGTCTCTATCCACCATGTCGCCGCTTCCATGAGCCGTACGGGATCGTCGTTCTTATTTGCAAAAAACGCGTAGAAAGACAGGCCGACACCTTCGCCCTTGGCGGCAATTTTTGCGTCACACACTTGGATGATTTTGTCGCGTAAGCTCTGGCGCATCTGTTGGAGCCTTTTAAAAAGAAAAGGCCCCCGACTGACATCGGAGGCCTTGAACCGTTTTGCTCGAACAGGTGTTAAACCTTATCGAGCTCGAACGCATCGTGCAGCGATTGCACGGCCAGCTCGGTGTATTTGCGATCGACCAGAACGGAAATTTTGATCTCCGAGGTGGCGATAACCTTGAGGTTGATGCCCTCTTTGGACAGAACGTCAAACATCTTTGCCGCGACACCTGACTGTGACCGCATGCCGATGCCCACAAGGGAAATCTTTGCCACATCCGGATCGCACAACAATTCAGCGAATTGTACGGCGCCTTTTTCCTTTGCAGCATCAAGTGCCGATTTCGCCCGCGCGACCTGATCGGTTGGACAGGAGAATGTCATGTCCGTCTCGCCATTGTCGGAGATGTTTTGAACGATCATATCCACGTTGATGCCCGCATCTGCCAAGGGGCCAAAGATGGCGGCGGCGATGCCGGGGCGGTCAGCCACCGATACGAGGGTCATTTTCGCTTCTTCACGGGATGCGGCGATACCCGAGACAGGTTTGTTTTCCATGATTTCCTCCTCGGCACAAATCAATGTGCCAGCATTGGGGTCATATTCCTCGAACGACGATAGGACGCGCAGCTTAACACTGTAGCGCATGGCAAGTTCGACGGAGCGGGTTTGAAGCACTTTCGCGCCCAAAGATGCCAGCTCCAGCATCTCTTCGAACGCGATCTTGTCCATCTTGCGCGCTTTGCTCTCGATGCGCGGGTCGGTGGTGTAAACGCCGTCCACATCCGTATAAATGTCGCAGCGTTCCGCATCGAAAGCTGCGGCGAAAGCCACAGCCGTTGTGTCTGATCCGCCACGGCCAAGCGTGGTGATGCGTCCCTCTGGGGAGATCCCCTGAAATCCCGCGACCACGGCCACTTTCATCCCTTCGCCAAACTTGGCGGTGATGTTGTCGGTCGGGATCTCTTCGATCCGGGCGGCGCCATGCGCGGAGGTGGTTTTGAGCGGCACTTGCCACCCTTGCCACGAGCGCGCCGGCACGTCCATTTCTTGAAGCGTCAAGGCCATGAGGCCCGCCGTCACGTTCTCGCCCGAGGAGACAATGGCGTCATATTCACGCGCATCATACATTGGGGAGGTCTCGTTGACATAGCCGACAAGCTTATTGGTTTCGCCCGACATCGCAGAGACCACGACGATCACGTCGTAGCCATTAGCCACCTCGCGACCAACGCGCTTTGCAGCGCGCTTGATTTTATCGAGTGTGGCGACAGATGTGCCGCCGAATTTCATCACGAGAACTGGCATTTGCGCCTCATCTCCCCCGTCAAAATGATCTGTGGTTCTTTAAGAGCGCGGGAGGCAAAGGGCAAGGCCAACCGATAATTTCCCCACATTTTTTACATGACACATGTCGTTCGGAAGGCGGGCTAATTGGTGCTGCGTTTGGGGGTGAAAGGCAACGGGATGACGGCAATACCATCCTCCAAAAGGGCCTTGGCATCTTCGAGCTTTGCCTCGCCGTAAATGGCGCGTGTTGGGGCATCACCATCGTGCATGGCGCGCGCTTGTTTGGAGAATTCGAGGCCCACGTAATCCGAATGGCGCTCGACATGATCGCGCATGGCCGCAATCGCCCGTTCGGTGTCCGTGCTTGGCGTACTTAGCGGGCTCGGACGTTGATCGGAAGTCGTGCTTGGCACTACATCGGTCGCGATACTTTGCGGGGCGGAATTGGACGCGGTGCTGACCTGTTCGGTCTGCTCACTGCCTGTTGGTCGTGCTTTGGATACTGGGGGCGCCATAAGCGCCTTACTGATCTTGGACGATCCGCACATCGGACAACTCACCTGACCCGCAGCAGTTAACGCGTCAAATCCGTCCGCGGATTTGAACCAACTGTCAAAGCTGTGAGTATTCTCGCATTTGAGTGTGTAGCGGATCATGTGAGCGTGTGATGCCTCATGTACGGGTTTGTGCGGTTTGGCGCGCGCAAGTCGCCCGCCCAATTTTATATAGGGCGTGTGGTGCGCATGCAAAGGCACAATCGAGCAGTTTCAATTGAGTGTGCGCGGATCGAAGTGACGAATAATTTGGGCAAGCTCAGGGAATGGAACGCGTGACGCCGCTTTGGCGGGCGACATCCATTTGCGTTTGCGCTGACCCTTTTCGGGAAAGGCATCGTGGATCTCTGTCACTTCAAATGGAAAGACGGCCACAATGCACGGCAGGGGAGGCGCGGCAGGCGCGCGTAGCTTTTTATAGGAATAGATGCCCAAACACACTTCGGATGGGACGCCTTTCACGCCGGCCTCTTCCCATGCTTCTGTTGCGGCGGCCTCGGCAGGTGTCACTTTGTGCATGGGCCATCCTTTGGGGATGATCCACCGTTTGCGTTTGCGGGACTTGATCAACAGCACTTCTAATGTATCGTTATTCATCCGCCAGCACAGCGCGCCGAATTGTGTGCGCACACCCGTTTTAGGGGTGTTGCCCAGTTTGAGGCGTCGTTGTTTGGTTTTGATCGGCGACATGAGGGCCATTAGTTGCTCTTAGGATGCTCTGACTGCTTTTGACGGAGTTAACCGCATCTTTTGTACAGGCGAAAGCCTTTTTGCAAGTTAACGCGCGCTCATGCTAGATTTTGCGCGCAAATTGGGTGCGATCCGTTGCCTGTGCAAGGGCGCTCCAAAAGGCGTCATAGCCTGCGCTTGACATGCGCAATGGATCAAGCGCGTGGTGGGCGGCCTGTGCCAGATCGTTCATTTGCTGCGGATAGGCTAGCATGCTGTCCCATACGGAGGCCAGAGATTGGGTGTCGTGCACGCGAACCGCGCCCTGCGCCGCATTCAGAGCGCGATAGGCAAGGATATGGTTGGAAACATGCGGGCCGTGTACGATCGCGCTGTTGAACTGCTCAGGCTCAAAGGGGGTATGCCCGCCACGCTCGACCAATGAGCCGCCGACAAAACAACACCCCGCAAGTTGATACCAAAGCGCCATTTCGCCCAGCGTGTCCGCAAGGTACACGGGGGTTGCATCCGGCGCATCTGCACGCGCGCGGCTGGCGTGTTGCAATCCGGCTTTGTCGAGCAAAGCACATACCTCATTGCGCCGTGACGGATGGCGTGGGGCAAGGATGAGACGGGCCTTGGGGTGTTTGGCCAAGATGTCGCAAAATGCGGCGATGACAATTCTCTCCTCGCCCTCATGGGTGGACGCCGCGAGAAGCGTTTCATCACGAACAAACGCCGATTGGAAACGGGTCAGCGCATCGGGGTCAGCCGCCCCCAACGAGACACCACTTTTCAAATTCATGCGCGGCAAGAGGCGTTGTGAGGGGAAACCCATCTGCAAAAATCGTTGCTCGGATTCAGCGTCTAGGGCCGCAAGTGCTGTGATTGCGTTTAATGTTGTACGCAGTGTCCCGCCCAAGACCGATGACAAAAGAGCATGGCGCTTGGCCGAGCGATCGGACATGCGCGCCCCTGCGACGATCACAGGGATGGCACGGGCAGCACAGATGTTGAACCGGTTTGGCCACATTTCGTTTTCAATCACAATGAGCGCACATGGGGCGGCCGCATTCAAAAACCGTGTGACCGCACCGCGAAAATCGAGGGGTGCGAGGCATGGATGAACACGCGCCATATCCCACGCGGTGGCCAGTGCGCGCGCTGTTTCACTATTGGTGGTGACGATCACGTGGAGCGATGGATCGCGGGCGAGCGCCTCGTCGATCAGACTACGCGCCGATGTTACCTCACCGTTTGATGCAGCATGCAGCCACAAACGCGGCGCGTCTTTTGGGATGTCAAATGCGACACCGCGCGCAAACCGCATGGTGAGGCCGGACATAGACAAGCGCCCGCGCAAGAGTTGCACGAGGGCCGCCATCACCAGGAACGGCGAGATAAGCGTCAGGAGGGCGCGGTATACGAGCAAAGCAACTTTCAAGAGCAGGAAATAAAACGACGCTTAGCCATACGCGGACGGGGGGTATTTTGGCAAGAAGAACGGTGCGGCGCGTTTTCCCTGTGCGCTGTCTATTGGTCGTTGGCGCGGCTCAGATAGGCCTGTGTCATCGTCATGCCGATGCGTTCAGCAGACTCCGCCAGACTTAAATCTTGGCGCTCTGCGTAGTGGCTACAGCTGTCCAGTATCCGCAAAATGACATCGCGCTCGCGCGATGGTAAGGCTTGTGTGAGGTCGTTAGTGCTGCACACGGTTTTCATCGTCGCGTGCCGCTGCATCGCAGGCGCCGAGAGCGTCATAAACAACGCAGCGTTGCGGGCGTGAACCACCAGTGTGAGCGTATATGAAGGGTCATAGTGCGTCATATGATAAAGTGTCGCGCGCTTTTGGCGTTACCACAAGTTGAAAATGGTTAACGGGCGCACCTGTTGCGCGAATGCAAATGCGACCGGCGGATGTCTATTTGATCAGCCGTCCCGCCGCCCGAAGTGTTTTGAACGCCAGCATGAGGCCGAACATCATAACTGTGAGGCCTAGGATGTCGCCGACGAAAATGGCGCTCATGTCACCCGAGATCGGGTTGGGCAAAAGCAACCAGTGAAAACAGGCGTTAAACCCTGCGGCGATTGCGCCGACAAAGAACAGCCCCTTCCACGATACGCTATTTGAAGACCGCGAAAATGATAGGACGCCGAGGTGTTTCGCGACGAGAAATCCAAGGACTGTTGCCCCAACCCCTGCAATGGCGAGAGCAATAGACTTTAATGTCATTGCGACTCCTCTGTCGCCAGGACCATATGTCAAAAGGGCGATTGGTATGAGATAGAGCGCGCCCCACCATCCGTAGAGCCAGACGATCAGGATTCGTACGCCATGTGGCAAAAAGATCAAACTGCCGTAGAGCAACCCTGTATGCTCCATCAGGTTCTGAATGGGCTGGGCGATGAGCACGACAAATTGAAAGCTCAATAGATACAGAGCCGCAGCCACGCCAAATCCTATCAGGTGTTCGACGAGGGTGAGGGATTGGAGAGGGCGCATCGTATTTCTTATTGGCGGGTGGTGAGCGTGTATCCTGACCGCTTTGACGGCCCGACTTTGGTGAGGTGCCCCGTGGATATCAGCGTTTTCAGGGCCTTAAAGAACGTGCTGCGCGGCAACCCTACGGTCAATTGATGCTCCTGAAGAGCGGCAACAGACAGTTCAATGTCGCCCGCATCTTGCAAGGCTGCTGCGCATAAAATCAACCGCTCTGGCTCGGCCAGCGATTGCAATCCGAGATCGCGTTCCATTCCCAACAGGACGCGTTTCAGATCGGCCAATCGTGCGAGCGAGGTATTCATACTATGGGCGCCTTGTTTGAAGTAATTACAGCCACTGGGTCGCGGCGTGTGGCATCTGGGCTTGTCAGATATTGTAGGCCAGCAGGGCGTTAACATACGGTGCATAAATCCGGACGGCTACCTATCCAAAAGATAGTTTTTATATCCAAAAGATATATAAAGTACTGCGGGATTTCGGGGTGCGGCGGCGTTAAAAGTCCAATATTTAGACTTTGTAGAATGGTTTTGTTTCAATCGCTGTTTTATAAACAACAGTGGCGGTTACATGTTTAACAGGTGTCCCGCACCCCCGCATCTCGAAATAGTCTGCGCGATGTGGGGGGCAATTTTGACCCACCATACCACAGCTAATTCGCAATCAGTTTTCGTCGTTTCGTATGGCGCATCCCGTCTTTTTCTACATTGATCAAAAAGACACTTTGGTGTTACGTTAAGTAACGATAGTTTTTTTATGCGCTACTTTTGAGGGTTTCACTATGGATTGCGGTGTTGAACATGATCTGGCGGCGTTTTTTGCGCACTCTTTGATCTGTGCCGACGCTGCCGCCTCACGTCCCTCGCGCATCGCCTCACGCCACGCATTTTCCGATCCATCATAACCCGTCTGCGTCATCGCAGGTGGGTTCTCTTGTTATAGTAAGGACAGTTTATGACCACACGTATCCGCACATTCTCCCCGCTCGGTCTTTTGGCGCTCGCCGCATGTGGATCGGATTCTAATGGCTCTGGTGGCTCTGGTGGCCCCGTTATCGGCAACGTTGTCAAAGGTCCGCTTGCAAACGCATTGGTCTTTGCAGACGAAAACGGTGATCGCATTCACCAAGATAGCGAGGCATCCGCACGCACAGGCAGTGACGGTGGATATTCCATCGACAACCCCAATGGCTACACCCTCGTTGTGACCACGGATGAGAACACGATTGATAGCTCGTCTGGTCAGATCATAGCGGGCCTGACGATGAAAGCGGGCCCGAATGCGGGCGTCATCACGCCGCTCACCGGTGTAGCTTTGGATGCGGGCGATACGGCGGCGCTTGCAGCGGCGTTGGGCCTCCCGACTGATACAGATTTCGCGACATTCAACCCCTACGGTGACGATGTCGATCCGGCTGCGGCGCTTGCCTATGAGCAGGTCACACAGTCCATCATGGCATCCGCGCAAATCGTTGGTGCCGCGCTTGAGGCAAATGGTGATGCAGCTGCGGGTGCGGGTCTTACGGCCGCGTTCAACGCGATCATTGCGGAAGTCACGGCGGCTGCCGAGGCGGGCGAAACAGAATTTGACGCCGCAGCGTTGACCTCTGGTGCGCTTGAGGCGGCGGGTACGTTGGATGCGGATGTCGTGGCAAAAGTCGCGGCTCAGGTCGCGGAGGTTGCCGAAGCCATTGATGCGGTCGAGGATCTGAACCCTGCAAACACAGTGGATGCGTTTTCGAGTGCGTCTGCGGTGGCAGGTCAATACGACATGGGTGGCCTTGATGCCGCTGATGCGGATGTTGCCGCACTCATTGCGAACAATGCGCCGACAGATGTCACGTTGGATAACGCAACCGTCGAAGAGAACGAATCGGGCGCGTTCATCGGGGCGTTGACTGTCACAGACGCGGACGGGGCTGAACAAGCGTTCACCTACGTGCTGGGCGGGGCCGATGCTGACCTATTCACGATTACCCGTGGTGGCGATCTATACCTTGTCAATGGTATCGAGCTGAATTTCGAAGAGCAAGAAACCTATGACATCACCGTGACCGCCACGGATGCGGGCGGTAAATCCGTGACCAGGGCGTTGACGGTCACCGCGACTGGTGTTGATGAGGCAACGGAAGGCGAATACGACGCGGATGGAGGCGACTTTTCGTTTATAGGTGATACCCTGACAGTCGCGGACGGTGACGAGTTGTACGGGATGTTCACCGACGACGACAACACGATCAACGGCGGCGATGCGAGCGATTTTGCGAGCCACAGCTATCAGTGGACGCGTGATGGCGACGATATCGCGGGTGCAACGGACAGCAGCTACACCGTGACCGAGGATGATCTCGGCGCGAATATTGAGGTTGTTGTGACTCTCACCGACCAACAGGGCAACACGGAAAGCGGAACGGTCTCATTCGGTGAGGCATTCGCCGAACCCCTTATAGAAGTTGAGGTCGGCGCAGACGTTATGGACGGCATTGAGGGTTTCAAAGCCGAAGTCGCGGCAAGCGAAGAAAAGCTCGGCAGCTTTGCCGATCGCGTTGAGGGTGCAATCGAAACGTTTAACGCCGCTGTGGGCGATGATGATCCAGATTTGGCAGTCACATCGTCAGGCATCACGGCGTCTTGGGCAACCGGCGCGACATTGTCCGCGAGTTTCACCAATTTCAACCCAACATCTGTTGAGGGTTTGATCGATGCGGTTGAGGGGTTCGATATCATGGACACCGACACGTGGGCGATCACTGGCGGATTTAACAATCTGACCTTCAGTGTGGGTGACGAGGCGGTGTTGCAGATTTCTCATGAGACGGGCGATGCCAACCTCGGCGAGCGCATTCAAATTACGCTGCCGCAGTCGGACTCCGACGACGAATATGGCTTCCTCGCGTTGACTGGCGATTTTGACAATACCCTGACGGGTATTCTCGGGAACGTGAAATCGGTCTTGGAGAATGACGCCGAATGGCGAGACGTCGACGCGCTTTGGGATGCTGTTTGGGTGGATGGCACATTTGATGAAGACGCGTATGACGCTGCCGTAGCCGCAGAGGAAGAACTTGATGCGCAGTCCGTTGGCTTGGTCGGCGGCATTCTAGAAGACTACGCAGTCACGGGCCTTGCGGCAGGCACCACAAGCGGGGTTGGCGCAGGTATGAACTTGAACCTCTTTGGCGAGGCCAATGGCGAGGACGCCGTGTCATTCAACGTTGGCATGTACGAATTGGGTCTGAAAGGCGAATTGCCTGATAGCGCCGCCGACCTCTTTAGCTTTGTCTATAATGTGGACATGCTCGACATGAGCGATATGTCGAATGCTGAGGTGCTGGACGCTCTCGCAGAGGAGGGATTTGGCGGCATCACGGGTGTTCAGTTGATCAATACTCTCGACGACACCCCAATCGTTCGCGTGTCAGTCGATGATTTCGGCGCGTTGGTCGACGGCGGTGATGCGATTGATTTCGATGGTGACTTCACGGGCACTTTCACGAACTCCGAGGGGGCCGAAACGGGCTACGTCCAGGATAACGATGGTCTCTATGCCCTCTATGGCGACGCCGCAGATATCGCAGCGTTCATGGGCGATGATTTGAACGCTTACACGGGCGATCAAACCGTCTGATGCGCTCCATCACAACCAACAAAAAACTGGCTGCCCTTTGGGTGGCCAGTTTCCTTTTCTCTGCTCCCGCTTGGTCATCCGAGTGGGATCTATACGGGTTTGGCGGCACGCACGCCTATCTCGACGTGATCACCGCGAGCTATGGCGACATTGTGGGGCCGTTGTTTGATACAGAATCGGACGACGGGTCCGAGGGCGCCGAGCGCGCAGATCGTGACCGCTTGACCGGACAATGGACCCTCGGCGTCGGGGCACAGCGCACCGTGTACGAGGTTGGACCCCATCTATCGTTTGGTGTGAGCGGTGAGGCAGGCGTGAGCTACGCGCGCTATTCCATGCCAGACGGGGCAGGGGTGTTTGTCGAGCCAATCACGATCAAAAGCACAAGCCTGTTTGCGGCGGGCCGCGCCTTTGGTGAGATCGAACGAGGCGCGGTTTCGGTGCAAGCGGGGCTCGGGCTCTTGGCTTCGCAGTCCTACGAAACCTTTACGCTTGGCTCATGGAACATCAAAGAACGGCAATTCTCGACCAAGCCATTTGGCTATGTACGAGGTGCATTCTCAGTCTCTAAACATGCGACGATTGCGATTGAGGCAACGCGGCGGGCCTCGCAAACCATGGCGTCTTTGCGGTTGGAAATACGCAGATGAGATATATCGTTTTGACGTTGATGCTGTCGGCATGTGCGCCGATCTCGCCCGCGCCCCATACCGATACCCGTGATGTCGAGATAACAGGGACGCCATTAGCGCGCGCGGTTCTGACCGCACCCGAGGTGAAATCAGCGCGTTTTGCGGTGCGTGCGGCGCAACGTGATCTGGACGCCGTGGCCGCGCGCCGCTCTGTGCAGGTTGGCGCCTCGCTCGGCGCGGGAGGGGAGCGCACGAAGACCGACACAGATGCCGGCGCAGTCGTCAATGCCTCTGCATCGAAAGTGCTTTCTGACGGCGGGCGGTTTGACGCGCAAGTTGACGGTGCCACCTTGCAAGTTGAGGGTGCGGTTTTGGCCCATGCCCTTGCCGCAGATGATGTGTTGTTCCGCTTGGTTTCGGCCGCAATTCAGGCGCGCGGCGCAGACCGGTCCATCGCTCAAATTGATCGGGCGTTGTCGCAATACGGCGCGCGTGAGGATTTGATCACAAGTGCCTATGCGAGCGGCATTGTCACGAACTCGACCATGTTCGACATTGAGGCGGCGCTGTCGGAGGCCCGACAAAACAGGCTCGATTTCACGTTGCAACGTGACTTGGCCCGTGCGGAGCTGGATCAATACCTAACAGTGCCAGGCGCGCATTCCGATCTGTATGCGCGCTTGCGCGAGGGGGATGTTGCGCGCGCGCCCGCATGGCGTATTCGCGCAGTGGAGTTGCAAGCGGATCTGAGCGAGACGGATCGCCGAGCGGTGATGTCGAACAAAAAGCCACAAACAAATCTGGTCGCAACAGTGAGCAATGCCGATGATACCCCCTCGGTTTATTTCGGCGTGAAAGTGGATCTCAACGTCTATGATGGCGGGGCCACAGATGCGGGTGCGGCGGCGTTGGCCGCGCGGCACATGTCGCAACGTGAACAGGCGGAGGCGCTCCGCGATGCGCTTCGCAAAAACACCGAACTTGCGCGGATCACGGCGCAAAAAGGCGCGCAGCGGCGCGGTTTGCTATTGGAGCGCAAGGCGCAATCAGAGCGCAGGTTGGCCGAGATGGAAA
>NZ_CBFHKW010000014.1:39335-52529 GCF_965656515.1 Celeribacter marinus
GCTGTTGCGGATCGGACGTGCGGATGTCGGCACCATAGCGCGCGAAGTGATTGCGCAGGCCGAAACCGCAATTGCTCTCATTGGCATCGACACTCAACGCCAGATGGCCACGCTCAACTTGTTACAGTCTAAGGGCGGCGTTTGTGACGTTGTTGCGATGTGTGACGCCCTTTGGAATGTGGAGTGAGATCAATGATCTTTGACCGAAAAGCCAAGGCCGTGACGCCTCCCGAAAAAGACACAAAGCCCGTGGGGGAGATTGCCACACATGCGATGCTTTTGTCGCGCCTTCTGGCCGATTTGGGTGCGCCCATCGCCCAAGACGTCATTGGTGAGGCCCTCGCGGCATCGCCCGCCGACGAGACGTTCGAGCGCGCCCAAGATGCGCTCTCCAAGATCGGATTTCAGGCGCAGACACATAACATACCAATCGCGGATTTGCCGCGTCATTGTGTGCCTGCGTTCATTGTGGATGACACAGGAAACGCGGTTGTCTTGCACGAATTGACCGATGAGACGGCGGTGATTTCACGAGCAGACAACGAGGGTCACGTGGGCCAAGAGACGGTCGCACTCAAGACATTGAATGGTGTGGCGCGCGCGCTTTGGTTTTATCCTGAGGATGCCGATGATCGTGGTGTTCAAGGGCGTTTGAGCGCGATCAATCCGATCAAGACGCTCGGTGGACAGCGGGTCGCGTGGATTTTGGTCGCGGCATTTTTGTCCAACGTTTTGGGGATCGCCACATCGCTCTTTGTGATGGTGGTCTATGATCGGGTTTTGCCAAATAAGGCGCTTGAAAGTCTCTACGCTTTGGCCATCGGTGTGGCCATCGCGGTGCTGTTTGATACGGTGTTGCGCAATGCGCGATCTGCCATCGTCGAGGCGGCAACAGAGCGCGCAGATCGGCGCGTGACCGAAGACATTTTCGATCAATTCGTCTCCGCATCGTCGCGCAACTCGGACCGCAAAATCGGGCAACTGGCCTCTGTCGTGCGCGACTACGAACACTACCGCGATTTTATGACCTCGGCGGCTGTTCTGGCCTTTGTCGATCTGCCGTTCGTGTTCGTATTTGTCTACGTCATTTGGCATATCGCGGGGGCCGTGGCGATTGTCCCGCTTGTGGCTGTGCCTGTGGTTATTGGCGGCGTCATGCTGGCCCAACCCATCGTGACGCGGTCAAGCAAGGATGCATCACGGGTGGCACAAACACGCCAAAGCCTGCTGGTGGAAGTCTTGTCGGGCCTTGAACCATTGCGCGTGAGTGGGGCGTATTCGTTGCTCAAACGCCGGTTTTTGTCTCAAGCGGGTCAACAACGTGTGGCCACAACGCGGGCGCGTGATTTGTCGTCCGTGGTTGGGGCAATGATTTCGGTGGTCCAGCAATCTGTACAGGTTGCGGTCATTGTTATCGGGTTTCATTTGTTTGTGTCGCAACAGATCACGATGGGCGCCATCATGGGGTCGGTGATCTTGTCGGGGCGCGCCATGGGACCGTTGTCGCGCGTTGGCCAAGCCATGGGACGTATTAGCAGTGTACGTGTCGCGTATCGCAATTTGCATGAGTTTTTGAGTACGCAGCGCATGGGCGAAGTGGCACAGGCCACGACCGCGACCAATACCCGCGCTGTGATCGACGTTTCCAACGTGACCTACCGGCCCCAGCCCGAAATGCCGGCGCTGTTTTCTGGTCTGTCGGTGACAATCAATGCGGGTGAAAAGGTCGCCATTTTGGGCCGCACCGGCTCGGGTAAGACAACGTTTTTGCGCCTGCTCAACGGGCTGTGCGAGCCGGAGACGGGCGCGGTGTTTGTCGGCGGACAAGCGGTCGCGGCTATTCCGCGTGCACGCATTCCCCACCAAATCGGGACGGTGTTTCAGATGCCTTGGCTGTTTGCAGGTAGCCTGTTTGACAACGTGTCTATGGCGCATGAACGTCTGGATGAGGCTGTGGTAACACAGGCGTTGGCGGCGGTCGGCATGGGCTCTTTTCCCCTTGATTATCAAGTGGCCGAACAGGGCGCAAATCTGTCTGGCGGGCAAAAGCAGGCGATTAGTGTGGCGCGTGCCTTGGCGTTTGATCCGCCCGTGTTGTTGATGGACGAGCCAACGTCAGCGATGGACGCGCAATTGGAGGCGCGCATCGTCACCTATTTACGCACCAAAAAGGCCAATCGAACGATGATGATTGTGACGCACAAGGCCGCACTCATTGGCCTGTGCGACCGTGTCTTGATCATGGACCAAGGGCGCATTGTCGAGGATATGAGCGTGGCCGAGTACCGAAAAAAGACGGCAAAGGCCGATGCGAACCCGACCGAAAAACCACGCGCGCCGCGTACAATCACGCGTAAACTTGGCCCGCTCAAGCGTCCGTCCCAAAAAGCGGGAAATACGCAATGATATTTGGCAAGAGGCGCGCAAAGGAAGAAAAGTACAAAGACATCATTTTGCTGTCTGTCGTGCTATTGGGTGTGTTTTTGGTCTGGGCCAATGCGACCAAGCTGGATCTCGTGACACGCGGTCAGGGGCGGGTCGTCACACTGGCCTCTAATCAAATGGTGCAGGTCTCCGTGTCCGGCGCTATCAACGCATTTCACGCAACAGCGGGCGAGGCCATCACCAAAGGGGATGTGATCGCCGAAGTGAATCCCGTCGAGGCAAAGGCAGCGCTGGCAGAGGCGTCGCAACGTTTAAGTTCGTTGTCGATCGTCTTGGCGCGGTTGGAGGCGGAACTTGACGATCAAACATGGTCGGGCGAGGTGTTTTTGGACGGGTCTGAGGACGAGGTCATGCGCGCGCTTGTGGCCGCCGAGGAGGAGTTGTCACGCGCGCGCCGTGCCGACCGTGATGCACGCCGTTTGGCCTTGATCCAATCGCAGGCGCAAACCGAACGCGAATTGGACGGTGTGCGGGCCGAGACGTTTGGCAACATGGCAACGGCGGCCGTTTTGGCCGAAGAGCGCGAGGAGGTCTTGCCACTGGTTGCGGCGGGGGCCGTGGCGCAAACCGAACGCTACAGATTGGAGCGCGATAGCGCCAACCTGGCCACGCAAGCGAATGTCTTGCGCGAACGTGAGGCGGCCTTACGCTACTCCGTGCAAGAGATTGCCGCACAAATTGCTGCGGTTGATGCGGGCTATTTTAACGAGGTTTACACCCAACGCGCCGAGACATTGCAGCAGATCAATGAACTGTCCGAACGCTTGCCCGCCTTACAAAAACGCGTCAGTGAAACCGATGTGCGCGCACCGATTTCAGGGACCGTTAATCAGGTGTTTTTCGACAGCATCGGTGCCTTCGTCAAGCAAGGGGATACCATCGCGGAGATCGTTCCAACAGGCGGAGATGTTCGGGTTAAGGTATTGATTTTACCTGAGGATATCGCAAACGTCGAGCCGGGTCAGGACGCACGTATTACGCTAACGGCGTATAACGCGGCAAAGTATGGCAGCCTTGATGGAAAAGTGATCCGCGTCTCGGCCGACTCCAGTTTTTCCGAAGAGATCGATGCGCGGGCGTTTTCGGTCGATGTGTCGATTGCGTCCGAGTTGACACTGCTAGACGGGGATGTCGTCGAAATCCTACCCGGCATGGTCGCGCAGGTCGATATCATACGAGGGCAGCGCTCTATCCTTGAGTATTTTTGGAACCCCGTCCTGCGCGTGCGCGACCGTGCGCTGCGTGAGTAAAGTGGCTAGATTTCCGATACTTCACTCCAAAACTATTCGGATGTGAGCCATCGGCTCGAGACCAATAGCTGAGAGTTTGTACGCATGTCTGGACCCGTACAAGGCATTCGTCATCCGCACCTTTGTCAATCGGATGGCGACGGTTTATCAGTCTTGTACGCGCGGATCAAAAGCGCATGAACGTGCTTCGTCGAAGGCCTTGATCATGCCGCGGGCCTCTTTGTTGCCAGTTTTGGTTATTCCGCCTCGTCTGATACTGCCGCCGCTAGAATGCTCTGAGGGGGTTCGGGTGAACAGAGCGCCACTGTGCCGCGTCAGGGTGAAGGCGCAGCCTGCCTCCTCGTACAATCCTATTCTATTAGACAGCACCGTGTCCTCGGCTACGCCTGCGGGCCGCACCATAGCTATTGAATAGCATTGCCTCGCCCCCATCCGCGTGCGCCGCGTGGCAGGTTTTAGAGAGGAGGCCCTAAAGTGCTTCTCTCAAAACCAGCAACCAAGGGCGTAGGTCTGAGACGTTGCAACAAAAGACATGCATACTGTGCCGATCGGAGACGGCTTTTCTGCGGTGCTCCTGTTAAGCCGGATGACCCATTGTTGGGGGCCAAGCGTCAGTTGATTCTTGTACTCGCGTCAAATGCATATTTTGCACTGTTTCCAAAAATGCATTTTTCGGCAACTCGAAGCAACATTGTATACCTTCTGGTGTGTCATGAACTGCGTTTTACATTCCATCAACTGTAATTATTGAATGTTCGTGATGTGAAACCTGTTGTTGATGACAAATCCCCCCAGTCATTCGTGAAGCTCACGTTTTGGTAATTTTTTCATCTGAACCGAACTGTATGGTTGGGAACTGCAGCAATAAGACGTGGTGGGCGCAGTTGCTTTTTTGCCTTCTACAGGGCCAACGAGGAGTTCGGGTGTATGAGTATTACAAGTGAAGCGCACATCTTAGTCCAACGCAAACCTAGTGTCGTGGTTTCGAAACGAGTTGAGCACAACGACAGGCCCACAGCCTGCATGAGTGCGGCAGCAAGCCATTTCTCCGCATTTTTTAACACGGAGTCATCGAAATGACCGCATCTACAACAAACGTTTTCTTCATCGGTACACTGCCGATCCTTGATACCGACCAAGGCAACGGTGTTATGGAGCAGTCGGCAACCCTGCTCCGCAGTTACATGGTTGGTACAGATGCAGTGTATCACAATCTGCATGTTCATCATGACCCGCAGGTTGTCGATGGGCTTCTTGCAACTAATGACTACGGCGCATCTACGACAGCGCCAGACGGTCTTTACGATGAAGGATTCACGAATACCGTCTCTGGCGGCTTTTCGGAGCTGGACTCCCAGCAGTTATTTTTCGCTGATGTCACATATCGTGACATTGACGGAACGATTAAGACAATGTCCGACGTGCCATTCAACGTGTACCAACTTGAGAATGGTGACACCTACATGGTGCCGACTGGCGAGATTGCGAGCCTTGCCTCAGGTGTGGGTGACGCAGGGCAGGAGTCGGCGAGCAAGCTGAGCGGTCGCGACATTCTCGAAGTTGAGCTGACGACGGTCCGGACCGATGCAATCGGCAACGACAACCTCATTTACGACTGGGAATCTGTCCAAGATGAAGTGCAGACCTTTTATCTTGGCAATCAGTCTATTCTGGATACGACCCAAGGCGACGGCACGATGGAAGGGGCCGCAAACCTTCTTGGGGACTATAATGGGGTTGCTTCTAATCCCGCAGAAGGCGAATTCTCGCTCCATACGCTTTGGACGCACCACGACCCATCCGTGAACGATGGCTTGCTGGCAACCAATGACTACGGCGCAAGTTCAAGCAATCCTGACGGGCTTTATGACGAAGGTTTCGGCAACACGCCAACCGGCGGCCAAAATGGGTCAAGCTTTAGCGAAATCGACTCGCAGCAGCTGTTCTACGGTGATGTCACCTATCTGGACGCGAACGGGAATGAGCAGGTGCTTTCCGACGTTGCGCTCAACGTCTACCAGCTTGAGAACGGCGACGTTTTTGCTGTCCCAACGCGTGAAATAACAAGCGCCGATGGCACTGTTCCAGACGCGAATGACGTCTCTCCCTCGGTTCTTGCCGGCCTAGAGATCACGTCCATCAGTCTGACAAGCCTGCGGGACGATGGTATCGGTCACGACAACCTAATGTATGACTCGGAATCCATTGGGGATGGCGCCAGCCTTGCCTCGCTTGGCGTTGTGAGAGACGGTGTCGTGAATGGCACCGAAGGGGCGGATGTTTTGACGCCTGGCTATACTGATGCGCAGGGCGACGAAATTGACGGCTCCGATGGGTTTAACGATGTCATTCACGCCGGAGCGGGCGATGACACTGTCTTTGGGGGGCTGGGCGCAGATACGATTTTAGGCGAAGCCGGCGATGACCTGTTCTTTGTGCAAGATGGGTTCGGTGTGGGTGTCGAGACCGTAAACGCCGGTGTTTCAGAACCCTCAGTCATCTCGACTGATGGTGAAGGTCATCAAACCGCGCCTATCATTACGCAACTCGACAACGGCAATCTGCTTTATGTCTGGGGCAACAATGCATTCGGTGACACGGCAGAGAACACAGTCGAGGGCCGCATATTTGACCCCGCGGGGAACGCCATATCGGACCAGTTCCAGATCGGCACCATGCCCTATGATGGCAGCGGCGGCGCATTTGAAGTTACGGACGGCCTTACGGTAGAGCTGTTGGCGGATGGCAACGTCGCCGTCGGTTACGCGGCCAACTACACGACCGCTTCTGCGCCGCATGAGCCGGTTATGACCATCCTTGATGGTGATTTGCTGCCAGGCGATGCGGGTTTTGTTGTCGCGCAGGATGTCATCATCCAGTCTAGCGATACCACGACCTTCGAGTCTGCGCCTATTCTCACAGCACTGGATGACGGGCGCCTTCTGGCCGTTTACACGAAAGACACTGGCGGTTCCAACCAGGAGTTGACGGGTCGTATCTTCGAGGCAGACGGCACTCCCGCAACCGATGATTTCGCGATCGGATCTCTTGGTGTGGATGGCACCATGTGGGGCGACAGTGAGCGGAACATTTATGTAGAGCAGCTTGCTGGCGGCAATGTCGTTGTTGGTATCGCAAAAGAGGACGCCGATTCGACGACCGGTGTTGACAATACGGCGCACCAACCGGTGATCAACATCATCGACCCAAGCCTTGATCCTTCGGATCCGGGGTTCGCTGTGCTGGAAGACGAACCTGTACGCACCGCCGATAATGATGGCGCCTATGAGAGCGCGCCGCGGATCGTGCCGTTGGATGACGGCGGCTTTATGACAGTCTGGTATGATTATGCCGAGGTCGATAGCAGCTCAGCGCGCAGTGTGCTGGGGCGTATTTACGATGAAGACGGTACGCCGAGCGGTGACCAGTTTGATATCGGTACGACAGCGATCGACGGCTATATCGGTTATAATGTTCCGATTGTAGATGCTCTGGTTCTTCCGAACGGCAATGTCGCTATCGGGTGGGTGCGCAGCACGTCAGACGCAACGGGCAACGACGATCCGGTGATGACTATCATTGATCCGTCTATTCCGGCCGGGCAACCTGGACATGTCGTGCTTGCCGACACACAGATCAATCAGGAGCCTGGGCACACCTGGTCGGGGCCGCCACAGTTCGTAGAGCTGGCCAATGGCAACTTTGTCGCCGTCTGGCACGACGGTGCTGGCACCACTGACAACGCAATCTACTATCGCGCGTTTGATCAAAACGGCACCGCGCTAGGCGATGAGGTTATGATCACCTCGACAACCGGCACATTGATGGATAGCGGATCCGGCGCTCAATGGGATTCCATCGATGTGGCAGCGACAGGCCCCAACACGTTCTCGATTGGTTGGATGGGCAACGACGCCAATTCTCTGGACGGCGACGGTACATCGGTGTTGGTAAGCAATGTTACGATTCCGTTGTCTACGCTTGGCCTTGATCCCATCACGTTCATTCAGGACTCTGTCATCATCGGTGGTGAAACCGATGAAAGCACAGGCGATACGCTTGATCTGAGCCTGCTGAGTGAAGCCGTCGATGTTGTATATACTGGCGATGAAGCGGGTACGGTCGAGGACGGTGTCGGCACTCTTCGCTTCGAAGAGATCGAGAACCTGGTCGCGACTGATTTTGACGACTTAGTTGACGCGTCGGGCGCTGTGTCTGGGGTCAACGTCGATACTGGCGCAGGTGATGACAGCATCCTTGGCGGTGCTGGGGATGATACGCTGACCGCAGGCGAGGGTGCGGATACGATTGACGGGGGCGCAGGCGATGATGTGATCGTCCTTGGCGATGACGGCGACTCCGACGTCATTGTGCTCGCCGATGGTGATGGCAGTGACACGATCACCGGGCTAGACGCGCCGGTCGACAATGGTGATGGCACATTCACGCCGGTTGACACGCTCGACGTATCGGGGCTGACCGATGCAGACGGCAACCCGGTCAATACAGCCGATGTGGTCGTGACAGATACCAATGGCGATGGCACAGGTGATCCGATCCTGACCTTCCCAAATGGTGAAAGTGTAACCCTGGTCGGTGTCGATCCGACCCCTTTCCTTGATCCATCGACGCAGGACGACGCGCTGGTCGCACTCGGCATCCCGACCGCGCCGGATGGTATCGTCGAAGGCACCTCTGGCGATGATCTGATCGACATAGATTATACCGGCGACCCGGGCGGAGATATGGTTGACGCTAATGACGCCACCAACGGCGTCGGCGTTCCGGGCTCCAACGATGACAGCATCGATGCGGGTGATGGCAATGACACCGTTCTGGCCGGGGACGGCGACGATACGATCCTTGGCGGTGGCGGTGACGATTCAATCTTCGGTGGGCAGGGCAATGACGTTCTCGATGGCGGTGCAGGTCAGGATGTTCTGACCGGTGGGCCGGGCAACGATACATTCGTTACAAGTGCCGGCCATGACACTATTACCGATTTCGGCGATGATTTGGGCGATCCGGATGATGGAGATGACGGCAATAACGACTTCATCGACCTTTCGGACTTCTACAATCAAGCCAGTTACGATGAAGCGGTGGCGCAGGGCGATATTGATCCGGCGGTCATTTCCAATCCGTTGGAATGGTTGCGGGCAGATCTGGGCGACGACGGGGTGCTTAACGATACAGCCGCAGGCTGGAGCGCGACCGACACGCTGACACTTCAAAACGGTGGCTCCACGGTCGACGCCTCTAACTTGACCCTAGAGACCACGAACGTGATTTGCTTTGCCTCGGGCACGCTTATCAAGACGATCAACGGCGAGATTCCTGTCGAGGAATTAAGCGTAGGAACGCGCGTTCTCACGATGGACGCGAGCTTCGAACCGATGCGCTGGATCGGGTCGCGGCATTTGACGCAATCCGAGCTTGCCGAGAACCCTCACTTAAGGCCGATCCGGATTTCGGCCGGATCCTTGGGGGTCAACATGCCTGAGCATGACCTTGTGGTGTCGCCACAACACAGGATCCTGATAAACTCGATCGTTGCCGAGCGTATGTTCGGGGAACGAGAGGTTCTCGTGGCGGCCAAGCAATTGCTTGATCACCCAGGTGTCGAGGTGGACGAAACGGCTACCGAGGTCACGTATTGGCATTTCCTGTTTGAGAACCATCAAATCGTGTTCTCGAACGGTATGCCCGCCGAAAGCCTGTTTACAGGTCCGGAGGCACTTCGATCGATCAGCCCGGCGGCGAGGGAGGAAATTTCCGAACTTTTCCCGCACATTGTCGAAGTGGATTCTGAAGTGCTGCCACGTTCAGCTCGACGCATCGTCAAGGGGCGTTCCGTGAGCAAACTCGTGGCGCGGGTGGTGCAGAACCGCAAAGATATTTTCGAAACCGTTTGCTAAGGCGCTAACGAATTCCCTCCGGCCGCGTATGTAATCACGAACGGCGGCCGGGGGGCACGGCATGAATTTGGCGAGCTAAGTGCAATGTTGACGACAGGATCGCCGGTTCTTATCACCGAAGAGGGCCGGGTTCGTGCAGTCGAAACGCTTCAAATAGGCGAATTTGTCTTTGATCCCTTTGCCGATACCTACTGCGAGATCATAGATATTCTGGTGCGCCGCATTGATTGGTCTTGGGACGTTTCCTATCCAGCTCATCGCTTGGCGCCGGTGCGTATATCGCGATCTACCTTCGGGCGCGACCTGCCTCGTATCGATGTCACCGTGTCACCTGGTCAAGTCATCCAATCTGAGCAATGCATCAAAAAGGGCTCACGCTACCGCAAGGTCAGGCGCCTTCCAGCGGCTGCTCTGATTGGGGAGGACGGTGTTGTCAAAGCGTCGACTGCTGGGTCCGTCACTTATCACGCGTTGTTCACAAGTAGCGTTCAAATTCTGAATGTCGCAGGACTTTATCTAGAGACACTGACGCCAGACCTGTTCCGTGGGTCTGCTCCATCTCGTGCTGTATCCGCTTATAATATGACCTAGAAAAGCAAATGCAAATGTCTCAAAAATCGCTTGCCTTGCCTCGAGGTTGCTCCGATCCGGCTCGCCGATAATGTCTCGCGTCAAAGACGCAAGGTTTGGAGCATGCCATTTTTGAAGCTCACGTATCAGCCTTACTTGACCGCGAGCAGGGCAGTGTCCCGCTTGGGGCTGCACACCATGTCCTTAGAAGATATTCTTCACAGGTGTAGCCTCCGCGGGCATGTCACGCAAAAGTATCGATAGGCTTTGAGGTTCTCCAACACGCAAACTCACTTCATGTCCAAGGGATTGTGCTGTTACGAGATGCGGCGAGAGCGCGCGTCATCGAGCGCCTGTTCAAATTGCTTCCTGCGCGATCTGGGAACCTTTATAGTTCTGTTGTCCCAAAGTGTTACCAAGAGCCGGCCGTCTGGCAGTTTGGACCATTTCGAAACTGCCTCGAAGCTCAGCCAATGGGATCGGTGCACTTGAAGCCCCATTGTTTCAGGCAGTTGAGACACAGCGTCACTGAAACGGAAGCGTACCAACTCTACATTGTCCTTTGATGTGATGCGAATGTAGTGTTCTTCCGCTTGGATCATAAGAAGGGTTTCAACGGGCAATCTGAGTGAGCCGACGTTGAGGATCAAAACAGGCGTGTCCTGCTCTATGGGCGTTGCCAGCGTTTCCCCGATCGGGGTGAGCGTTTTGGATGGACTGTCGTTTTGGATCGTCGCATCATCCGCGGCGGGTCTAACGCTTGCGGGTTTCAGGCCTGTTACGGGTGGCTCATGCATCTGATCCCAGACAGGTTGGCCCACGATATCAGAATGGCGGGCCAGCAATTGTTTTCCACGGGCGGTCATAGGGATTACAAAAATACTGTAGAGAATTTCAAAGCTGAGGAACACAAGGTAATTGGTGGAAATCAGCTTTATCATCTCAGAATTGGATAGCATAGGGGCTCCCCAAACCCAATGGGCGAGCGGCCGACAAATGATTTCCATTGTTACAACAGACACAAACATGAGCACGGGCACGGGGGCAATCAGCCAATTGATTTTGGTGTGCGCGAATGCGAACAGGGCAAAGTAAAACCCAAGTGCCAATAGAAGAACTATAACCGCCTCGACGATGCATCCTGCGATTTGCCACCATTCCAAATGGAGCAGGTGTTCTGATGGATAGAGGTAACCGAAAACGACCCCCGCGATCAGGAAAAAAAGCAGGGAGGATGAATCCGTCACAACAGCCCAGAAGTCATTGATGCTGCATCTGAACTTGGTGCCGTTGATCAGCACGACCGGTATTGCCAATCGCCTTGGTCGGGTGATTTGGTTCGTGTTATCGGTTGATATTCTCGTCATTTCACTGCTTTTGGCTATGTCATAAATTCTGGACTGTTTCACTCGCTTAGGTCGTGCACGGTACAGCGTCTCTAACTGACGGGGTTAGGTTTGAAAACAGTAGTTCTGCGTGTAATCAGCGTCCGCGAGAAAGTTGCCGAGTCATTTCGGAAAAGTTGATTTTAGATCACAGTACTGCCAGTGCGACTGTGCCAATTTGGCGACTTATTACGCAGTATTTTGGGGCGGGATTTGGAGTTTGTGTTTCAAAATATATCCATGCCACTTGATGATAAATATTTAAGGCAATGCGTAAATCATGCCAAACTTGAGAATAGGGTGTGGGCCTTTGTCAGGCGTAAGCAGTCGGGGGCCAATGTGTGACGCCCCATGTCCGAAAGACATGACTTCAAGGGCTTAGTCCCAAGGCAATCAGCGACATCCTACCGAGACGATAGTTCGATCTCAGCATCCGTATTGGTGCATGCAACGCAGCAAGTGGACATTAGCTGTTGTGCGACCACATTTCGATTCGCGCACAACTAGTCAATCTCGTTAAACAATTCCGCTGCCTTGACATCGAGAGCCTTCGCTATTCGCTCCAGAATATCGAGCGTTATTGAGCTTTTTGCGAGTTCGATCTCGCTGACATAGCTGCGATCTACTTTTGCAGCCACCGCTAGTTCTGCTTGGGATAAACTTTTGGATTTTCTTACATTCCGGATGTTTACCCCTACTTGGTGTTTCAGGTTCATAGCGTATATCTACCTCTATAATAAATGCGCTGCAGATCACCGTCTACAAAACGCACGCAAACATCAAAAATGAGATGCTCTCAGGTGGTTGAGTGGTCTGTATTTGGGATGTTGTATCAATAATGCAACGTGGTTGTGTAGTCATAACGCGTATTTAATGCGGATTAGATCGAAGACTGGCGGTAGGCTTACTACATCCAGTCTGAGGCCCCGCGCGACCGTGTGTGACCTGCCCCCCGAGGCTCCCTCATTCATAACGAGAGTTTGCGGGTCTGTGTGCACTTGCCCCCAACCTTGGACCAGCTGGATCTAGAGATTTCCGGCTTTCGTCAGATCGGTGGGCTGGTTTCACCTTCTGATTTTATGAGCATGATCGGTGACTTGTTTTCGATCGCACTGTGTGGCCGTTCCTCGTTGTAGTATCTACGCCAAGTGTTCAACTTTTCTGTGGCATCTGCAAGGCTCAAGAACCAATGAGCGTTCAAACATTCCTGGCGGAACTTACCGTTGAATGCCTCGATAAAAGCGTTGTCTGTCGGTTTTCCGGGCCTGCTAAAATCCAAAACCACGCCCCGATGATAAGCCCACAGATCCAAGTCGCGTGAGATAAATTCCGGCCCATTATCGACTCGAATGGTCTTGGGGTAACCAATGTCGCCGCAGACCCTTTCAAGGGAATTCACCACATCTTCGCCGCGATAGTTGAACCTTACGTCCAGAATTGGCACATAGCGCGAAAACGTATCGACGACGGTCAAGACGCGCAATTTGCGGCCTGTGGCGAGTTGATCATGCACAAAATCCATTGCCCAGACGTCGTTATTCTTCACAGCTTCTGTGCGATCATCGCGCAGCTTGGCTTTCACACGCCGCTTAGGTGTCTTGTTGCGCAGTTGAAGACCCATCTAGT
>NZ_CBFHKW010000015.1:0-18996 GCF_965656515.1 Celeribacter marinus
ACACTTGCGGAGCTTAACAAACGCGTGGCGGGTGCCTATTTTACACCAAGGCTATTTGAGAGTGCCAAGGTGAAAACGATTGTGAAGCTGGTTCAGCGGTTTTTGCCGTAGCAGGGCCGGAAAGGATTTATGAGACTTCCGCGTTTTTTAAATACGCTCACGGGGCGCTTTTTGATGCTGACGATCATCTTTGTGATGGCGGCAGAAATCATGATATTCGTGCCCTCCATCGCCCGCTTTCGCGAAGACTTTTTGCTCTCTCGCCTCGAGCGCGCACAAATCGCGTCACTGGCGTTGTTGGCCAATGATAGCCTTGATATGGATCTCGAAGACGAGCTTCTGGCCAATGCTGATGTGTATAACGTGGTGCTTCGGCGTAATGAAATTCGTCAACTCGTGTTGTCGTCTCCCATTCCGGAACAGATTTACGCCACCTATGATCTACGGGACGCGCCTGCGCTTGAGTTGATCCGTGATGCGACATTGACGCTCATGGATCCGACCAATCGTGTGATCCGTGTCATCGGCGACCCTGTGAAGCAAGCGGGGTTGTTGATTGAGGTCACATTGCCAACCGAGCCGATGCGCAATGCGATGGTAGAGTATGGCTTGCGCATATTGATGCTGTCTGCGGTCATCTCGTTGTTCACTGCGCTGCTTTTGTTTCTGGCCGTACGCGCGCTGATTGTTCATCCGATCAAACGCGTCGTCGGTGCGATGACGCACTATGCACAAGCGCCGGAGGATGCACGGCGGATTATTTCGCCGTCCGCAAAAGTGTACGAATTGCGTGAGGCTGAGACGGCGCTATGTTCGATGCAAACCGATCTAACGACATCGTTGCGTCAAAAAGAGCGACTTGCGCAGCTCGGCAGTGCGGTTGCGAAAATTTCTCATGATCTGCGCAATATCTTGACGACTGCACAGCTCTTTTCGGATCGCTTGGAGATATCGCAAGACCCTGCGGTGATCCGGTCTGCGCCCAAGCTGATGAACTCGATCCAACGTGCGGTGAATCTATGCGAATCCACATTGGCGTTTGGCAAGGCTGAGGAGCCGTCACCGACAATGTCGGGCGTGCGTGTGGCGGAACTGGTTGGTGATGTGATCGAGGGTGAGCGCTTGTCGTCTGGAGATGCCGATATTTCATTCGCTGAGGATGTGCCCGCGACAATGGTTATGCGCGCAGATGCGGAGCAAATGCACCGCGTGCTTTCCAACCTTGTTCGTAATGCGCGCCAAGCCTTGAGCACAAAGCGCGATGGGGGAGAGATTGGTGTTGCCGCTCGCGAGGATGAAAGCGAATGGGTTTTGACCGTGTCAGATACAGGGCCGGGTTTGCCACCCAAGGCGCGTGAGCATCTGTTCCAACCCTTTCAAGGCGGTGCGCGAAAAGGTGGATTTGGTCTAGGCCTCGCCATTGCGGCAGAATTGGTCCGCGGCCACGGTGGTAAGCTGCTTTTGGAGCGCAGCGATGAGACCGGAACGGTATTTGGCATTCATTTGCCCAAAGGCTTTGTGACGGATGCGTTGCCCGCCCAAGAGAGTTCGGAGCCTAAAAATGCAAAGGCGGCGGAATAGGGTGTTTGGATGCGCGTTCCGATACTTTTTTAAAAATGATGACGAATGCCCCTTGCACCCTCTCGCCGCACTCGGTAAATCGCCCCTTGAGCGCACCCGTAGCTCAGCTGGATAGAGTACCTGACTACGAATCAGGGGGTCAGAGGTTCGAATCCTCTCGGGTGCACCACTTCCCTCACACATTGAATGTACAAAACAATGAAACGCTCGTCTGTTATGACGATGCGGTGATGTTGCTCACACTGTTTAAGATCGCATTTTTGGTGTGGCTCGTGATGTGCATCGCTTTTTCAGTGACTTCGACAGTCTATTTATAGCTATCCCTGCGGTCGCTGAAATCGCGCACGCGTTTTCTCCACGTTTGGTAGCTGCCCCGTTTTAGGGTTTTACGCATCAACACCTTAACGTCTTTTTCCCGGATGCCATACTCGGCCTGAATGGTGGCAAAGCTGACATGATCAGAAAGTGCCATCTGCACGATGTCGCTGATCTGCTCGGGTGGGAATTGCGGTGCTTTGCTCATGGCGGTGAATTAGCGGCGGGTTTAGCCAAGTCAAGGTCGCGTAGAATTTGTGGGATCTTCTTTTTCAGTTTGAAAAATCCTGCCGTTGCATGCGGCCACGTCAGGCCATCAAAGCGGCGTTGCACTTGGGAGAGCGTGATACCCTCTGTGCGAAGTGTGCTCTGCGCTGTCGCAAGGGCACTGGCCACAGGGCCAACAGGGGCCAACGCCGTCACCACTTGCGCAGTGCCTGCACGGGTTGCGGCCTCTGCAATTTGTCCCGCCCAGTCGTGTGTCGCTACGATGTCTGCACTTGCCTGCTCCACGGCCCCGCGTGAAAATTCAGCGGACATGCCGGTGTCGGGATGCACAATGCCAAGCACACCGCGCGGGTCACCCGTCATAAAGGAGCGGGGCGTACAGTCCTCTTTTGTGATCAGGAGTAGAGCACCATCAAGCGGCATTCGAGGGGGGGTAGCAAGCGGCACTAGCGGGTGCTCAAACGGCTCGACCAGTGGCTCCGCCGTGAGGGCCAACTGTCCAACTGGATTAAATCGTCCGTCGGTAAAGCGCGCGATGTTCTCGGCGCTTGCTAGATAGGTTTTACCTTTTGTGTGCAGCCCACCGACCCACCGCCAACTGAGTGTATTTGATGCGGGGTCAGCGTCTACGAGATGGGTCAAAAAGAAGTCTGCACCCAATTCCCACGGCAACCTGAGTGTGAAAATCCAGATGGAGGCGAACCACATCCGCGCGTGGTTATGAAGATATCCCGTTGTCACCAATTCGTCGCGCCAGTGGTCAAAGCATGCAATGCCTGTGCGGCCGCAAATTGCATCTGTATACAGTGTCCCAACAGTATCGTGCGCGCGATCAACCCCAGTCAAATAGTGGTCCCAAATGCTTGGCCGATGTTGTAGCGCGCCCTTAAAGTACCCTCGCCAAAACACTTCTTGTACAAAGCTGTTCATCTGGGTCAGGTCATGTGTTTTCGCAATGCGCGTCAGCACCTGTTCTTCGGTGATTAGCCGGTGCCTGATCCATGGGGACAACTGAGAGACGTTGCTGTGATTTTTGGGCCCCAAGTCAAAATTGCGCCGCTGGCCGTAGTGGGCCGCACCACCTGCGTTAAAGGCGTCCAGTTGCGCCAGGCCTGCGGCCTGTGTCGGTGTGAACCTCATCGCGCCACTCCATTCCAATGATTATGCGGGCTACCCGATAGGCAATGGCGCATCAGGTGTGCCCCGCATTCATGCGACGTTCAAACCAACGCACGCCAGCAGACACAATAAGGATGAGAACAAGGTATTCCAGAACCAGAATTGAATAGATTTCAAGCGGGCGATATTCCGACACGACAAGTTCGTTGGCTTTGCGTGTGAGTTCTTGAAGCCCGATCACCGAAACAAGCGATGACATTTTGAGCATATACACCAGTTGGTTGCCCAAAGCGGGCAGGATGCGCCGGATTGCTTGCGGCAAAATGATGTAGCGCATGGTGTCGCGGTAGTTCAGCGAAATCGACTTGGCCGCCTCGTATTGCCCGCGCGCGATGGATTGGATGCCGGCGCGGAAAATCTCGGCTTGGAACGCGCTATCGCTCAGGGCCAGAGCAAACACGCCCGCCCAAAAGACGTTCAGTTTGATACCTGAAAGCGCGGGAAGGCCGTAGTAGACCCAAAGGATCAACACGAGGATCGGCACGGCGCGTACGATTTCGACGTAGGTGCGGTTAAACATGCGCCAACCGCGTTTTTGCGATAGCCCAGGAAGGGCGACCAACAGGCCGACAATGATAGAAATCAGGATTGCGGTGAGCGACATCACAATGGTGTAGTATGCACCACTCGCCATGAATTTTAGATTGTTCCAACCCGATGGGGTTGTCGGGTCGACCACATACCATCCCCAGTTTCCGGAGCAGCCAGCGAGCAAAAGTAAGAGGGGGGTGAGGATGACAATTTTTTTCATGGCCATGCCTCTAGTGGTTCAGGATTTGATTGATGAAGCGAGCAAACCGTTTTGATTTGGGCGCGGCAAAGACGTCTTCGGGTGCGCCAATCTCGACGATTTCGCCCTTATCCATGAACACCATCCGGTCGGCAACGCGGCGCGCAAATCCCATCTCATGTGTAACGACAATCATGGTCATGCCTGATTGCGCCAATTCGGTCATGACCTCTAGAACCTCTGCGATCATTTCAGGATCGAGGGCCGATGTCGGCTCGTCGAACAACAGGATGCGCGGCTCCATACACAGCGAACGCGCGATGGCCACGCGCTGTTGTTGTCCGCCTGACAATTGCGAGGGGAATTTATCGGCTTGGTCGGGGATTTGCACCCGCTCGAGATACCGCATTGCGCGGTCTTGTGCCTGTGTTTGGGTTAGCCCCAAAACGCGGCGAGGGCCAATGCACAGGTTTTCTAAAACGGTCAAATGCGGAAACAAATTGAATTGCTGAAACACCATTCCGACGGCACCGCGTATTTTCTCTACATCGGCGGGGATATCAGTGAGCCGCGTGCCATCAACCAAAATCTCGCCCGCTTCGTGTGCCTCAAGGCGATTGATGCAGCGGATTAGCGTCGATTTGCCCGAACCGGATGGGCCGCAAACCACGACACGTTCGCCCAAAGCCACATCCAAAGACACGTTTTTGAGGGCTTGGAAGTCGCCAAAAAACTTGGATACGTTTTGGATTGATATAATGGGCACTGCGACGGCGCTCCTCTTGGGCTTGCGGAGGTCATGATATGTTACGGATTTTCATCTTTTCAAACTATTTGTGTTTCCAAATCGCTCGAGCATCCTATGTCTAACGAATGTGAGAAAAGGGAAACCCATGAATTTTTTTAAAGTAGCCGCCACTGCGGTCATCCTTGCGACCTCTGCGGTGCAGGCAAATGCGCAATCTGCGCTGAACGAAATCTTGTCCGATGGCGTGTTGAAAGTTGGCACAACTGGCGACTGGAATCCGATGACGATGCGTGACATCACGACGAATTCCTACGAGGGATATGACATTGATGTCATGACGGCACTTGCCACGGATCTCGGTGTCGAGATCGAGTTTGTCCCAACCGATTGGAAGACTCTCGTGGCTGGTGTGACATCTGGTCAGTATCACATCACGGGATCTGCCTCCGTGTCACCAGCCCGCGCCAAGGCCGCCGGTTATTCAGACAGCTATTTCTCTCTTGTGACAGTTCCTTTGACGCTTAAGGAAAATGCCGAACGGTTCGCTAATTGGGACGATTTGAACGTTGAAGGCGTCTCTGTCGCGGCCACGCTTGGCACGACACAAGAAACGCAAGTGAAACAGTATTTTCCTGCAGCAACCCACCGGATCGTCGAGGCCCCTGCGCGCGATTTCCAAGAGGTGTTGTCTGGCCGTGCGGATGCTAGCATTACCTCCAACATCGAGGCCGCAACGCTTGTCGAGCAATATGATAACCTGATGATTATTCCCGTTGACGCCGGTCGTTCGCCCACGCCGGTTGCGATGTTGCTACCGCAGGCGGATCAGGTTTGGATCAACTACGTCAACACATGGATCGGGCTAAAGCAAGAGCAGGGGTTCTTTGATGCGTTGGGCGTCAAATGGGGTTTGAACGCTGAATAAAGCGTTGCAACCTTAGCGACAATGGGCCGGCCTTACGGGGTTGGCCCTTTTTATGTCTGAAGCGGAAAGGTTCGACATGCTGACAATTTACTCGGTTCCGGTTGCGGTTTACTGCGCGAAATTGCGCATCATGTTGCGCCACAAATCCATACCGTTTGAACAATTGCCTCCGCCCGGTGGCTACGGTTCCGACGAATACCGCGCGATTGTGCCGTCTGGCAACTTGCCCGCAATGATCCATGACGGGTTCATGTTGTCAGATTCCGAAGCAATCGCGGAGTATCTCGAAGAGGCCTTCCCCGAGGTGCCGATGCTCCCCAACGGTGTGAGGCTGCGTGCAAAAGCGCGTGAGTTTAGCCGATCGCACGACACAAGGTTGGAGCCTGCCGTGCGTGCGATTTATCCTCAGGTCGCGTACGCGACACGCGATAGTGATGCCGTGCAAGCGGGCGGTGCGTTGATTTCAAAACATCTGTCGTCACTTGCGTTACTGCTCAACACAAACCCGTTGGACACTGATAAATTGTGGCTATGTGATTGCGGATTCGCCGTGACGTTTGCATGGATCAAGGCGTTCCAGGATGCGATGTCCCTGCCTGTCGTATGGCCTACAATTGTGACCGAGTACGATGCGCGCCTTCAGGGGTTCAAGGTGGTTGCCGATGAATTGGCGGCCTACCGCCCTGCAATGGATGCCTATCTCGAAAAGGCCAAGCCGTCTTAGGGCGTCCGCAACGTCCATCCACAAGAACCCAAAACCGTACCAAAACCCCGCAACGGTATGCGCCTCCCGTGTGCAACAGAAACTATCGGACATATTGAGGGCGTGGGTTCGTTGTGCGAGAGTTAGGGCGTTGTAGCGAAAGAGAGCGTGCCCCATGACGTCGATCAACCTGACACGCGACGCGTGGTTGAAGCCACTGCGATCCTTTCAGCTGTCTCGTCGTTTGGTACTTAAACTCATCGCCTGCGCGCCAGTGTTGGCGTCCGGTGCGGCGCATGCAGCGTCCGTGTCAAACCCAGATATTGAACGATTGACGCGCCTTGTGGATGTCATTGTCCCAAAGGATGAAACGCCTTCGGCCAGTGAATTGAATGTTCACACCTATTTGGTGACACTTGGCGATCAGATCGACAACTATGCCCTACTTTTGCGCGAAGGGTCGGCGTGGTTGGAGGCATCCAGCCAAAAGAAATTCAACAAGGCTTTTGTTACGACGACAGCCAGCGAGGCCGATCAGGTTTTGCGCCTCGCGATGCGGTATCCAGAGCTACACCTACCGCGCGTGTTCGCCGCGCGTATGGTTCAAGATGTGCTCAAAATATATTACGCCATTCCCGCTACGTGGCCCTCTCTCGGATTTGATGGTCCGATACAGCCCGCTGGTTTTTCCGATTTTGAATCGAGGCCTTAAGTGGACACTCGGCCTGACGTATTGGTTGTCGGTTCTGGTCCGGGTGGCGCGGCTGCGGCGTGGCGTTTGTGTGCCAAAGGGTTGCGTGTTTTGATCCTTGAGGCAGGGCCGCGATTTTCGCCAGCGGATGACTACAAGCAAAACCGCGCTGATTGGGAAACGCCGTTTCCGATCAAAGACGGCAGTGTCGGATCGTATGAGGTCGCGCCACTCCAAATGCTTGACGATCAAACCGCAGATATCCGGTCATGGAATGCGGTCACAGGTCCGTATGTAACGGGGGCGCGGCGTGCGTCATTCGGCTATCATCATGTGCGTGGAGTGGGCGGCAGCTCGCTTCATTTTACGGGCGAGGCCCATAGGCTGAACCCGCACTCAATGCGGATGAAATCAGAATTTGGCGTGGCCGCTGACTGGCCCGTGACCTACGCTGATTTAGAGCCTTATTATGATCTTGCGGAGGAGGTTGTGGGCGTTGCAGGGCCGAGCAACGAGACGCGGTGTCCGCGCTTGGCGCCCTATCCGATGGTGGAGCATCCGTGGAGTTTTGCGAGCCACGCGTTGGCGCAGGGCGCGCGCGACATCGGACTAACGCCCGTGTCGAATTCGCTCGCGGTCTTGAGTGAGGCGCTGGGTGAACGGCCCGCGTGCAACTATTGTGGCGGCTGTTTGCGCGGCTGCATGATGACGGACAAAGGTAGCGTCGACGTTACTTATCTTGCCGCTGCTCTCAAAACGGGGCGATGTGAGATCCGGTCAGATACCGAAGCATTGCGTATTGAAGAGGACGGGACACGGGTCACTGGCGTGATCGCCTTGGAAAAGGGTAAAGAGACGCGTTTCTCAGCCCCGGTGATAATGGTGGCGTGTGGTGCCATTCACACGCCGCGCCTGTTGTTGAACTCCGCCTCAAAGACGTCTGAGGCCGGTCTCGCGAATGAAAGCGGGCAGGTTGGCCGCAACTTTATGGAAACGCTTTTGACAACCACATCAGCGCTTCACCCTGACAAGCTTGGTAGTCATCGTGGCTTGCCCGTCGATTGGGTCGCGTGGGACTACAATGCGCCTGATGCCATTCCCAATGTAGTTGGGGGGTGCAGGTTCGGTCCGTCTATGGCCGAAAGTGACCTCGTGGGCCCGGTTGCCTATGCGTCTCGTGTGGTGGACGGGTGGGGCCTTTCGCACAAGCGCAAGATGCGCGACAGCTTTGGTCGCGTTCTATCGGTCGCGGCGATCGGGGAGAGTTTGCCAAATGATGGATCGTTTGTCACGTTGAGCGATAAGGTTGATCACACTGGCATGCCCATTGCGCAAATTCATTCGCGTCTGGACAAAGATGCCATCGATAGATTGCGCTTCATGGCGCAGACGTGCCGCGATATTGTCGCGGCGGCGGGGTGCGACGATCCGTTCGAAGAGTTTAGTTCCGTTGATGCATTTTCGTCCACCCATGTGTTTGGGACGTGCCGCATGGGGGATGACCCAAGCCGCAGTGTCGTGAATGCGGAGTGTGTGAGCCACCGTTGGGACAATCTCATGATTGTTGACGCAAGTGTTTTCCCGTCAAGCGGCGGCGGTGAATCTCCTGGCCTCACTGTGCAAGCCCTCGCCATAAGAGCCGCAGACTATGTTTTGAAAAGAGCGCAATCCCATGACTAAACGTAGCCCGAAATCACGCGGTGTGTTCTTGCACGAGGGTGCGCTCATATCGCCTAGGGTGGATTTTGTGACAACATCGGCCCTATCGATTGTTGTGATGATCGGGCTTTGTGTCTTTGCGGTTTGGCACAAGGGCGGCGGTGGCAGTGACGATCTGAGCGGCGTTTTGCCAAAGCTGTTGGCGCTTCAGGTTTTGCTAAATTGGCCGCATTTCTTGGTGTCCTACAGGCTTTTGTATAGCCGAAAATCGAATTTTTCCGATTTCCCAACCGCGACGATTATCGCGCCCTTGGTTCTCGTGGCGATTGCGATCATCGCAATGCTGCCGATGTCGGGGGGCGCGGGACCACTGTCGCTTAGCCTCAAAATCGCCTATCCGATGTGGCTATTCGCATCGTTCTATCTGGCATGGCATTACACCGGTCAGACGTGGGGCGTTATGATGAGTTTTGCGCGGATTTCCGGTCTTCGTTTGACGCCAAACGAGCGTCTGATTTTGCGCATGGGGTTGAGGACGTTGATTTTTTGGCATGTCGTTTGGGGGCTGCAGACCCTTCCTGATTTGCCTGTGATCGCGGTGTTCCAAGGGGATGCGATGATGTGGGTCGCGAACTGCGTAGCCACGCTGTCCTTTGCCTCGGGGGCGTATGTGTTGGGGCGCAAAGTCGTCACGACAGGCGTCGATATCCGTGTTTTGGGGGCGTTTCTCGCGATCTATCTTTGGTATTTGGTGCTGTTTTTGATGCCAGATGCCTTCATTTTCATTCAATTATCGCACGCCCTCCAATACATGATTTTCCCTACGCGCGTGGAGATCAATGAGGCGACCCACGCCAAAAAAACCAACCGCGAAAAGACCCGCTCACTCATCGCGACGTACCTGATGTCCGTTGCGGGTGGGGCGGTGATTTTCTATATTCCAGACGCGTTTTTCGCGGCGGCAGCGGGCGCGCCAACCGTGGCCTCATATCTCGCAATCGCCATCAATATTCACCACTATTATACGGATAGCGCCATCTGGAAGTTGCGGACACAGCGCGTTGCCGGATCGCTTTTTGCACACTTGGACACCAAGCAAAAAGGATAGCCGATTGGCATCTATTTGGTGCGCTACGTGTGCGGGGGGATTTGTTAATCGAAAGCTGAAATTCGATATGGCTTGGATAGCCAAGTATGAGCCCTTTTGTTCCTTTCGCGTGACCCGTAGTGCGCAACTTTTAGACCCTTTTGGTTATGTCAAGTTACGCCCTACGGCGAGCAAATTTGTGCATAGGGATAAGGGGCAAGAGAGCTATTCGTCACATGCACGGATGTAGATATACAGGCTCAAATATCTATAAAAATGCACTCAAAATAGGCGAATACAATGAAATCACACCTCACGGCGGTCCTTTGGGGCGCCATAGCGGTCTTGATGTCGGCAGCAACGGCCACAGCAGGACACGCATTTACACAAGGCACCACGAATACCCCCGTCTGGCTTCAGGCCGGTCAGGGTGTGTTTGTTGAACAGTTCTATTCTTATGAATACGACGAAGATGCGGGCTACATCACAGATATCGGTTTCGACTATGCTGACGTTCTGCCTGATGGGGCTCCCACAGACAGCACTGAATGGTACGAATTTGGTACGGGGGATGTGATCAAAATTTCAATCGGGGATAGCTGGTCTATTTCGTTGGCGTATGACGCTAACGAGAATTGCGAATACAGCGTTTGTGGTTGGGATGACGACGATCTCTACCCAGCTGACTATTCACAATTGGCGCCCGACTATTCCGGATGGGGCACAGTTATGCCTGATATTGCAGGATTTGATACAAACTCCGACAGCTCGCTCAGCTTGGCCGAAGTCCAAGCCGCATCACGTTCCGAGTTGGGCTCTCTCGCAGCATTCTTAACTACAGATGTTGGTCTGACTGCTTACCAATACGGCACCCCTGTTGTACTGGATACTTCGAGCGACAGTTTGATCTCTGAGGCGGAGCTGACGGCGTTTAACAGTAGTACCTACAACGATAACCCCATCACCCGCACTTTGGCGGCTAGCTTCGCTACATATGACACCGACAATTCATCCGACCTTAGTCAAGCAGAAATTGATGCGGCTGCATTCCCTGGTCAGTTCACAGTAATTGACGGCAATTCCGATGGCGTGATCACCGATGCAGAAATGCTGACCTATGTTTGGCAGAACAGCGGCTCCATGTTCCAAGCCAACAGCGATGGCACCGAGGGTGTGTTGAATGATTTCGGCATCACATTCGAAGCTGTGGCTGGTGAGTTCTCCCTCGATTCATACCGTATTGCCGATGCAGCAGGTCTGAACCTGCACGGGTCCGGCTCTGGTCCCGTCGATCAAACCAGCGTTTGTATTCCGCCAAATTGCGGTGCGAATGCGGGCGTGACTGCGGTCGGCACACAGGCGGCTCTTGCCGTTCAGGCAACGGTTGAGCGCCAAGCAATGGAACGCGGTGAACAGCTTCTCGTTGGTGCAAGCCTGCGTGATATCGACGTGAATTTCGATAGCGTGATCGAAGTGTCTCAGGGTGGCGGTCATCAATACCGTTGGGCCACAGCCGTAGAAGGCTCGTATGCGAGAAACTCCGAAGTCGGTAGCAATGCTGCGGGTTCGTTGATTGTGGCCTATGCTCTTGATGACGAATTGGACCTTGGTGTGTTTGCGGCGACTGAAACCGTAAATCTGTCACTTCTCGACAATGGATATCACTCCAACATGCAAGCCGTTGGGATGTATCTACGTGGTCGTGCGAACTCCCGCGAGGGGTTCCAGTGGCGTGCGTCCGCAGGTATCCTTGATGGATCTGCGCGCATGTCGCGTGCCGCAACGGATGCCGGTGGCGAAGCTGCAACGGGCACCGCTAGCATCTCCGGCTACATGGCTGCGGTTGAAATTGCGACGGCGTTTCGTACGTCCGATGCGTTTGTGACGCCCTATGCACGTCTCACGTATGCCGAAACATCGCGTGCCGCATACACCGAGAGTGACGGTGCATCCGCGCCCGTTAGCTATGACAAGCTCGTTTTGCGCAGCACGATCGCGCGTGTCGGGGTCAACGCCAATGTGATGCTTCGCGGCACAACAACCATGGTTGGTGATGTCTACGCTGAGTCTGATTTTGGTGCCAACGGGTCGGGCCTTTCGGGGACGTCCACAATCGATGGCTTGTCCGAGTTTGATCTGGCGGCAACGGCCAAAACCAACGACATGCGGTTTGGCTCGAGCATCGCAATCTACGAAGACATTAGCGCATCAAGCCGCGTGTATTCGAAGATTTCGGTCTCGCGTGAGACCTACGGCACCAAGCCAACGGTTGGTATTGCTCTAGGTTTTGAAACACGTTTCTAACCCTAAAGAACACGGTCAGGCCCCTATCGGGCCTGACCACTCAAACTTAATAAGTAAGTCGAACACGCGTTATCTGTGGTATCTCTCGACAACCGAGCGCCCCCCTTTGTGTTCCCCTTTCCCTTAAAATCGTAAGAGACCGCACATGATCCGTATATGTATTTCAAAGGCTGCAACTGTTGTTTTAGTGTGCGCTGTAATCGGATTGACGATGTCCGGACAAATGGCGTTTGCGCAGCCTGTTGACCAAGGCGAGGCCGCGCTACGCGCAGGTAACGTGACCCAAGCCCGTGACATTTGGGAAGAAAACGTAGCAACTGGTGATGCAGCGGCTATGCGAAATCTGGCCCGTTTGCATTACACGAATTCGATCATGGATGCGGACCTTGAGCGCGCGCACACCCTTTTGTCGGATGCCGTGGCCCAAGGGAACGGCGATGCCAATTTGGATTTGGGTTATCTGTATCAAAACGGAATTGGTGTGCCGCAAAGCCTTGCCCGCGCCGAAGCGTTTTACAGCAAGGCATCTCAAGCGGGCAATCTGGAAGCCGCGTTTTTACATGCGCGCCTCGTGTTGGGGCGCAAGGCGTCACCAATAGAGACCCGACAAGCGCTTGCTGAACTCAAGGCCACTTCTGACGCAGGACATCCGCCCGCCGTGGCCGCCGTTGGTGACCTCTTTCGCACAGGAACGTTCCTTGTGAAAGACGTTGAGAAAGCGATCGAGTATTACACTTTTGCAGGTGAAAAGGGTGATCTGGACGCGTTGAACACCATTGGTGATATCTATGCCTTCGCGGAGCTAGGTGTTGCGGATATCGAACAAGCCGCGACGTGGTATGAGCGCGCTGCCGCGCAGGGAAATGCGGCGTCCTCCTATTCGCTCGCACTCGTTTTGTATAGCGACCCTGAGGCAAACGACACCGATCTGGCGCGGGCATTCGACTATGCCCAAATTGCCGCTCTCGCGTGGAACGAAGGGGCGCAATTCCTTCTTGGGCGGATGTATCTGGAAGATCGCGCAACCATCCCCGATCCGTTCGAGGCCTATCGTTGGCTCGATTTGGCCGCCAGTGCCAATGTTTTTGAGGCCCATCACTACCGCGCTATCGCCGGTCGTGAGCTCGGACCCGAGCGCGCACAGCAAGCTCACGAAAGTGCGGCGCAGTGGTTCACAGAAAACCACGCAACGCCCCACATTCACCGGTTGCTGTCGGGCAACTATCACTCGTTCAATTGAGGTTGATCATGCGTCTCTTTTTTCTGGTGTTGATCAGCCTGTTTTTCGCGGGCTCAGTGGTGGCCTCTACAACACAGGCTCAGGCCAAAGTGGGCGAGAATCGTCTGATCCGTGTAGATTTCGCACAGTCTCTTGATACGTTGCCAGTTTTTGAATTTACCCAGATCGAGTTTCACCTCACAGACCCTGATGGCGCACCCATCGTGGGGGCAGCGGTCAATGTCTCTGGGGGGATGCGCCAACACGGTCACGGCCTACCCACCAGTCCGAAGGTCGCGGAGATCGCGGACGGAACCTACCGCATCAATGGGCTGAAATTTTCGATGACGGGGCTTTGGGAGCTCTCGCTTGATGTTCAGGCACAGCAGCTACGCGATACTGTTGTTGTCGAGTTTGGAATAGGCTTATGCGTGTCCCAGTAGCGCTTGCACTTGGGGTCCTGTGGGCGGCCGGTGCGGCGGCGAATGAGTTGGACCTTACCGATTTGGCCGCGCGCGCGTCACAGTTTGTGCTCCCGTCCAATCCGATTATACCGACCGACCCCACCAACACCTTTTCAGGCAACCCTGAGGCGCAATCTCTTGGCCAAGAGTTGTTTTTTGACACAGGGTTGAGCGCGTCAGGGACCGTTGCCTGCGCGAGTTGCCACGTCACGAACGGCGCGATCGTTCCCAATGAAACTCTGCCCGCAGGTGTAAGCCGCAAATTCAGATCCGTTATGCCAATTGCAGGTTTGGCCTCACAAGAGTTTTTCTTTTGGGACGGGCGTGTCGATAGCCTTTGGGCGCAAGCACTTGAGCCGCTGGAGCACCCCGACGAGCATGGGCTTACGCGTACCGAAGTTGTTGCATACGTATTGGATGCCTACCCCGATGCCTTGTCTGCACTTCTCGATGAGCCACTTTCAGATCGCGGTACTCTGATCGCTTTACCGGAGGCCTCCCCAAAAGGGACGCGCATTCAGCGTGCAGCATGGCAAGGCATGAGTGAGCCGAGCCAAGCGCGGGTAAACTCAATTTTTGCATCCATAGGCAAGGTGATCGCGGCGTTTGAAGAAACGCTTTTGCCCGACGCGACTGCGTGGGACCGCATTGCCAGCGAGGCGATACGTGATCCGAATGCCCTGCGCCAATTGCCGGACGCTGCGTTGCGCGGGTTCGATTTGTTTTCAGGCAAGGCGCGGTGTTCAAGCTGTCATTCTGGGCCGTTTTTGACCGATGGCGACTTTCACAATACGGGCATGCCAGAGCGGGACGGGGCCACAATTGATATGGGGCGTCAGGCCGTGGTCGCTCAGCTTAAGTATCGCGAGTTTAGTTGTTTGAGCATCTACTCGGATGCCCCAAATGGCGAATGCCCCAAAGTAGAGTATTTGTCTCTGGCTATGGAACGCGCCCTCGGGACGTTCAAAACGCCGTCCTTGCGCGGTGTAACGCAGCGCACAGTGTTTGGGCATTCTGGGCAGTTCATGACACTTGAGGACATGCTCAATCACTACAATGAGGCCCCACAAGGCGCGCATGGTCGATTGGTTGGTCAATCGACGCTGAGCGAATTGGTGCCGCTCGGTCTATCGCCCGCTAACCTCAGTGATTTGCGGGCGTTTCTTGACCTTTTGTGACGTCAAAATGTGACGATCGGGATGTAGTGAAAAGCGGAGGCGATGTTCGAAAAGGAGCGCAATCCCTACAATACTGTAAGTTCGAATTGGGTGGGGAGGTCAGTGTGGTTTGGTGGAGCCTAGCGGGATCGAACCGCTGACCTCCTGCATGCCATGCAGGCGCTCTCCCAGCTGAGCTAAGGCCCCAAAACCAATGGGTGGCTACCGGTATGGTCGCCGTGCGGGGGGCGTTGTCCGCCCGCCCGCGCTATCTATTTTGACTCGCAAATGAGTGCAAGAGCAAAAATTGCAGATCCGACTTAATCGTCGTCGTCTGCCGCAACATCTGCGATTTCGTCGAGCGACACGTTGTCGTCCTCGTCGTCATCCAGCAGATCGTCGTCGAGATCGATGTCGTCATCGTCGTCAACCAAGAGATCATCTTCGTCGTCTTCGATGTCTTCCGGTGCGGGTTTCGCTTTTTCAACGGCAACATGTGTTTTGTTGTTGGCATCAAACGTCACGGTTTCACCCGTGTAAGGCGACACGATCGGGTCTTTGTTCAGGTCGTAAAACCGTTTACCCGTGGTTGGGCAGACGCGCTTTACACCCCATTCCTCGTTGGGCATTGCAATCCCTTTCGTAAATTCATGTCCATTATTGGAGATTTCACGGGCCATGCCATATCACGGGCAGGGTGTCAAAGGCTTTTGGGTTGATTTTGTGTGAACGTGGTGGCTCTAACGGGCGGCGCGCGCTATATCGGCCCATCTTTGGGCGCATAATTTTGGACGGACTATGACTGAGTTCATTTTGGAGGGGGAGACGCCCGTGCGGGTGTCCTTGCGCCGTTCAGCGCAGGCGCGCAGGTTGTCGCTGCGGGTGTCGCGTCTGGATGGGCGTGTGACGTTGACCATGCCGCGCCATGTCCCCGAACGCGAGGCCGTGGCATTCGTGCGCGAAAAGGAAGTCTGGGTGCGGCGGCAGCTTGATCGTCAGGTCGCCGTGCGCCGCCCTGCCTTTGGGGGCACGATTCCCGTCTTGGGCGCGCCATTGGAAATCATCCAAGGCGCGGGACGTGGTGCGCGGATGGAGGCGGGATGCCTTGTGGTGCCGGGCGGTGAGGACATGCTAATGGCGCGGATCACGGCGTATCTCAAGCTACAGGCGCGGACCCGTCTACGACAGGCATCGGACAGTTATGCAAAGGCGCTCGGTGTCTCGTTTGGCAAGATCACGTTGCGAGATACACGGTCGCGCTGGGGGTCGTGCACCTCGGACGGCAATCTGATGTACTCATGGCGGCTTATTATGGCCCCTGAGGCGGTGTTGGACTATGTGGCGGCCCATGAGGTGGCTCACCTACTGGAAATGAACCACAGCCCCGCATATTGGGCGCATGTGGCGCGTGTGTGCCCCCAGTATCATCAGCATCGCGATTGGTTACGTGTTCATGGCCAAGAATTGCATGCATGGGACTTCTCACATTGACCGCCTTAGCCTTTGTGAACACAGTACGCGCATGATTACACCAGTACCCCGTCCATCCGACACGATCACAGCGGCCCATGACCGGGTTTACCGCGCTCTGCGGACAAAGATCATGTATGGCGAATTTAAACCTGGTGCGGCGTTGACGCTGCGCGGGATCGGAAAAATGTACGATGTTTCCATGACACCTGCACGCGAAGCGGTTCGGCGCTTGGTGGCCGATGGAGGCTTGCAACTGTCTGCGTCTGGGCGTGTGACGACACCGGCCCTAACGAACGACCGTATCGAAGAATTGGCCTCTATCCGGGCCTTGATCGAGCCAGAGCTTGCGTCCCGTGCGCTGCCGCGCGCCCATATGGCGCTGATTGAGCGGCTACAAAGCGCCAATGCGGTGATTGCCGAAGCCGTGGCCAAGCACGATGACGTGGGCTACCTGCGCGCCAATCTCGATTTTCATCGCACGTTGTACCTACGCGCACAGGCCCCCGCGATGCTGGCGCTGACCGAAACGGTTTGGCTACAACTCGGGCCGACCATGCGTGCGCTATATGCGCGGCTCAACCGCACCGAAGTCCCCCATAATCATCGCCTGATCGTAGCGGCGCTCAAGGCAGGTGATGAGCCTGGTTTGCGTTTGGCTGTGAGGTCGGATGTCACGCAAGGTCTGCGGATGCTGACCGTTTAAGGAGAGGCCAATTGCCCCAACACCGCTTTTTAGAGATGACTGAACTGATGACGCCTGATTTGGCAAATTTCTCGGGAAAGGTGCATGGTGGCGCGCTTTTGAAGTTGCTTGATCTGGTGGCGTTCTCCTGCGCCTCGCGGTTTTCGAGCCAATACGCCGTGACGCTGTCCGTGGATCAAGTCGTGTTCAAAGAGCCTATTCATGTCGGTGAATTGGTACATTTTCGCGCGTCGGTGAACTATGTCGGGCGCACGTCGATGGAGATCGGGATACGCGTGGAGGCGGAAGATATCCGAAGCCAAACGGTGCGCCATACCAATTCATGTTACTTTACGATGGTGGCCGTGGATGACAACGGGGTGTCTGTTGTCGCGCCACAGTTTCAACCTGAAACGCCATTGGATCGCAAGCGATGGCGCGCCGCCGAAATGCGCAAAACGCTTCGTCGTGAACATGCGGACCGGATGAAAGAAATTTCCCAAGCCGGATGATCCTACAAAAACGGGCGGCCAACAAGCCGCCCGTTTTATTTAATATCTGAATGACTTACGCGTGAATGGCGCCGTCACCACACGCCAAAGCGGCCTCACGGACTGCCTCGGAAAACGTTGGGTGAGCGTGGCAGGTCAATGCAATGTCTTGGGCCGAGCCGCCGTATTCCATCGTCACGCAGACCTCGTGGATCAGATCGCCTGCTCCCGGTCCGATGATGTGACAGCCCAGAACGCGGTCGGTTTCTTTGTCCACGATCATCTTTACGAACCCGTCACCTTGATGCACCGCTTTGGCGCGGGCGTTGGCCATAAAGGAGAATTTCCCGACCTTATAGGCGCGGCCTTCGTCCTTGAGCTGTTGTTCGGTTTTGCCAACGGATGCGACCTCGGGTGTGGTGTAGATCACGCCGGGGATGACGTCATAGTTGACGTGGCCGTGGTTGCCCGCAAGCACGTCTGCGACTGCCATGCCCTCGTCTTCGGCTTTGTGGGCCAACATTGGTCCCGTGATGGCGTCGCCGATGGCATAAATGCCTTTGACGGAGGTGGCCCAATGGGCATCGGTTTTGATCTGACCGCGCTCGGTCATCTCGACGCCGAGGTCCGCCAAACCAAGCCCGTCTATGTAGGGTTTGCGGCCTGTCGCGACCAGAACCACGTCCGCATCTACGGTGTGTTCAGAGTCGTCTTTGCGCAGTTTATAGGTCACTTTGGCTTTGGTTTTGGACGCGTCAACGGATTGAACGGCTGCGCCGAGTGTGAAATTAAGCCCTTGTTTAGCAAGAATTTTTTGGAAGTTGCGCTGGACTTCGGCGTCCATGCCGGGGGTGATGGCGTCGAGGAACTCAACAACCGTCACTTCGGAGCCGAGACGGGCGTAGACGGAGCCAAGCTCCAGACCGATGACGCCCGCGCCGATCACGACCATTTTCTTTGGCACTTTGGGCAGGTCGAGCGCGCCGGTGCTATCGACCACCACGCCGCCATCATTGTCGACCTCAACCCCTGGAAGGGATGTGGGGACGGAGCCGGATGCGATGACGATATTCTTGGCCTCGTGGACCTCATCGCCGACCTTGACCTGACCCGCCGCGGGGATCGTGGCCCAGCCTTTGAGCCAATCTATCTTGTTCTTTTTAAACAGGAATTCAATGCCGCCAGTGTTCTGGCCAATTGTCTCTTCCTTGAACTTTTTCATCTGTGGCCAGTCGACCGAGGGGGACTTGCCCTTTAGGCCCATCTTGGCAAAATTGTGCTCGGCTTCGTGCAGCATATGCGAGGCATGCAGCAAGGCTTTGGACGGGATACAGCCCACGTTGAGGCAGGTGCCGCCAAG
>NZ_CBFHKW010000015.1:19096-34055 GCF_965656515.1 Celeribacter marinus
TAGGCACGCAACATCCGCGCGGTGGTCAAACGCATCTCACGGCTCGGCGCACGGTCGCGCGCAGAGGTGGTATAGCCCGGCCCGAGATCGACGTTGGCCATATAAGAGGCCACGGCGAATTGCGCGATGTGCATGAGGCCAACGAGGGCGAGGGGGATGAGGTCTGGGGTCATTTATGGTTTTCGCAATGAGTTGGGCGGGCCAGAGGCCCGCCCATAGTATTACTACAAATCCATCAGCAAACGACGTGGATCTTCGAGCGCTTCTTTGACGCGGACGAGGAAGGTTACGGCGCCTTTGCCGTCGACGATGCGGTGGTCGTAGGACAGGGCGAGGTACATCATCGGGCGGATGACGACTTGGCCGTTGATCGCCATTGGGCGGTCCTGAATTTTGTGCATGCCGAGGATGCCCGACTGTGGCGGGTTGAGGATGGGCGAGGACATCAGCGAGCCGTAGACACCACCGTTGGAGATGGTGAAGGTGCCGCCCTGCATTTCGGCCATCGACAGTTTGCCGTCACGGGCGCGTGCGCCTTTTTCCGCGATGGCTTTTTCGATGTCGGCAAATGACATTGCGTCCGCATCACGGATCACGGGGACCACGAGGCCCTGTGGCGTGCCAGCGGCGATGCCCATGTGGACGAAGTTTTTATAGACCACGTCGGTGCCGTCAATTTCGGCGTTCACTTCGGGGACTTCGTTCAGCGCGTGCACGCAGGCCTTGGTGAAGAAGGACATAAAGCCCAATTTGACGCCGTGCTTTTTAAAGAACAGGTCTTTGTATTCGTTGCGCAGGGCCATCACCTCGGTCATGTCGACCTCGTTGTAGGTGGTGAGCATCGCGGCGGTGTTCTGGCTCTCTTTGAGGCGGCGCGCGATGGTTTGGCGCAGCTTGGTCATTTTCACGCGCTCTTCGCGGGACGCATCATCGGCCGCAGCGGGCGCGCGTGGTGCGGCGGGTGCTGCAGGTTTTGCGGCAGGGGCGTTGATTGCGTTCATCACGTCCTCTTTCATGATGCGGCCATCTTTGCCTGTGCCCGTCACGGATGCGGCATCGATGCCTTTTTCGGCCATGAGTTTATTGGCGGAGGGCGCGTTTTCAATATCTTTACCGCCTGTGGAGGCTGGTGCGGCCGCTGCGGGCGCGGCGACTACGGCCCCAGAGCCGGAGGAAATCACGGCCAGTTTGGCGGAGGCGTCCACTGTGTCACCCTCATTGGCCACGATCGCGGTGATGACACCGGCCGCAGGGGATGGCACTTCGACGGAAACTTTGTCGGTTTCGAGTTCGCACAGCATTTCGTCCTGAGCCACGGTGTCGCCTACGGATTTGAACCATGTGGAGACTGTGGCCTCGGTGACGGATTCGCCAAGGGTCGGGACCATCACGTCGATGCTTTCGCCAGCTGATGAGGCCGCAGGGGCAGCCGGAGTATCGGCGGCTTTGGCGGCGGGTGCGGGGGCCGCACCCTCGCCTGCGGAGAGGGTGGCGAGCAGGGCGTCAACGCCAACGGTCTCACCCTCTGCGGCGATGATTTCGCCTAATATGCCTGCGGCGGGGGAGGGCACTTCGACGGTGACTTTGTCTGTTTCAAGCTCACAGAGCATTTCATCAACGGCAACGGCATCGCCCGGCTTTTTGAACCATGTGGCAACGGTGGCCTCGGTGACGCTTTCGCCAAGGGTCGGGACGCGAATTTCTACGGACATCTGGTTATCCTTCGATATTGAGCGCGTCATTCACGAGCGCTGCTTGTTGTGCTTTATGGTTCGAGGCAAGACCCGTTGCGGGTGATGCCGAGGCGTTGCGGCCCGCGTAGATGGGGCGGGTATGTTTGGCTTTGATGCGTGTGAGAACCCATTCGATGTTGGGTTCGACGAAGCTCCAGCCGCCTTGGTTCTTTGGCTCTTCTTGGCACCAGACGATTTCGGCCCCTTTGAAGCGTTCCAATTCCTTGACCATCGAGAGGGCAGGGAACGGGTAGAACTGTTCGAGGCGCAAGATGTAGATGTCGTCTTTGCCCGCGGCATCGCGGGCCTCGAGCAGGTCGTAGTAGACTTTGCCCGAGCAGATCACGACGCGTTTGATGTCTTTGTCGGCTTTAAGCGCGATATCGGATTTACCTGTGCGGTAGCCTGCGTCTGCATCATCCCACAACACGCGGTGGAACGAGGAGCCGGTGGTGAAATCGGCGGCCACGGAGGTCGCGAGTTTGTGGCGCAAAAGCGATTTTGGCGTCATCAGGACGAGTGGCTTGCGGTAGCTGCGGTGCAACTGGCGGCGCAGAATGTGGAAGTAGTTGGCAGGTGTCGTACAGTTGGCGACGATCCAGTTGTCCTGACCACACATTTGCAAGAAGCGCTCGAGGCGGGCGGAGGAGTGTTCCGGCCCTTGGCCCTCGTAGCCGTGTGGCAAGAGCATGACGAGACCCGACATGCGCAACCACTTGCTTTCGCCCGAGGAGATGAATTGATCGAACATGATCTGAGCGCCGTTGGCGAAGTCGCCGAACTGGGCTTCCCATAGGGTCAGTGCGTTTGGTTCGGCAAGCGAGTAGCCGTATTCAAAGCCGAGCACCGCATACTCGGAGAGCATGGAGTCAATGACTTCGTAGTTGGCTTGGCCGTCACGAATGGAGTTGAGCGGGTAGTAGCGATCTTCGGACCCTTGGTCGATGAGACCCGAATGGCGCTGTGAGAAGGTGCCGCGTGTACTGTCTTGGCCAGCGAGGCGCACGGGGTAGCCTTCGGTGAGGAGCGATCCAAAGGCGATTGCCTCGCCCGTTGCCCAATCAAATCCTTCGCCCGTCTCGAACATCTTTGACTTGGCTTCGAGTTGACGGGCCACGGTTTTGTGGATGTTGAAGGCGTCAGGATAAGTGGTCAGGCCACGGCCAACGTCCGCCATCGTGCTCTCGGAAATGGCGGTTTCGCCGCGCTGATACTCTTCGCCTTCGGCGTTGAGGTGTTTCCAGCGTCCGTCAAGCCAGTCGGCTTTGTTCGGTTTGTAATCCTTGCCCGCTTCGAACTCTTCGTTGAGGTGGGACTGGAATGCCGCCTTCATATCCTCGATCTCGCCCTCGGGAATGAGGCCGTCTTTGACGAGGCGTTCGGTGTAGAGTTGCAATGTCGTCTTGTGACGCTTGATGCGGTTGTACATCGCGGGGTTGGTGAACATCGGCTCGTCGCCTTCGTTGTGACCAAACCGGCGATAACAGAAGATGTCGATCACCACGTCTTTGTGGAATTTCTGGCGGAACTCGGTGGCCACTTTGGCGGCGTGCACCACGGCCTCTGGATCGTCACCGTTGACGTGGAAAATCGGAGCCTCGACCACAAGCGCGTTGTCGGTCGGGTAGGGTGAGGAGCGCGAGAAGTGCGGGGCGGTGGTAAAGCCGATCTGGTTGTTCACAACGATGTGGATCGTGCCACCGGTGCGGTGGCCACGTAGACCCGACAGGCCGAAACATTCGGCTACAACGCCCTGACCCGCAAAGGCCGCATCACCGTGCAACAGGATCGGAATGACCGAGGTGCGCAGCGGGTCGTTGTTTTGATCGGTTTTGGCGCGGCATTTGCCGAGCACAACGGGGTTCACCGCCTCAAGGTGCGAGGGGTTAGCGGTCAGTGACAGGTGGACTTTGTTGTTGTCAAACTCGCGGTCTGACGAGGCACCAAGGTGATATTTCACATCGCCTGACCCATCGACATCCTCAGGCTTGGACGAGCCGCCCTGAAATTCGTTGAAAATCGCGCGGTAGGGTTTGCTCATCACGTTGGCCAAGACGGACAGACGGCCACGGTGGGGCATGCCGATCACGATCTCTTTTGCGCCAAGGTTGCCGCCGCGTTTGATGATTTGTTCCATCGCGGGGATCAAGCTTTCGCCACCATCAAGGCCGAAACGTTTGGTTCCCATGTATTTGACGTGCAGGAATTTCTCGAAACCCTCGGCCTCAACCAGTTTGTTGAGGATGGCTTTGCGGCCCTCGCGGGTAAAGGCGATCTCTTTGCCGTAACCCTCAATGCGCTCTTTGAGCCAACCGGCCTCTTCGGGGTTGGAGATGTGCATGTACTGGAGCGCGAATGTGCCACAATAGGTGCGTTTCACGATTTCCAAAATTTGGCGCATGGATGCGGTTTGCAGACCCAAAACCTGATCGAGGAAGATCGGGCGATCCATGTCGGCATCTGTAAAGCCGTAGGATTTGGGATCAAGCTCGGGATGGGGTGTCGCGTCACGCATGCCCAGCGGGTCAAGGTCGGCCACGAGGTGGCCACGGATGCGGTAGGCGCGGATGATCATCAACGCGCGAACAGAATCCAGAACGGCGCGTTTGACGGCATCCTCGGAAATATCGATCTTTTTCTCGGCCGCTTTCGATTTGATCTTTTGCTCGACCACGGCGGGTTCTGCCCATTGCCCGTCAAGGGCGGCGGTTAGGTCATCGTTTGGTACGGGCGGCCAGTCGGCGCGGGCCCAAGACGGGCCTGCGGCCTCGGCCTGAACATCGCGCGCATCGTCACCAAGTGCTGCGAAGAACTCGACCCAAGATGCATCCACCGAGGCGGGATCTTGGGTGTACTGCGCGTAAACCTGTTCGAGGTATTCCGCGTTATGGCCCTGCATGAAAGAGGACGCGTGGAAAGTATCGTTCGGGCTTTGGTCGTTCATCGTCGTGACCTTTCTGGGGCGCTCGTGCGCAAGGGTTATCTGGTGCAGTTTCGGCGCGCATCGCCTTTTGTGCGTAAGCCTGCGCCCCGTTTTGTGGGGGCACAGGCCGGATGTGTGCGGGTGGTTAGACCCTAAGGCTGATTAGCCGTTTTTGATGGCTTCCATCACAGCTTCGCCAAGGGTGGCGGGGCTGTCGGCCACAACGATACCTGCGGATTTCATCGCTTCGATCTTGCTTTCTGCATCGCCTTTACCACCGGCGACGATTGCGCCTGCGTGGCCCATGCGGCGGCCTGGAGGGGCCGTGCGGCCCGCGATGAAGCCAGCCGTTGGCTTCCAGCGGCCTTTTTTGCGCTGCTCGGCGAGGAATTCAGCGGCTTCTTCTTCGGCGGAGCCACCGATTTCACCGATCATGATGATCGAATGGGTTTCCGGATCATCGAGGAACATGTCGAGGATATCGATGTGTTCGGTGCCTTTGATCGGGTCGCCACCGATGCCAACAGCGGTCGACTGGCCAAGGCCAAGGTCGGACGTCTGTTTCACGGCCTCATATGTGAGCGTACCGGAACGGGACACAACACCCACAGAGCCACGGTTGTGGATGTGGCCGGGCATGATGCCGATTTTGCACGCGTCAGGTGTAATCACGCCAGGGCAGTTCGGGCCGATGAGGCGGGATTTGCTGTCCTCTAGAGCGCGTTTGACCTTCATCATGTCGAGCACGGGAATGCCCTCGGTGATGCAGATGATCAGTTCCATTTCGGCGTCGATCGCCTCAAGGATGGAATCGGCGGCAAAGGGGGGCGGCACGTAGATCACGGTCGCGTTTGCGTCTGTGACGTGCTTGGCTTCGTGCACGGAGTTGAACACAGGCAGGTCCAGGTGGGTTGAACCACCTTTTCCAGGTGTGACGCCGCCAACCATCTTGGTGCCGTATGCAATTGCTTGCTCGGAGTGAAAGGTGCCTTGTGAGCCAGTGAAGCCTTGGCAAAGAACCTTGGTGTTTTCGTCTACGAGAATTGCCATGTCTGTTAGCCCTTCACTGCTTTAACGATTTTCTGAGCGCCATCTTTGAGGTCGTCAGCTGCGATCACGTTCAAACCGGAGTTTTTGATGATCTCTTTGCCGAGCTCTACGTTGGTGCCTTCGAGGCGGACAACGAGGGGCACTTCGAGGCCGACTTCTTTCACGGCTGCAATCACGCCTTCGGCGATGACGTCACAGCGCATGATGCCGCCGAAGATGTTCACGAGGATGCCTTTGACGTTTGGATCAGATGTGATGATCTTGAACGCTTCGGTCACTTTCTCTTTGGTCGCGCCGCCACCTACGTCTAGGAAGTTGGCAGGTTCTGCACCGTAGAGTTTGATGATGTCCATTGTGGCCATCGCCAGACCCGCACCGTTGACCATGCAACCGATTTCGCCGTCAAGAGCGATGTAGTTGAGGTCGTGCTGGGAGGCGGCGAGCTCTTTGGGATCTTCTTCGGTTTCGTCGCGCAGGCCCACGATGTCGGCGTGACGGTACAAAGCGTTTTCATCAAAGCCGGCTTTGCAATCGAGACATTTGAGGTCGCCCGCAGGGGTGACGATCAATGGGTTGATCTCGAGCATCTCCATGTCTTTTTCGACGAACATGCGGTACAGGTTGGCGAGCAACTGTGCGCATTGTTTGATCTGCTTGCCCTCAAGGCCAAGCGAGAACGCGACGCGGCGGCCGTGGTACCCTTGGAAGCCCGTAGCGGGATCGACGGAGAAGGACAGGATTTTCTCGGGTGTGTTTTCTGCCACTTCCTCGATGTCCATGCCGCCCTCGGTGGAGGCCACGATGGACACGCGAGATGTCTGGCGATCCACGAGAAGCGCGAGGTAGAGTTCGCGCGCGATGTCAGAGCCATCTTCGATGTAGATGCGGTTGACCTGTTTGCCTGCTGGACCAGTCTGGTGCGTGACCAGAGTATGACCGAGCATGGCGTTTGCTTCTTGTGCGGCTTCCTCAACGGATTTGGCAAGGCGAACGCCGCCTTTTTCACCAGCATTGGCTTCTTTGAAAGAGCCTTTGCCGCGGCCGCCCGCGTGGATCTGAGCCTTCACAACCCAAAGTGGGCCGTCAAGCTCACCTGCGGCTGCTTTGGCATCGTTTGCATTTAAAACAACACGCCCGTCAGAGACCGGTGCGCCGTATTCCTTGAGAAGGCACTTGGCCTGATACTCGTGGATATTCATAAAACTGTCCTATCCTTTTTCGGTTACCCAAGGACATGACACACACGAATAGTCTTAAGAAACGGTTTTTTGCCGTGTTAGCGATAAACAGGCCATGTTTCGATCATTTGTGATCACAGTAATAAATAGTGTGATCACAAATAGATCGCCAATCTCAGAATCAGCAGGCGTGGTAGGCCAATGTTGCGTTGAGGCGGGCCGAACACTTGTCGATGAATGCCGCCGCTGTTAGGTTCTTCGAAACGCCTGTTTGTTAGCGTATGAGTAACAAGTAATAAGTAATAAGTGACCAGAAAAAAGTGACGCACAGGTGATCGAGCAAAGCAGTCTTTCCGGCACGCACACGCCATTGCCGCAAGGGTTCGAGTGGCTGCGTTCGCTGTGCGTTGAGCGCGGTGGGTTTTTTGTCGAAACCGAACATCACGTGTTGTCATATAGTCCCGGGGCAGACCGTCTTGTCGTTTGTTTTGACAACCTCGCCTCGCCGCGTGAAAAAGAAAAACGCACACCGTTCGGGTTCCCTCTTCTGGATAGGCAGGGGTGGGGCACTCTTGGTGTGATGGCCAAGCGCTTGGATTGGTTTCAATGCCCCGATCTTAAGGAGCATTTGTACGAACTTCAGGCGCAGGGCTTGTTTGACTCCTATCCGAATACCGCCTTTTACGGTGCGTCGATGGGCGGGTTTGGCGCATTGGCGTTTTCGCCTTTGGCATCCAACCCAACGGTTCTCGCCTTTGCTCCACAATCGACCCTGCGCCCGCGCCGTGCAAAATTTGAACGTAGATATACATCCGCGATGCGGCTGGGCGATTGGTCTGGTGCGTTCACGGATGTTGCGGAGACCCCGTTGGATACAGGGCGCGCGTTTGTTGTGTTTGATCCGTTTGTTCCACAGGACCGCGCGCATGTAGAGCGGCTCAAAGGCACGCAGATCGAGCCGCTACCCGCACGTCATTTCACCCATAAAGTGCCCCCGATGTTGCGGCGTATGGAAATCCTCAAGCCTATCGTGCTTGAGGCGCTGGGCGGAACATTGACGCGCCAATCGTTTTACCATCAGCTGCGCGCGCGCAGAGATGCCGCGCCCTATCTGGTTAGTCTGGTGAAGGCTGCACAAAACGCGGGGCATTTAAAGTTGGGCTGCGCGGCGGCCGAGCGCGCGGTGATACAGAAAAATAATTGGAAAACCCGTAAAAGCCTTCGCAGTATTAAATCCACGAGAGACGCGTTGTACGACAGCGCTAAGGCCCGCGAAGACTAAAGTGCAGGCATCGAAAAAACCCGCCCCAAAACAGGGCGGGTTTCTTTGTACGTCAGCGCCTAGAGTGTGCTTAGACGAGGTTGCCGTCGATGGCTTTGCAGGCCTCAACGAGACCTTTCACGGCCTCAACCGACTTGTCGAACATGATCTGCTCGCTTTTGGACAGTTTGATGTCCACAACTTTTTCGATGCCGTTCGCGCCAATGATGGTCGGAACACCAACGTAGAAGCCGTCGAGACCCAGTTCGCCATCACAATAGGCCGCACATGGCAGCAGGCGGCGTTGGTCTTTGAGGTAGGCTTCGGCCATCTCGATTGCCGATGTTGCGGGCGCGTAGAATGCGGAACCGGTTTTCAGCAGGCCAACGATTTCGGCGCCGCCATCACGGGTGCGCTGAATGATCGCGTCCAGTTTCTCCTGTGTGGTCCAGCCCATCTCCACCAGATCGGGCAGCGGGATGCCGCCAACGGTGGAGTAGCGTGTGGACGGCACCATGGTGTCGCCGTGACCGCCAAGAACGAAGGCGGTGACGTCTTTCATGGACACATCGAATTCAACCGAGAGGAAGTGACGGAAACGTGCGCTGTCGAGAACGCCCGCCATGCCGACCACTTTGTTTGTGGGCAGACCAGAGTACTGTTGCAGTGCCCAAACCATCGCGTCGAGCGGGTTTGTGATGCAGATCACGAAGGCGTTCGGAGCATGTTCTTTGATGCCTTCGCCTACGGATTTCATAACTTTGAGGTTGATGCCGAGCAGGTCGTCGCGCGACATGCCGGGTTTGCGCGGCACACCGGCGGTGACGATGCACACGTCTGCGTCTGCGATGTCGGCGTAATCAGTGGTGCCTTTGAGTTTGGCGTCGAAGCCTTCGGAGGGACCGGACTCTGCGATGTCGAGGGCTTTGCCTTGCGGGGTGCCTTCTGCGATGTCGAACAGGACGACATCGCCGAGTTCTTTGATTGCTGCGAGGTGGGCGAGGGTGCCGCCGATTTGACCTGCGCCGATGAGGGCAATCTTGGGTCTGGCCATTTTCATAACTCCAGTTTGTTGGGCGAAATCACGATGAATTCGGGCGCATGGGTAGCCCGTTCCCCGCATTCGTGCAAGACCGCTGCGCTGCAGAACGGGTAGCTTTGGACTAGCGTTAGCGTTAACCAGCCCTTATTCCTCAAGAAAAATCGCTAAAAACTGAATTGGACCAGTCTATGCCATTTGATGCACATTTTTTCGCTTTTGCCATTCCTGCGGTCATTTTTGCGGGCATGTCAAAGGGCGGATTTGGGTCGGCTGCCGCATTTGCGGCCACTCCGTTTTTGGCATTGATTCTCACTCCGGGTCAGGCGGTGGGGCTGATGTTGCCGCTGTTGATGATCATGGATGTGACGGCCATTCGGGTGTTTTGGCGCAAATGGGACTGGCCCGTGGCGCGGCGTTTGATCATTGGTGCGATGCCGGGGATTGCGCTTGGTGGCGTTTTGTACGGGATTGCCTCGCCTGATGTGTTCCGGTTTTTGATCGGGGTCGTGGCGGTTGGATTTGTGATCTACCAAGGCGCGAAGACCAAAGGATGGTTGCCGCAACCCAAGGTGCAGATGGGCGCAAAGGGCGGGTTGCTTTGGGGGATGGTGATGGGGTTCACCTCATTCATCTCTCATGCGGGCGGGCCACCTGCGGCGGTGTATTTGCTGAGCCAAAAGATGGACAAGACCACCTATCAGGCCACATCTGTGATCGTGTTCTGGGCGGTGAATCTCCTCAAGTTCATTCCCTATTTTGTGGTCGGGATTTTCAACGCCGACACGTTCAAGGCGGATGCGATGTTGTTCCCGTTTGCCATTCTGGGGGTATTGATCGGGGCGTATTTGCACCACAAGATGTCGGACAAGCTGTTCTTTGCTCTAGCCTATATTTTCCTTGTGGTTACCGGCACCAAGCTAATTTTCGACGCACTGACGTGATGTCATAGCCCGTGGTTGCGGGAGGGGTTTGGCGGACATCGGCGGTCGGGCGCCTCGATCAATTTCTGCGATGCGGCAAATTTTGCCTTGCATAATGGTGCGCACCTGTGGCCTTGTGCGCAACAATGTTGCTTTCAGGAATTTCTCGAAGGAAGAATCAATGTCACAGGCCCACCCCTATCGTTCCGCTCTTTACATCCCTGGCTCGAAAGAGCGCGCGTTGGAAAAGGCCAAGGGTCTCGCATGTGATGCGATCTTGTTCGATCTTGAGGATGCGGTGGCCCCCGATGAAAAAGCAAATGCGCGCGAGATGTTACGGGATGCGATCGCGGCAGGGGGCTATGGGGCGCGGGCCAAGATTGTCCGTGTGAACGGGTTCGATACCGCGTGGGGACGTGATGATGTGGCGGCGTTCGTCGGTGCGGACATTGACGGTATTTTACTGCCAAAGGTGGAGAGCGCCGCGATGGTCGAGGAACTGGCGCGCGCCATTCCCGATGTGCCGCTTTGGGCGATGATGGAGACGCCGCTGGGCATGATCAACGCCGCCGAAATCGCCGCACACCCACGTATGGCGGGGTTTGTGATGGGCACCAACGATTTGGCCAAAGAGTTGAACACGCGCTTTCGCGCCGATCGTTTGCCGATGATGGGCGGCTTGCACCTTTGTTTGATCGCTGCGCGGGCTTACGGGCTTGTCGCGCTTGATGGTGTTTATAATGCGTTCAAGGATGAGGACGGGCTACGGGTTGAATGCGACCAGGGCCGTGACATGGGGTTTGACGGTAAAACCCTGATCCACCCTGCGCAATTGGAGATCGCGAATACCGCGTTTGCGCCGTCCGAGGCGGAAATTGATCTCGCGCGCCGCCAGATCGCCGCCTTTGATGAGGCCGAAGCGAAAGGCGAAGGTGTTGCGGTTGTGGATGGTAAAATCGTTGAAAACCTGCATATCGTGACGGCTCGGGCGACACTCGCCAAACATGATGCCATTCAATCCATGGGGTAACCGCCCCACGGGGTCAGGGAGATAGATATGGGTTTACTTATTTTGGGCATGTTGCTGTGGAGCGGCGGTCATCTCTTTAAACGTCTGGCGCCAGATGCGCGTGCCAATTTGGGCGCAAAGGGCCGTGGGCCGATTGCGCTCGTTTTGCTGGTGTCTGTTGTGTTGATGGTCGTGGGCTACCGGTCCACCGAGACCGTCGATCTGTATTCTACGCCCGACTTTTTCCGTCATATCAATAACCTGCTGATGGTTATATCTGTCGCGTTGTTCGGGCTTGGAAAATCCAAAAGCCGTTTGCGGGCCAAGATGCGTCATCCGATGCTCACCGGTATGCTCGTTTGGGCTGTGGCGCACCTGTTGGTGAATACGGATGTGGCGAGCCTTGTTTTGTTTGGCGGTATGTTGGTTTGGTCACTCGTGGAAATGACACTTATCAACAAACAGGTTCACGACTTTGCCCCCTATAAAGGTGGCTCGAAAGCGGGCGATATCCGTTTGGGTGTGATCACCCTCGTCGTCTACCTTGTGATTGGCGGTCTTCACGCATGGATCGGCCCATCGCCGTTCCCGATGTAAGGGGGCAGCGATGCGCGCCTACCGTTTGATCACAGAGGACGACACATCGGACTTTTGTCACCGCGTGACAGAGGCCCTAAGCAAGGGGTGGGAGCTACACGGCTCCCCCGCCTACGCCTATGATGAGAGTAGCGGTAAAATGCGCTGCGCTCAGGCGGTTATAAAAGAGGCGGAGGGGGAGTATTCCCGCGATGTCAAATTGGGCGCGCTCTAAGGCCCTTGAGGGCGCCCGACGTTGGAGAGAGTGAGAGACATGAAGACCAATTCGGGACGCTTTTTTGAAGACTATGCAATCGGACAAGTGATCGAGCACGCTGTGCCGCGTACGGTGTCGGGGGGGGAGCGCGCACTCTATCACGCGCTCTATCCCGCCCGTCACGCGCTCTATTCCTCAGATGAGTTTGCGCAGGCATCCGGCCTTGAAAAATCGCCACTGGATGATCTGATCGCGTTTCACGTTGTCTTTGGCAAAACCGTGCCTGATGTCTCTTTGAATGCGGTGGCCAATCTTGGGTATGCCGAGGGGCGATGGTTGCGGCCTGTGTTTGAGGGCGACACGCTGCGCTCTGTGTCCGAAGTGATCGGTCTCAAGCAAAACTCGAATGGTAAATCAGGTGTGGTGTGGGTGCGCACAACGGGGTTCAACCAGCATGATGAGGCAGTCCTTGATTATGTGCGCTGGGTCATGGTGCGCAAGAAAAACGTGGACGCGCCCGCGCCCGAAACGGTGATACCGGTGTTGGCGGACGCGTTGGAGGCGAAAGATCTCGTGATCCCCGAGGGGTTGGATTTCGCACAGTATAATTTCACACTGGCGGGTGAGGCCCACCGGTTTGGCGATTACGGTATGGGTGAAAAAATCGATCATGTCGACGGCGTCACGATTGAGCAAGCCGAGCACATGATCGCCACGCGGTTGTGGCAGAACACCGCGAAAGTGCATTTCGACGCGACCAACCGTGAGGACGGCAAACAATTGATCTATGGCGGTCACGTAATTTCGATGGCGCGGGCGTTGTCGTTTAACGGGCTTGCAAACGCGCAGATGATTGTTGGATTGAATGGCGGCGCACATGCCAATCCGTGTTTTGCGGGGGATACCGTGCGGGCCTATTCCGAAGTGCTCGATAAGGCGCAGACATCTGCGCCCGGTGTGGGGGCGATCCGTTTGCGTCTGGTCGCGTATAAACATGGCGCGCCCGAGTTCTCGCTCAAGACGGATGCGGGCAAATACCATCCCGATGTCTTGCTTGATCTAGACTACTGGGCGTTGATGCCAACGTGATTTTTCGCGCCTCAATGAAATCTTAGGCAAATTCCGTGATGTTCCGCGTGGGGATGGCGTGAGAATCGCGCGCCTGTGTGCCGCGGATATGCGTTTAAATTCCGACAGTTTCACACAGGTTTGATCTGTGTGGCCTGTGATGAATTCAAAAGTGGAGATGTGACCACATTTTTGTGATCACAGTATATTATTTGTGATCACGCATTGTGTTTTTCGACACCAATGTGTTCATTTTCACAAAATGTTAGCGCACTCAGGTGGTGACTTGGCGTGTAAAACGCGCAATACATGGGGCAACTTAATGACCGCATCTATCGTAAAAGGACAGTGCCATGGCTGATGCTAACGGCGATAATCGCCCGCTATCACCCTTTATGATCGGCCAGTATTACCGGCCTCAAATGACGTCTATCTCCTCTATTATGGTTCGGATTACGGGCAACGCCCTAATTCTAGCTGCGATGTTGATTGTTTGGTGGCTGTTGGCCGCCGCGACATCATCGGCGTATTTTGAGGTTGTGGATGGCATTGTCACCTATTGGGTGGGTGATCTGATCATGTTCTTCTCGGCTTGGGCGCTTTGGTATCACCTTTTGGGTGGTGTGCGTCACCTGCTTTGGGACTTCGGCTATTGCCTCGAGGTCGCGATTTCCGAGAAACTGGGCTGGGGCATGTTTGTCGGCGCCACGGTCCTCACCATCTTCACCGCAATCGTGGTTTAAGGAGGCTTATCATGGCATTTCTCACCGACCGTAAAAAAGCCGAAGGCCTTGGTGCCGCAGGGCATGGGGCCGCGCATCATTGGTTTATGATTGTCTCGTCGATTGGCCTTTTGATCCTCGTGCCTTTGTTTATCTTCACCGTGGGGTCCGCAATCGGAGACTCGTATGAGGACGTGACCGCATATTATGCGCGCCCCTTTCCCGCTATCGTCGCAGGTCTGACCCTTGTTGTGGGTTTTGTGCATTTCATGCGCGGCGCACAGGTGTTGATCGAGGACTACGTGGGCGGACTAAAACGCAAGCTCACCATTATCGCGGTGAATATGTTCTCTTATGCGCTGATGGCCACCGGCCTCTTCGCGCTCGTGAAACTCGCGCTGTAAGGAATAATCTCAATGACAGCTGCATATGAATACGAAGTACACGACTATGACGTGGTTGTGGTTGGCGCGGGTGGCTCCGGCCTTCGTGCGACGCTTGGCATGGCGGAACAGGGGTTGCGCACGGCGTGCGTGACCAAAGTGTTCCCGACCCGCTCCCACACGGTCGCGGCCCAAGGCGGCATCGCGGCCTCCCTTGGCAACATGGGGCCTGATAGCTGGCAGTGGCACATGTATGACACCGTCAAAGGCTCCGACTGGCTCGGGGATACGGACGCGATGGAATACCTCGCCCGCGAAGCGCCCAAGGCGGTTTACGAGCTAGAGCACTACGGCGTTCCGTTTTCGCGCACCGAAGAAGGCAAGATTTATCAGCGTCCCTTTGGCGGTCACACAACCGAGTTCGGCGAAGGCCCCCCCGTGCAGCGCACCTGTGCCGCCGCCGACCGCACCGGTCACGCGATCTTGCACACGCTCTACGGTCAATCGCTCAAAAACAACGCTGAATTTTATGTTGAGTATTTCGCCATCGATCTGATCATGTCCGAGGACGGCCAGTGTCAGGGCGTTGTGTGTTGGAAACTTGATGACGGCACGATGCATGTGTTCAAAGCCAAGATGGTCGTTCTGGCCACGGGCGGTTATGGTCGTGCATTCTTTTCCGCGACCTCTGCGCACACCTGTACGGGTGATGGCGGCGGCATGGTGGCGCGTGCGGGTCTAGCGCTTCAGGATATGGAGTTCGTTCAGTTTCACCCAACGGGCATCTACGGCTCCGGCTGTTTGATCACCGAGGGCGCGCGCGGGGAGGGTGGTTATCTGACCAACTCCGAGGGCGAGCGGTTCATGGAGCGCTACG